>NZ_VICD02000075.1 GCF_006546735.2 Marilutibacter maris | reverse complement strand
GCGGTCCTGCGTCGCGACCGTCCCACCTTGTCCGCCTGGATCCGATGAAGAAATTCCTGCTGTCGCTCATCCTGCTCGCCGCGGTACTGGCCGGCCTGTATCTGGCCTCGCCGCTGTACGCGGTCAACGGCATCCGGACCGCGCTGCGCGAGGACGACGCCGCCGCTCTCGCCCGCCATGTCGACTTTCCCGCGTTGCAGGACAATCTGCGCGCACAGAGCGAGGATTTCATCGCCCGCCAGGCCGGCCCGGTGATCGGCGACAGCCTGCTCGGCTCGGTCGCGATGGCGGTCGCCGGGCACCTCAGCGGCAGCCTGATCGACTACGTCGCCACCCCCGATGGCGTCGGCGTGCTGATGCGCGGGCGGGTCGCCTGGCGCCAGGGCACCGCCTCCGGCCTGGAGCTGGACAAGCCGGTCAGCACCGAGCCGGCGCCGGACCCGTTCGAGCACGCGCACTACCGCCTGCAGTCGCACGACCGCTTCAGTGTCGGCCTGGACAACCCCGGACAGATGCCGGTCGAGGTCGTGCTGCGCCGACAGGGCCTGAGCTGGAAGGTCGCCGAGATCAACCTCGGCGAACAGGACCAGGGCTGAAGGAACGGTATCCGGCTGCATCCAGATACCGCGGCTCACGCCGCGCGTACGGGAGAAGGCCATCGCTTCTGTAGGAGCCGCGTGAGCTGCGACCAGGCCTTCCCATGAAAGCCCCATCGCGGCTTACGCCGCTCCTACGAGATAGGTATGGACGGCCCAGCCCCCTGAGTCAGGGGGCGATTCGCACCGCAGGTGCGAATGGGGGTATGGCAGCGCAACGGCGGGGCCCAAGGTTTGCGAAGCAAACTTTGGGGATTCCCGGGCGCAGCCCGGGGATCGCGGCGTAAGCCGCGATCCCTGACTGAACGGCGACGGCCGCCGTCAGTCGCGGTTGGCGATGCCGTGCGGTACGTGGCCGGCGGCGACCAGGCCGCGCGCCGACTCGATGTTGTGGACCGAGTCGTCGAAGAAGATATCCGCGCCGAAGGCGTCCAGGAACGGGCCCTTCGCGCGACCGCCCAGGAACAGCGCCTCGTCCAGGCGGATGCCCCAGTCGCGCAGGGTGCGGATCACCCGCTCGTGCGCCGGGATCGAGCGAGCGGTGACCAGCGCGGTACGGATCGGCGCGTCCTGGCCGACCGGGAACGCCGCCTGCAGCCGGTGCAGGGCATCGAGAAATCCGCGGAACGGCCCGCCCGACAGCGGCTCGCCGGCGCGGGCCCGCTCGTGCGCGGCGAAGGCGTCGAGGCCGCCCTCGCGCGATACCCGTTCGCCCTCGTCGTCGAAGATCACCGCGTCGCCGTCGAAGGCGATCCGCAACTGGTCGTGCCGTTGCTGCGCCGCCCGCGCCGGCAGCAGGGTCGCCGCGGCGACCCCCGCCTGCAGTGCGCTGCGCACGTCCTCGGCATGGGTCGACAGGAACAGGTCGGCGCCGAACGGGCGGATGTACGGGAACGGCGGCGAGCCGTTGCTGAACGCGGCACGCTTGATCGACAGCCCGTGATGGGCGATCGAGTTGAAGATGCGCAGCCCGGTATCGGCCGAATTGCGCGAAATCAGGATCACCTCGACCCGTGGCGCCTCCGGCGGCGCGCCATCGTTGAGCCCGAGCAGCTTGCGCACCAGCGGGAAGGCGACGCCCGGCGGCAGGATGTCGTCCTCGTGGTCGCGCTGGTAGTCGGCGTAGGCATCGATGCCCTGGGCCTCGAACAGCGCATGGCTGTCCTCCAGGTCGAACAGGGTGCGCGAGGATATCGCGACGATCAGGGGGTCGGCATCACGGTCTGGCATGCCGCCATTGTGCCCTGCTCCGGTGTCATCCGCTGAGACTTTCGCCGCCGCAAACGGCGGCGCGCTCAGCTGGAGAACTGCTCGGCCAGGATCCGCTCCTCGAGATTGTGCTCGGGGTCGAACAACAGGGTGACCGTGCGATCGCGCGACTCGCGGATGGTCACCTCGACCACATCGCGGACCTCGTGGGAATCGGCGGTCGCGCTGACCGGCCGCTTGTACGGGTCCAACACCCGGAACCTGACCTCGGTATCGGCCTTCAGCACCGCGCCGCGCCAACGTCGTGGCCGGAACGCGGCGATCGGAGTCAGCGCGATCACATTGGTCCCCAGCGGCAGGATCGGGCCGTGCGCGGAGAAGTTGTAGGCGGTGCTGCCGGCCGCGGTGGCGACCAGCACGCCGTCGCTGATCAACTCGTCGAGACGGACCTGTCCATTGAGTTCGATCGACAGATGCGCGGCCTGGCGGGTCTGCCGCAGCAGCGAGACCTCGTTGTAGGCCAGCGATCCGACGGTCGCACCGGACTCGGTGACCGCGACCATCTCCAGCGGCCTCAGCACCGCCGGCTCGGCCGCGTGCAGGCGTTCGAGCAGACCGTCGGGATGGTGATGGTTCATCAGGAAGCCGACGCTGCCCAGCTTCATTCCGTAGACCGGTTTGCCCTGCCCGCCGTAACGGTGCAGGGTCTGCAGCATGAAGCCGTCGCCGCCGAGCGCGACCAGCACGTCGGCCTCGGCAGGGTCGTGCTGGCCGTGCCGGGCGACCAGTTCCTCGAAGGCCTGTCCGGCCCCCTCGGCGGGGCTGGCGAAGAAGGCGATCCGGGGCGATACGGTCATCGGCGACTCCTGGTGGCTTCGGCCGAGGATACCCCGGAGGCGCTACGTCCGCCTCCGGGCCCCGCGGTTGCGACGATGGATCGCGCCGCCGGCACTCAGACGCTGGTGCCGGCGACCTGGGCCAGCCGGCGCACCGCCACCGACACGGTCGGGTAGTCGACCGCCTTCTGGTTCAGCAGTTCCGACAGCATCGCCTGGGTGAAGCGCAGCGACGGGTCGTCGCGGTTCAACCACGCCTCGACCTTGGCGCTGGCCGACTGCCTGCCGCCGCTGGACAGGATCTGCCCGACCAGGGCACGCTGCTGCACGCCCAGCTCGTCGCGCAATGCGCCGCGCGCGAGCGCCTGCCAGCGACCGTCGACCTCCAGCGCATCGATCTGCTCGTACAGCCACGGCATGTGCAGGGCCGCGCCGAGCGCGAAGTAGGCGCAGGCGACCTCGGCCGGCGGCAGCCGGCGGGCGTTGGCCACCTCGACGATGTCGCAGCCGAATTCCAGCAACGGCAACGCGGCCAGCTGCTCGGCCAGCGGGGCCGGGAAGCCCTTGTCCTTCCACTCGGTCTTGCGCGCCTCGAAGCCCTCGCGACGCACCTCCGACATCGCGGTCGGCAGCGCGGCCTGCACCGCCTTGAGACCGGCGCCGTAGCGGGCCATCGCGTCGGTGATCTCCGGAATCGCCCCCGGGCGCGACAGCAGCCAGCGCGACATGGTCCGCAACAGGTGCCAGATCACCTTCAGCGCGTCGATCTGCACCGACTCCGGCACCTTGCCGTCGAGCGCGTCGATCTGCGCCCACAGCGCCCGCGCATCGATCGCCTCGCGGCTGATCGTGTAGGCCTTGGCGACCTCGGCGGCGCTGCGGCCGGTGTCCTCGGTCATGCGCAGGGTAAACGTCGCGCCCATGCGGTTGACCATCGAGTTGGTGACCGCGGTGGCGATGATCTCGCGCTTGAGCCGGTGGTGCTCCATCGACCCGGCGTACTTCTTCTGCAACGGCTGCGGGAAGTAGCGCACCAGTTCCTTGGACAGGTACGGGTCCTCGGGAATGTCCGACTCCAGCAACTGCTGGTAGATCACCAGCTTGGCGTAGGACAGCAGCACCGACAGTTCCGGACGGGTCAGGCCCTGGCCGCGCGCCTTGCGCTCGGCGAGCTCGGCGTCGCTGGGCAGGAACTCGATCTGGCGGTCGAGCAGGCCCTGCTGTTCCAGGGTGCGGATGAAGTGCTGCTTGGAGCCCAACCGCGGCACGCTCATCCGCTCCATCAGGCTGATCGCCTGGTTCTGGCGGTAGTTGTCGGTCAGCACCAGCGCCTCGACCTCGTCGGTCATCGCCGCCAGCAGCTTGTTGCGCGCCGGCACCGTCAGCTTCTTCGCCTGGACGTCGCCGTTGAGCAGGATCTTGATGTTGACCTCGTGGTCGGAGGTGTCGACACCGGCGGAGTTGTCGATGAAGTCGGTGTTGAGCAGCACGCCATGATGCGCGGCCTCGATGCGGCCGAGCTGGGTCAGGCCGAGGTTGCCGCCCTCGCCCACCACCTTGCAGCGCAGATCGCGGCCATTGACCCGCAGCGCGTTGTTGGCGCGGTCGCCGACGTCGGCGTGGGTCTCGCTGGCGGCCTTGACGTAGGTGCCGATGCCGCCGTTCCACAGCAGGTCGACCGGCGCGCACAGGATCGCGCTCATCAGCTCGTTCGGGCTCATCGCCTCGATGCCCTCGTCGATGCCCAGCGCCTCGCGCGCCTGCTTCGACAGCGGGATCGACTTGGCGCTGCGCGGGAACACGCCGCCGCCCTTGCTGATCAGCGCGGTGTCGTAGTCCTGCCAACTGGAGCGCGGCAGCTTGAACAGGCGCTGGCGCTCCTTGTAGGAACGCGCCGCCTCCGGCTCAGGATCGATGAAGATGTGGCGGTGATCGAACGCGGCGATCAGGCGGATGTGCCTGGACAGCAGCATGCCATTGCCGAACACGTCGCCGGACATGTCGCCGATGCCGACCGCGGTGAAGTCCTGCTTCTGGCTGTCGCGGCCGAGCGCGCGGAAGTGGCGCTTGACCGACTCCCAGGCGCCCTTGGCGGTGATGCCCATGCCCTTGTGGTCGTAACCGACCGAGCCGCCGGAGGCGAACGCGTCGTCGAGCCAGTAGCCGTGCTCGCGGGCGATGCCGTTGGCGATGTCGGAGAAGGTCGCGGTGCCCTTGTCGGCGGCGACCACCAGGTAGGGATCGTCCTGGTCGTGGCGGACCACGTCGCGCGGCGGCACCACCTTGCCGTCGACCAGGTTGTCGGTGATGTCGAGCAGGCCGTTGATGAACATCTTGTAGCAGGCCACGCCCTCGGCCCACACCGCGTCGCGGTCGCCATCGGCCGGCGGACGCTTGCTGATGAAGCCGCCCTTGGAGCCGACCGGCACGATCACCGTGTTCTTCACCATCTGCGCCTTGACCAGGCCCAGCACCTCGGTGCGGAAGTCCTCGCGGCGGTCCGACCAGCGCAGGCCGCCGCGGGCGACCGGACCGAAACGCAGGTGGATGCCCTCCACGCGCGGACCGTAGACGAAGATCTCGCGGTAGGGGCGCGGCTTGGGCAGGTCCGGCACCTTGGCCGAGTCGAACTTGTAGCTGACGTAGCCCTTGTCGGCACCGTCGTCGGCCCCGCCGTTCTGGTAGTAGCTGGTGCGCAGGGTCGCTTCGATCACGCCCATGTAGCTGCGCAGGATGCGGTCCTCGTCGAGGCTGGAGACGCGGTCGAGCAGGACCTTCAGCGCCTTGCGGGTCGCCTCGGTCTGCGCCTCGCGCTTGCCGGCGCGGGCCTCGATGACCGGCGCCAGCGCCGCCAGCGCGGACGCGTCGCCGCCGGCCAACCGTTCCAGCTCGGCGCGGAACGCCGCCATTCCGGCCTTGATCTCGGCCTTGCTCTCGCCGCCGGTGGACGGATGGAAGCGGGCCTCGAACAGCTCGACCATCAGCCGCGCCAGCAACGGATAGCGGGCGAAGGTCTGCTCGACATAGGCCTGCGAGAACGGCACCCCGACCTGCAACAGGTACTTGCAGTAGGCGCGCAGCATCGCGACCTGGCGCCACGACAGGCCGGCGCCGAGAATCAGGCGGTTGAAGCCGTCGTTCTCGGCATCGCCGCGCCAGATGTGGGCGAAGGCGTCCTCGAAGTTGGCGCCCAGTTGCTCGATGTCGATGTCGCCGCCGGCGGACTCGACCTCGAAGTCCTGGATGTACAGCGGAACGTCGTCGACCAGGATCCGGAACGGATGCTCGGCGATCACCCGCAGCCCCATGTTCTCCATCATCGGCAGCGCGTCCGACAGCGGAATGTCGTCGAGCTGGCGGTAGAACTTGAAGCGCAGGCCGCCGACGCCCTCGTGCTGGCGGCACAGGCTCAGGCCCAGGTCGTCCGGGCCGGTCAGCGCGGCCAGGTGATCGACGTCGCCGGCGGCGGCCTCGGCGCCGGAGTGCTGGATGTAGCCGGCCGGCAGCGCACGGCCGAAACGCTGGCTGATGTGCAGGCCTTCCTGCTCGCCATGGCGGCGGATCAGCGCGTCGCGCAGGTCGTCCTGCCAGTTGCGGACGATCTCGGCCAGCTCGGCCTCGATCGCGGCATGATCGATCTCGATCGCCTCACCGGACTTCGGCCGCACGATCAGGTGCAGCTGCGCCAGCGGCGACTCGCTGAGCTGCACGTTGGTGTCGATGTGTTCGCCGCACAGGACCCGCTTGAGCATCGCCTCGATGCGGTGACGGACCTCGGTGTTGAAGCGGTCGCGCGGGATATAGGCCAGGCCCGAGAAATAACGGCCATAGCGGTCGCGGCGCAGGAACAGCTTGCTGCGTACCCGCTCCTGCAGGCCGAGGATCGCCATCGCGGTGCGCAACAGCTCGTCGCCGCTGGCCTGGAACAGCTCGTCGCGCGGCATCGTCTCCAGGATGTGGCGCAGCGCCTTGCCATTGTGGCTGTTGGGCGCCAGCCCGGAGCGCTCCATCACGTACTCGTGGCGCTCGCGCACCAGCGGGATGTTCCACGGGCGCGAGGTATAGGCGCTGGAGGTGTACAGGCCGAGGAAGCGCTGCTCGCGGACCGGCTTGCCGGCGGCATCGAAGTCGAGGATGCCGACATAGTCCATGTAACCGGGCCGGTGCACGGTGGCGCGGGCATTGGTCTTGGTCAGGATCAGCGCGTCGACCGCGCCGGACTGCGGCATGAAGTGGGCCGCCAGCGATGTCAGCAGGCGCGGCTTGCCGACATCGCCCGCGCGCAACAGGCCCAGGCCGCTGTCCTTGACCGCGCTCAGCACCTCGACGCCCTTCTGGCGGGTCACCTCGTACTCGCGGTATCCCAGCAGGGTGAAGTGGTTGTCCGCCGCCCAGCGCAGGAACTCCCGGGCCTCGCGCCGGCCGGCCTCGTTGACCGGCGACTGCCGGTCCGGCAGCTCATCGGCGATCTCGACCATCCTGTCGCGCATCGCCTGCCAGTCGACCACGATCGCGCGCACGTCCGCCAGCACCGCCTGCATGGCCTGCTCGATGTCGGCCATGGTGTCGCTGGCCTGGCGGTCGATCTCCAGGTGCATCAGCGACTCGGAATTGCCGGAGCCGATCGCGGTCACCCGGCCGGAGCGGTCGCGCTCGAAGCAGACCACCGGGTGGCCGAGCACGTGCACGCCGATGCCCATCTCCGCCAGCCGCATCGTGATCGAGTCGACCAGGAACGGCATGTCGTCGTTGACGATCTGCAGGACCGTGTGCGGCGACTCCCAGCCATGCGATTTCACGGTGGTGTTGAACAGCCTCACCAGCGCCTTGCCGGACTTGCGCACGCGCGCGAAATCGAGGAAGTCGGCGGCCAGTGCCGCCCAGCCCGCGGCGCTGTGCTGGGGCAGCTCGTCGTCGCCCATGCGGACATAGAAGGCCTTGACGAAGGCCTCGGCCTGGCGCGCCTTGGGCAGCTTCTTGCGCATCGCGGCCACGATCGGAGCGAGGGAGACCGCACCGTTACCCGAATCGGCTTGGACGGCGGTCGGGTTCGCGCGCTTGACGGTCTTGGCAGTCTTGGCAGTCTTGGCGGTCTTGACGGCCTTCTTCTTGGCAGGAGTCTTGGAAGTGCTCATGGGTGCTCAGGGCTCATGGAATCCGGGATTCCAATGCAGTGAGGCCCACGCTTTCGCGCGGGCCGCTCGGGGGTCATGTGGGAGAAACCGCGCAGGTGTGGGCTGAACAGTCTTCGACGGTCATAACGGGGGCTATTGCACGCCCCATCGCGTGAACAGGCAATGACGCCGCGGCGACCGGCGCGATCGCGCAAAGTCGGCGCGCGGGGTCGCGACCACGGCCGTTGCCGGACGATCGGCAACGGCACGCGGAAGACCGGCCCCGGGAGGCGTTCATGGCCTTGGACGGGCGCTCAGCGCAGGCCGGTCTCGTTGCGGGCGATCACCAGGCGCTGGATCTCGCTGGTGCCCTCGTAGATCTCAGTGATCTTGGCATCGCGGAAGTAGCGCTCCAGCGGCATCTCCTTGGAATAGCCCATGCCGCCGTGGATCTGCACCGCCTGGTGGCTGATCCACATCGCCGCCTCGGACGCGGTCAGCTTGGCGATCGCCGCCTCGTTGCTGAAGCGGCCGCCGTTCTTGTCGGTCTCGCCCTTGGTCCAGGCGGCGCGCAGCGTCAGCAGCAGCGCGGCGTCGAGCTTGCACTTCATGTCGGCGATCTTGGCCTGGGTCATCTGGAACGCGCCGATCGGCTGGCCGAAGGCCTTGCGCTCCTTCACGTACTCCAGGGTCTTCTCGTAGGCGGCGCGGGCGATGCCGATCGCCTGGCTGGCGATGCCGATGCGGCCGGCGTCGAGTACGCCCATCGCGATCTTGAAGCCGTGCCCTTCCTCGCCGAGCACGTCCTCGGCGCGGGCGACGTAGTCGGTGAACTCGATCTCGCAGGTGGCCGAGGCGCGGATGCCGAGCTTGGGCTCGGTCTTGCCGCGGTGGAAGCCCTCGCGCTGGGTATCGATCATGAACGCGGTGATGCCGCGCGCGCCCTTGTCCGGGTCGGTCATCGCGAACAGCACGATGTAGCGGGCGACCGGACCGGAGGTGATCCAGCTCTTCTTGCCGTTGATCACGAAGCTGCCGTCGTCCTGCTTGACCGCCTTGCAGCGCATCGCGGTGGCGTCGGAGCCCGACTGCGGCTCGGTCAGCGCGAACGCGCCGATCTCGCGGCCCTCGGCGATCGCGCGCACGTAGGTCTGCTTCTGCTCCTCGCTGCCGAACTTGAGGATGCCGTTGCAGAACAGCGAGTTGTTCACCGACATGATGGTCGAGTGGGCGGCGTCGCCGGCGGCGATCTCCACCATCGCCAGCACGTAGCTGACCGGGTCCATACCGGCGCCGCCGTACTCGGCCGGCACCTCGATGCCCATCAGGCCGTTCTCGCCGAGGGTGCGGATGTTCTCGAGCGGGAATTCGCCGGTCTGATCGTGGTGCTCGGCGCTCGGGGCGATCTTCTCCTGGGCGATGCGCCTCGCCACGTCCTGGATCATCAACTGCTCGTCGGTAAAGCGGAAATCCACGTCGGCACCTCGAAATCTATCCGGAGTGAAGCATCACCGGGCACGCCCGGATCGGCTGAACAATCCGGCCATTGTAGCTCCCGCAGACCGATAACCCCAGCCATGCCCGGCCCCGCCGACGGCCCCGGACTTGACCGCGGCGGCCCCGCGAATCAGACTTATCGCTATATCGCGATGATTTGATGGATACGCCCGCCGGGTGCCGTTCCGCATCGCCACGCACATCCAGGAGCCCGCATGGATCTCGAAGGCTGGTCGTCAAGGCTGAAGGTGTTCGCCGACGCCACCCGCGTCCGCCTGCTCGCCCTTCTCGAAGGCGAGGAGCTGACCGTCGCCGAACTGTCGGCGGTGACCCGGCTCGCCCAGCCGCGGGTATCGACCCATCTCGCCCGGCTCAAGGAAGCCGGGCTGGTCCGCGACCGCCGCTCCGGCGTCTCGGCCTACTACCGGTTCGAGGAGGATTCGCTCGATCCGGCCCAGCGCGCATTGTGGCAGACCCTGCGCCGCGGCAGCGACGATCCGCTGCTGCGCCAGGACGCCGAACGGCTGCCGGACGTGCTCGCCAGTCGCGCCGCCGACCAGAACTGGGCCGACTCGGTCGCCGGCGACATGGAGCGCCACTACTCGCCCGGCCGTACCTGGGAGGCGATGGCGCGCTCGGCGCTGCCGTTGCTGGAGCCCGGCGACGTGCTCGACATCGCGTCCGGCGATGGCGTACTGGCCGAACTGATGGCCCCGCACGCCCACCGCTATGTCTGCCTCGACGCCAGCAGCAAGGTCGTCAACGCCGCCACCGAGCGTCTGCGCCGGCTCGGCAACGTCGAGGTCCAGGAAGGCGACATGCATGCGCTGCCGTTCGCCGACGGCGAATTCGACCTGGTCGTGCTGATGCATGCGCTGACCTATGCCGACCACCCCGCGCGGGCGGTCGCCGAGGCCAGTCGCGTGTTGCGGCCGGGCGGCCGACTGCTGCTGACCAGCCTGGCCAGCCACGAGCACCGCAGCACGGTCGAGGCCTACGGCCACGTCAACCTCGGCTTCAGCGAGAAGGAGCTGCGCCGGTTCGCCGACCGCGCCGGGCTGGAGATCGTCAGCTGCGAGACGGTCACCCGCGAACGCCGCCCGCCCCACTTCGAGGTCATCGCCCTGATCGCACGCAGCCCGCGGGCGCCGCGCAAGACACAGAGGAAGAGCTGACATGCAGACCCTGCCCTGGTTGAACCCGCAACGCACCGAGCGCCTGGAACGCTGTTTGCGCGAGCGCATCCTGGTGATCGACGGCGCCATGGGGACGATGATCCAGCAGCACGGCCTGGCCGAGGACGACTACCGCGGCGAGCGCTTCGCCGAGGGCTTCGACCGCGACCACGACGCCGTCGACGGCCATGCCCACGGCCCCGGCTGCGGTTGCGGCCACGACCAGCGCGGCAACAACGACCTGCTCAGCCTGACCCGTCCGGAGATCATCCGCGGAATCCACCGCGCCTACCTGGACGCGGGCGCCGACCTGGTCGAGACCAACACCTTCAACTCGACCTCGATCTCGCTCGCCGACTACGGCCTGCAGCACCTGGCCCGCGAACTCAACGAGGCCGGCGCGCGCCTGGCTCGGGAAGCCTGCGATGCGGTCGAGGCCGGCGACCCTGGACGTCCGCGCTTCGTGATCGGCGTGCTCGGCCCGACCAGCCGCACCGCCTCGCTGAGCCCGGACGTGAACCGCCCCGGCTTCCGCGCGATCACCTTCGACGAGCTGCACGCGGCCTACCGCGAGGCCGCGGACGGCCTGATCGACGGCGGCGCCGACGTGCTGATGGTCGAGACCGTATTCGACACCCTCAACGCCAAGGCCGCGCTGTTCGCGATCGAGGACGCGTTCGACGCGCGCGGGGCGCGGCTGCCGGTGATGATCTCCGGCACCATCACCGACGCCTCCGGGCGCACCCTGTCCGGGCAGACCGCCGAGGCGTTCTGGTATTCGCTGCGGCACTCCCGGCCGCTGGCGATCGGGCTCAACTGCGCGCTGGGCGCGCGCGACCTGCGGGTGCACGTGGACGTGCTGTCGCAGGTCGCCGACGCCTATGTCAGCACCCACCCCAACGCCGGCCTGCCGAACGCCTTCGGCGGCTACGACGAAACCCCGCAGGACATGGCCGGGGTGCTGGGCGAGTTCGCCCGCGCCGGCCTGCTGAACCTGGTCGGCGGCTGCTGCGGCACCACCCCCGAACACATCGCCGCGATCGCCGATGCGGTCCGCGAGATCCCGCCACGCCAACGTCCCGAGCTCGACCAGGCCGCATGAGCGCATTGCCCCGCCACACCCGGCTCAGCGGCCTGGAGCCGCTGCAGATCACCCCGGAAAGCAACTTCGTCAACGTCGGCGAGCGCACCAACGTCACCGGCAGCGCGAAGTTCCGCAAGCTGATCAAGGAGGACCGCTTCGACGAAGCGGTCGACGTCGCCCGCCAGCAGGTCGACAGCGGCGCCCAGGTCATCGACGTCAACATGGACGAGGGCCTGCTCGATTCCGAACAGGCGATGGTGAACTACCTCAACCTGATCGCCGCCGAGCCGGACATCGCCCGGGTCCCGGTGATGGTCGACAGCTCCAAGTGGAGCGTGATCGAGGCCGGGCTCAAATGCCTGCAGGGCAAGGGCATCGTCAACTCGATCTCGATGAAGGAAGGCGAGGACGAGTTCCTGCGCCAGGCGCGGCTGGTGCGTCGCTACGGCGCCGCGGTGGTGGTGATGGCCTTCGACGAGCAGGGCCAGGCCGACACCGTCGAGCGCAAGATCGAGATCTGCTCGCGCGCCTACCGGCTGCTGACCGCCGAGGTCGGTTTCCCGCCCGAGGACATCATCTTCGACCCCAACGTGTTCGCGATCGCGACCGGTATCGAGGAGCACGACGACTACGCGGTCGCCTTCATCGAGGCCACCCGCGAACTGAGGCGGCGCTTCCCGCTCAGCCACATCTCCGGCGGCGTCTCCAACGTCTCGTTCTCGTTCCGCGGCAACGAGGCGGTGCGCCAGGCGATCCACGTGGTGTTCCTGTACCACGCGATCCGCGCCGGCATGGACATGGGCATCGTCAACGCCGGCGCCCTGCCCCTGTACGACGACCTCGACGCCGACCTGCGCGAGCGGGTCGAGGACGTCGTGCTCAACCGCCGGAGCGACGCCACCGAGCGGCTGCTGGAGATCGCCGAGCGTTTCAAGGGCCGCAAGGGCGAGAAGAAGGTCGAGGACCTGGCCTGGCGCGAACGTCCGGTGCGCGAGCGCCTCAGCCATGCCCTGGTGCACGGCATCGACCAGTACATCGAGGCCGACACCGAACAGGCCCGCGCCCAGGCGACGCGGCCGCTGGACGTGATCGAGGGCCCGCTGATGGATGGCATGAACGTGGTCGGCGACCTGTTCGGCGCCGGCAAGATGTTCCTGCCGCAGGTGGTCAAGTCGGCGCGGGTGATGAAGAAGGCGGTCGCCTATCTGCTGCCCTTCATCGAGGCCGAGAAGCTGCGCACCGGCGACGTCGGCAAGTCCAACGGCAAGATCGTGATGGCGACGGTCAAGGGCGACGTCCACGACATCGGCAAGAACATCGTCGGCGTGGTGCTGGCCTGCAACAACTTCGAGGTGGTCGACCTCGGGGTGATGGTGCCGGCGCAGACCATTCTCGACCGGGCGAAAGCCGAGAACGCCGACCTGATCGGACTGTCGGGCCTGATCACCCCGTCGCTGGAGGAGATGAGCCATGTCGCCCGGGAGCTGTCGCGACAAGGGTTCGCGACTCCGCTGCTGATCGGCGGCGCGACCACCTCGCGCGCGCACACCGCGCTGAAGATCCACCCCCACTATTCGGCGCCGACGGTCTGGGTCAAGGACGCCTCGCGCGCGGTCGGTGTCGCCCAGTCGCTGATCAGCGCCGACCTGCGCGGTCCGTTCGTCGCCGCCAACGACGCCGACTACGCCGAGATCCGCCAGCGCCACCGCAACCGCGGCGACGGCAAGCGGCTGGTGTCGCTGGAAAAGGCGCGCGGCCAGAGGTTCGACGGCGGCTGGGACACGCATGTCCCGCCCGCCCCGCTCCACCCGGGCCTGCATGTGCTGGACGACTACCCGCTCGAGGAGCTGGTCGACTACATCGACTGGACGCCGTTCTTCAACACCTGGGAGCTGGCCGGGAAGTTTCCGGCGATCCTCGACGACGAGGTCGTCGGCAGCCAGGCCAGCGAGCTCTACCGCGACGCCCGCGAGATGCTGCGACGGATCGTCGGGGAGCGTTGGCTGACCGCCCGCGGCGTGTTCGGTTTGTGGCCCGCCAACAGCGTCGGCGACGACATCGTCGCCGAGATCGACGGCGAGCCGGTCACCCTGCACTTCCTGCGCCAGCAGGCCGACAAGCCGGTCGAGCGCCCCGATTTCTGCCTGGCCGACTTCATCGCGCCGCGCGACAGCGGACTCAAGGACTGGATCGGCGCGTTCGCGGTGACCGCGGGCATCGGCATCGAGGCGCATGTCGCCCGCTTCGAGGCCGATCACGACGACTACAACGCGATCCTGCTCAAGGCCCTCGCCGACCGCCTCGCCGAGGCCTTCGCCGAGCGCCTGCACGAGCGCGTGCGCAAGGAGTTCTGGGGCTATGCGAGCGGGGAATCGCTGGACAACGATGCCCTGATCGACGAGGCCTACAGCGGCATCCGCCCCGCCCCGGGCTATCCCGCCTGCCCCGAACACAGCGAGAAGGCGACCCTGTTCCGGATCCTGGACGCAGAGCGCAGCGCCGGCGTCAGGCTGACCGAGAGCTTCGCGATGTACCCGGCCGCCGCGGTGTCCGGCTACTACTTCAGCCACCCGCGCAGCCAGTACTTCGTGGTCGGCCGGGTCAGCAAGGAACAGGTCGAGGACTATGCGCGGCGCAAGGGCGTCGGGCTGGAGCAGGCCGAGCGCTGGCTGGCCTCCAACCTGGACTACGACCCCGAGTAAGGGCGACAAGACCAGGACGCGCGCACTCTCTGGCTCCTGTAGGAGCTGCGTAAGCTGCGATCGGGCCATCCCATGAAAGCCTCATCGCGGCTCACGCCGCTCCTACGGTATGCGGTACGGCAGCCCCCCCCCCTGAGTCAGGGGGCGTAGCAAACCTTGGGAGATATCCGGGGGCGCAGCCCGGGAATCGCGGCTTACGCAGCTCCTACGGGCATGGGTGGCGTGGTGCTACCAGACCAGGTCGTCGGGCACCTGGTACTTGGGGTCGGCGTAGGGATCGTCGGCGACCGGCGCGTCCGGATCGACCTTCAGCGCGACCGCGGGGGCGAACAACCGCTCGGCCTGCGCCAGCACGTCGGCGCCGACCAGCAGATAGCGTCCATTGTGCTGAATCACGCCCAATTCGCCGGCGTTCAAGGCCTTGAGCTGGTCGGCGCTCACGTAGACCCGCTTGATCTTGCCGCCGTACTCGAAATGGCGGGCGATATCGGCGTCGTCGCGATTGAGCGCCTTGCCCTCCAGCATCTCGGCGAGCCTGGCGCGGGCCTCGCGGCGCTTGCGCGCCTCTTCCTGCCGGGCCTGCTCGGCCGCGATCCGTTCTTCCTTCTCGCGCTGGGCGCGGATCGCGTAGGCCTTGCCCAGATCGATGTCCTCACGGCTGCGGGCCTTGCCGCCGCCCCGGGCGGGTTTGCCGGCCGCGGCATTCTGGCGCGGCTTGTTGCCGCCGCCGCCCTTGCGCTTGCGGTCTGCGGGCTTTCCCGGACTGGGCTTGAAGCCGAGTCCGAGCAACTGGTTGCGGAGGGTGTCACTCATCTTTTTGCGGCCGCTGTGTCGTGCTCGTTCAGTAGTGCGGAGGCGGTGGTTCGTTCGCCGGATCGGCGGCGACGGGGCCGCTGGAAAGCGCCAGGCGCAACTGCCTGAGGTCCTCCAGCGCCCGCTGCAGCAACAGCGCGTTGCGGGCCTCCTCGTCGCGCGCGGCGGCCAGCGCGTCGCTGAGCTCGTTCAGCGCATGCTCCTGGAACGCGATGCGCGATTCCAGCTCCGCCAGGCGTTGTTCGTGATCGTCGCGCATCGTCGTGTCGTCCGGATTCATCGGCCCGGGCTCAGTCCAGGCCGATCGAGCGCCCGCGGCCGATGCCGTAGTACGCGATGCCGGCCGCCTCGACCTCGTCGGGATGGTACAGATTGCGGCCGTCGAAGATCACCGCATCGGCCAGGGCTCCGCGGATACGCGCGAAGTCGGGGCTGCGGAACGGCTTCCATTCGGTCACCACGACGAGCGCGTCGGCATCGGCCAGGGCCGCATTGGCGGAGTCGCAGAGCAGCAGATCGTCGCGCTCGCCGAAGATCCGCTGCGCTTCCTGCCGCGCCTCCGGATCATAGGCGCGGACCCGTGCGCCGGCCTCCCACAGCTGCGCCAGCAGGCGCCGGCTGGACGCTTCGCGCATGTCGTCGGTATTGGGCTTGAACGCCAGCCCCCACACCGCCACGGTCTTTCCGCGCAGCGCGTCGACACCGCCGTAGTGGCGCGCCATCAGCTCGAACAGATGGCCCTTCTGGTGCTCGTTGACCGCCTCCACCGCATTGAGCAGGCGAGGTTCGACGCCGTGGTGCTGGGCGGTCCGCGCCAGTGCCTGCACGTCCTTGGGGAAGCACGAGCCACCGTAGCCGGCTCCGGGATAGATGAAGTGCCAGCCGATCCGCGGGTCCGAGCCGATGCCATGGCGGACCATCTCGACGTCGGCGCCGACCCGCTCGGCGATGTTGGCGATCTCGTTCATGAAGCTGATCTTGGTCGCCAGCATCGCGTTGGCGGCGTACTTGGTCAGCTCGGCCGAGCGCACGTCCATCACCACGATGCGTTCGTGGTTGCGGTTGAACGGCGCGTACAGGCGCTTGAGCTTCTCGATCGCGTCCGGGTCGCTGGCGCCGATCACGATACGGTCCGGGCGCATGCAGTCGTTGACCGCATCGCCCTCCTTGAGGAACTCGGGGTTGGAGGCGACCTCGAATGCGATATCGGCGCCGCGCGCCTGCAGCTCGGCGGCGATGGCCGCGCGCACCTTGTCGGCGGTCCCCACCGGCACCGTCGACTTGTCGACCACCACCGCCGGTCGCGACAGGTGCCGACCGATGGTCCGGGCGACCTCCAGCACGTACCTGAGGTCGGCGCTGCCGTCCTCGTCCGGCGGCGTGCCGACCGCGATGAAGATGATGTCGCCACGCTCGATCGCCGCCGCCGCGTCGGTGGTGAAGCGCAGGCGACCGGCGGCATGATTGGCCTTGACCATCGGCTCCAGGCCGGGCTCGAAGATCGGAATCACGCCGCGGTTCAAGCCCTCGACCTTGGCCTGGTCGATATCCACGCACACGACGCTGTGACCGACATCGGCCAGGCAGGTGCCGGTGACCAGGCCGACATAGCCGGTTCCGAAAATGGTGACGCGCATACTCGATCCTGTTGCTGGAATGACTGCCGCATGCGGCAGTCATCACTAAAACCGCGGCAAGGGCCCGCCGCAAGCGAGCTTATACCGCACGGAACAGCCGCTCGGCCGCTCAGCCGGCCGGCGGCGCCTCGATGCCGAGCAGCTCGACCTCGAACACCAGGGTCTGGTTCGGCCCGATCGGGCCGCCCGGGGTTCCCATCTCGCCGTAGCCGAGGTCGCCCGGGATCCAGAACTGGTACTTGCTGCCGACCGGCATCAGGGTCAGCCCCTCGCGCCAACCCGGCACCACCTGTCCGAGCGGGAACACCGCCGGCTCGCCGCGGGCGATGGAGTCGTCGAAGGTGCTGCCGTCGAGCAGGGTGCCCTTGTAGTGGACACGAACGACGTCACTCTCCTTGGGCTTGGGCCCCTTGCCCTCGGTGAGCACCTGGTACTGCAGACCGGACTCGGTGGTCACGACCCCGTCCTTCTTGCCGTTCAACTCCAGGAACTGGCGACCGGCCTCGGCATTCTTCTTGCCCTCCTCGACACGCTCGGCCTCCAGCTTGCCGGCCATGTGCTCGCCGAAGCGCGCGGCGACCTGCTGGGCCTGCTCCTCCGACAGCAGCGACGGCTTGCCGTCGAGGCTGTCGCGGATCGCGCCGAACAGCACATCGGTATCGACCTCATCCTTCACCGACTCCAGCGACTTGCCGATCTCCATGCCGATCATGTAGCTGGCCTGGGCCTTGTCGCCCTCCAGCCCCTCGATCACCAGGGCATCGCCATCGGCCTTGTCGGCATCGGCGGCATCGGCGGCGTCGGCGGTGTCGCCAGCGGCCTCGCCGGACGCCTCCCCGGAAGGAGAACAGGCGGACAGCAGCGCGATGCTCAGGACGGAGGCGGTCAGCGCCGCCTTGGCGGTACGGGCAATCGGGGACATGGACTGGGTTCCGGCAATGAATTGGGAAGAGGAAAAGGGTCGCACGTTGTCGATGAACACGACCGCGACGCGTCGAACGGTTCCGCATATCCGCTCGCCGCGGTGCCGTGCCTACGCACGGTGCCGCGGCGAGGCGGCGACCGGTCGAGCCGTTACAGGATGGTCTGCAGCTCGACCTCGAACACCAGCAGCGCGTTCGGTCCGATCACGCCACCGGGCGCGCCGTTGGCGCCGTAGCCCAGGTCGCCCGGGATCCAGAACTTGTACTTGCTGCCGACCGGCATCAGGCCCAGGCCCTCGGTCCAGCCCGCGATCACCTGGTTCAGCGCGAACTCGGCCGGCTGGCCGCGATCGTATGAGCTGTCGAACTGGGTGCCGTCCAGCAAGGTGCCGCGATAGTTCACCCGCACCCGGTCGGTCGGCTTGGGACGCGGACCCGAGCCCTGGCGCAGGACCATGTACTGCAGGCCAGACGGCGTGGTGAACACCCCCTTGACCGCCTTGTTCTCGGCGAGGAACTTCTCGCCCTCGGCCTTGTTGGCCTGCCCCTTGGCGGCGGCCTTCTCCTTCAGTCGCGCGGAGAACGACTCGCGCACGCTGCCCAGCTGGGCCTCGTCCAGCAGCAGCGGCTCGTCGTAGAGCACCGCCCGCACCGCCTGCACCAGCACCTTCACCTCGATCTCGTCCTTGATCGGCGAGATCGAGCGGCCGATGTCGGCGCCGACCAGGTAGCCGGCCTTGTCCTTGGCCACCTCGGGGATCTGCGCGCCTTCCGGCGCCTGGCCGGCACGCGCCGCCGAACGCATCATCATCGCCTGGCCGATCGCCGGCACCTCGCTCTCGCTGAGCAGCGGCTCACCGCCGGCGAACGCATTCTCGATCGCGCGCTGGAACGCCTGCAGGTCGAGATCGGGGCCGATCGGCTCGATCGAACGGCCGACATCGTGGCCAACCATGTAGCTGACCTTGTCGCGCTCGCTACTCAGCTCGGTCCCGTCCTGGGCCTGGGCCACCGAGGGGGAAACGACGCCGGTGATCGCCGCGGCGGACACCAGTAGCGTGGCGGCGCCATGCATCAAAGCCTTCATTGCAAACCTGCTCCTGTATCGGTGGATGTTGCTGTCTTGAACCATTTGTCGTGTATCGCCCGCCGCGCACCGGACCGCAGCGGGATGCCGACGATCCGGACGCCGCCGGTGGCGGAACCGGCGGACATTGTCGCGGGGTCGTGCGATGCCGGCAAATCGGCGCCGGCTCGATCAGTCGCCGCCGGGCTGCGGGCGCGGCGCCGCCAGCGCCCGCTCGATCGCCGCGACAAGCGCCGGATCGTCCGGCGTGGTGCGGCTGCCGTAGCTGGCGACCAGGCGCCCGTCGCGCCCGATCAGGTACTTGTGGAAGTTCCACTGCGGCGCCTCGCCGGCCGCGGCGGCGAGCTCGCGATACAGCGGCGTGGCCCGCTCGCCGACCACGTGCACCTTCTGGAACATCGGGAACTTCACTCCGTAGGTCAGGGTGCAGAACTCCTGGATCTGCGCCTCGTCCTCGAACTCCTGCTCCTTGAAGTCGCCCGACGGGAAGCCCAGCACCGCGAAACCGCGCTCGCGGTAACGGGCATGCATCGCCTCCAGGCCCTCGAACTGGGGCGTGAAGCCGCACTTGCTGGCGGTGTTGACGATCAACACGACCTCACCCGAATAGGTGCTGCCGAGGTCGACCGGCGTCTTGCCGGCCAGCGGGCGGTAACTGTGGGCGAGCAGCCCGTCCGCCGCGAAGGCGACGCCGGCGGCCGACAGCAGGAAAGCGGCAAGCGCCGCTGGCAGGAAGGGTTTCAGGCGGATCCGGGCCATTCAGGAATGCTCCGAGGGGGTGGCCGGGACAGTATGACTTCAGTTGGGGACGGCGGGACTTGACCGAGCGTGTTTCGGTGTTATAGTTGCATACAACACCGGTCTACCAACGAGCAGGAAGGCCCCCATGAACCGCAAGCTCCAAAACAGCCTGACCGCCCTCAGCACCTGCGGCATCGCCCTCGCCTTGGCGCTGGCGGTCTTCAGCCCGGCGATGCGGGCCGGCGATCCGCCCCCGATCGCGATGCTGGAGGTGGCCTCCGGCGCCGACGGCCTGGTCGCGATCGTCGCCACTTCCAGCGCGGTGTCGGCCACCTGCGCCGCCTCCGCCGCATGCCTGTCGAAAGTCGCCCCGGCCGCGCTGCATAGCGCGGCCCCGGTCGCGCCCGACCTGTCCCTCATCCGGAACATCAAATCGGCCACGGACCCGGCCACCACCCGCCATCGCAGCAGGCGCGACAAGCGCCAGCCGTTGGTCATGCCTTATTTCTCATTCGCACCGCGGGGTTGACCATGACCGCCATCCAATGGAGCGACGGCGCTCCGATCTATCGCCAGCTGAAGGAACGCGTCATCGCGATGATGCTTGACGGCGTCCTCAAGCCCGGCGACGCCCTGCCCTCCGTGAGGCAGGTCGCCGCCGAGTACCAGCTCAATCCCATCACCGTCTCGCGCGCCTATCAGGAGCTCGCGGACGAGGCCCTCATCGAGAAACGCAGGGGACTTGGCATGTATGTCACCGAAGAAGCCGCCCGGAAGCTGCTGGTCAACGAGCGCGAACGCTTCCTCAAGGAGGAATGGCCGCTGGTGCTGGAGCGCATCATGCGCCTGGGCCTGAGCACCGAGGAACTGCTGGCCGCCGGCCAGCGCGAGGGAGGCACGCAATGAACGCTTCCACCGTCGTCAACGCCCGGGGCCTGCGCAAGGCCTACAAGAACAAGCTCGCACTGGACGACACCCGGTTCGAGATCGCCGCCGGCCGCATCGTCGGCCTGATCGGCCCCAACGGCGCCGGCAAGACCACCGCGCTGAAGGCCCTGCTCGGCCTGATCCCGTTCGAGGGTTCGCTGAGCGTGCTCGGCCTCGATCCGCGCACCCAGCGCGACGAGCTGATGCGCGATGTCTGCTTCATCGCCGACGTGGCGGTGCTGCCGCGCTGGATGAAGGTCAAGGAGGCGATCGAGTTCGTCGCCGGTGTGCATCCGCGCTTCGATCGCGACCGCTGCGAACGCTTCCTGCAGGGCACCCAGCTCAAGCCGAACATGCGGGTGCGCGAGATGTCCAAGGGCATGATCGTGCAGCTGCACCTGGCCCTGGTGATGGCGATCGACGCCCGCCTGCTGGTGCTCGACGAGCCGACCCTGGGGCTGGACATCCTCTATCGCAAGCAGTTCTACCAGCGCCTGCTGGAGGACTACTTCGACGAGCAGAAGACCATCATCGTGACCACCCACCAGGTCGAGGAGATCGAACACATCCTCACCGACGTGATGTTCATCCGCGACGGCAAGATCGTGCTGGAGAGCGGCATGGACGAGCTCGGCGACCGCTTCGTCGAGGTGCTGGTCAACGGCGATCGCGCCGAGGAGGCGCGCGGCATGGGGCCGATCGACGAACGCGCGCTGCCGTTCGGCAAGACCGTGATGCTCTACGACGGCGTGGCCGGCGATCGCCTGGCCGCACTCGGCGAGACCCGCACCCCGGGCCTGGCTGACCTGTTCGTCGCCACCATGAAGGGAACCTACGCATGAACGCCATCGTCGAAACCCATGATTCGCCGACGCCGGGTCCGCAGACGGCGCCCCACCCGACCCACAAGTTCAAGCTGCTGCTCAAGCGCGAGTTCTGGGAACACCGCGGCGGCTTCTTCTGGGCCCCGATCATCGCCGGCGCGATCTCGCTGCTGTTCGCCCTGATGGGCATCATCGTCGGCCTGGTCGCCGGCCACCGCGCCGCCGCCGCCGGCGAGTTCGAGATCGACGGCGTCCAGGTCAACGGCTTCGACCTGGCAATGCTGACCAGCAAGCTCAGCGCCGACGACCTGGCCAAGCTCAGCCAGGGCATCGACATCTCGCTGCTGTTCAGCGGCATGTGGCCCTACATCGTGCTCGCCTTCGTGGTGTTCTTCTACTGCATCGGCGCCCTGTACGACGAGCGCAAGGACCGCAGCGTGCTGTTCTGGAAGTCACTGCCGCTTTCGGACACCGAGACGGTGTTGTCGAAGGTCGCCAGCGCGACCCTGGTCGCTCCCCTGATCGCGGGCCTGGTCGGCGTCGCCACGATGTTCGGCTTCCTGACCCTGATCAGCATCGTGGTGCTGCTCCACGGCGGCAACCCGTTCACCCTGCTGTGGGGGCCGGCACACCTGTTCACCCTGACCATCGGCCACCTGACCTGGATACCGGTCTTCGCGCTGTGGGCGCTGCCGACGGTCGGCTGGCTGATGCTGTGCTCGGTCTGGGCCCGCAGCAAGCCGTTCCTGTGGGCGATCATGATCCCGCTGTTCGCCGGCATCTTCGTCAGCTGGTTCGACGTGATGGAGCTGTTCAACATGCAGAGCGGCTGGTTCTGGTCGAACGTGGTCGGCCGCCTGCTGCTGGGCACGGTGCCGGGCAGCCATCTGTTCTATCGCGAAGGCTCCGGCGACATGATCGGCGACAACGAAGGCGTGCAGGCGCTGCTGCACGAGGCCTCGCTGTCCGGCATGGTGGAAAACCTGACGATGCCGGAGTTGTGGATCGGCGCGATCGTCGGCGCGGCCTTCGTCTTCGCCGCGATCCGGCTGCGCCGCTGGCGCGACGACAACTGAGTCGCGCCCCCCGTCACCCCGAAGGACACGATCGAGATGAAGCGCATGCGAATCACCATCATCGCACTGGCCCTGCTGCTGCCGCTGGCCGGCCAGGCCGCGGACCGCGAGGCGGACGGCATCGGCGAGGAGATCCGCCGGGATCTGGCCGAGGCCCGCGAGGAAGTCCGCACCGATCTGGCCCGGGCGCTGCGGGAGCTGGAAGAGGAGAACCTGCGCCTGGACGGCAGTCTTCGCTTCGGCACCTCCGGGCACGCCCGCGACGAGCTTCCTCCGGCGGAGATCACCCCCGCGGGCGATTTCCTGGTCGAGGGCCGCACGTTGGCGATCGACGCCCGGCAGCGCCGGGACCTGCTCGCCTATCGCGGGCAGGTCCTGGACATCGCCCGCTCCGGCATCGCCATCGGCCAGCGCAGCGCGGAAGCCGCGCTCGATGCCGTGGACACCTCCTGGGCCGGCCTGCTGTTCGGCGCGATGACCGGAAGCCTGGAGCGGCGCGTGGAACGCAGCGTCGCCCAACAGATCGAACCCGCGGTGCGCGGGCTGTGCATGCAACTGCCCGCGCTGATGGACTCGCAGCAACGACTCGCCGCCAGCGTGCCGCAGTTCCGACCGTACGCCACCCTTGAAACGAGCGACATCGACGGCTGCGAGAAGCAGATCCGCGACGAGTTCGCATCGCGTTGACCGGAGACCCGACCATGAAGAAGCACCTCGCCACCGCCCTGCTCTGCATGCTGCCGCTGCTGGCCGCCTGCGGACAGGACAACAACGCCGCGCAGGGCGCCGCCGACGCCAGCCGCAAGACGACCTCGGAGCTGCGCGGGAGGATGCAGGAAGTCCGCGAGAAGGTGCGCACCGAGATCCAGTCCGAGGACATCGAGCTCGATGCCAAGGGCGCGGACAAGGATGCGCCCGAGGCCAGGATCACCCCGGCCGGCGACTTCTATGTCGGCGACCGCCAGATCGAGATCGACGACGCGCAGCGCGCGCTGCTGTTGAAGTACCGCGGCCACGTCGCCGAAGTCGGCGCCGCCGGCGCCGAGATCGGCCTGCAGGCCGCCGAGCTGGCGACCGACGCCGTCGGCGAGGCGATCAAGGGGATCTTCACCGGCGACAGCGAGCAGGACATCGAGAAGCGCCTCGAGAACGACATCGAAGGCAAGATCAAGGCCTCCGTCACCCAACTGTGCCAACAGTTGCCGCCGATGCTGGAAACCCAGCAGGCACTGGTCGAGTCGTTGCCGGAGTTCGTTCCCTATGCCGACATGGACCAGGGCGACATCGACGACTGCATGGACGAGGGCAAGGTCGACATCTGAAAATCCGCCACTACCGTTCACCCATTGCAGGCCCCGCCGATCGCGGGGCCTTTTTATTTGATTTCCTGCCCGGAATGCGGATATCCGGCCGTGCTAGGCTGGCGCCGCCGCGGCCTGGCCGCCTCGTGACGGACAGCCTAAGGGAATGGGCCCGGCATCTTTACCGCACTGCCACAAGGACAAGCAATCATGAAGAAAGTACTGGTTCACAAGGTACTGGCCGTAGTCGCACTGTCGATGGCCTTCTCCTCCGCGCACGCGATCGACTTCCTCTCGCACAAGACCGGCACCCAGATCAGTGCCGAGCAGTTCGATTCCTTCGAGATCGGCAAGACCACCAAGGACCAGGTCGTCGAAGCGATCGGTCACCCGGGACGCAAGGAACAGCTGGGCTCCAACCAGGCCTGGTACTACGATTTCTCCAAGATCAGGACCTTCGGCAAGAACATCAACGAGTCGACCGTGTTCGAGTTCAACGGCGCCGGCGTGCTGATCGAGAAGTACAAGACCAACAATGCCGCTCCGGCCAGCAACGCGCTGGAAGAAGCCGCCAACAACTGATCGACCCGACCAGCGTCGGAACAGGTCATTGCGGAGCGGGCGCCTGCGCCCCTCCGCTTCCGCATCCCCGACCGCCCGGCCCGCTCAGACGTCGTGGATGCCGCCGCGGGTCAGCGCGGCCGGATCGAGCAGGCGCCGTAGCTCGCGCGCCGGCATCCCGGTCGCCTCCACCGCGACCTCCAGCACCGGCCGCCCTTCCCGATAGGCCTGCTTGGCGATCGCCGCCGCCTTCTCGTAACCGATGATCGGGTTCAGGGCGGTGACCAGGATCGGGTTGCGCACCAGCGCCTCCTCGACCCGCGCCTTGCGCACGCCCAGGCCGGCGATCGCATCGTCGGCGAGGTGCCGCATCGCGTTCGCCAGCAGACCGATGCCGTCGAGCAGGTCGCTGGCGATCAACGGCAGCATCACGTTGAGCTGGAAATTGCCGCTCTGGCCGGCGACGGTGATCGCGGTGTGATGCCCCATCACCTGCGCGCAGACCATCGCCACCGCCTCCGGGATCACCGGATTGACCTTGCCCGGCATGATCGAGCTGCCCGGTTGCAACGCCGGCAGTTCGATCTCGCCCAACCCGGCCAACGGCCCGGAGTTCATCCAGCGCAGGTCGTTGGCGATCTTCATCAAGGCCACCGCCAGCGCGTTGAGCTGGCCGGACAGTTCGACCGCATCGTCCTGCGCGGCGATGCCCTCGAAGCGGTCGCCGGCGGCCTCGAAACGGGTACCGGCCAGCGACGACAGGGCCCTCGCCATCGCCGCACCGAAGCGCGGATCGGCATTGATGCCGGTGCCGATCGCGGTGCCGCCGATCGGCAGTCGCCGCAACCGCTTGAGCGCATCGTCGATGCGGGCCTCGGCCGAGCGCAACTGCGAGGCCCAGGCGCCGAACTCCTGGGCGAAGGTCAGCGGCATCGCATCCATCAGGTGGGTGCGGCCGGTCTTGGTCACCTTGCCCAGCGACCGCGCGCGCTTCTCGATCGTCCTGCGCAGATGCGCCAGCGAGGGCATCAGGTCCTCGCGCACGCCCAGACAGGCCGAGACCCGGATCGCGGTCGGCACCACGTCGTTGGAGCTCTGGCCGAGGTTGACGTGGTCGTTGGGATGGACCTTCAACCGCGCGCCCGATGCCAGCCGGGCGATGACCTCGTTGGCGTTCATGTTGCTGGAGGTGCCCGAACCGGTCTGGAACACGTCGATCGGAAAATGCGCGTCGTGGGCGCCATCGGCCACTTCCAGCGCGGCCTTGCCGATCGCCGTCGCCGCGCCCTTGCCGAGCAGCCCGAAGCGGCCGTTGACCCCGGCGGCGGCGGCCTTGATCAGGCCCAGCGCGCGGATGAACCCGCGCGGCATCGGCCGTCCGGATATCCGGAAGTTCTGCACCGCCCGCTGGGTCTGCGCCCCCCACAGCGCATCGGCGGGCACCCTCAGCTCGCCCATGCTGTCGTGTTCGATGCGCTCGTCCTGCCTGGTCATGCCGTCCTCCGGGTTCAAAAACCGATCATCGGCCCGCAGGATACGGGCGCGGGCGTGGCCGGTGCGTGAGCCGGCACCACGGCCCCGGGCCATCGGCGTTAGAATGCGCGCCCGTCTCCCGCACCCCGCCGCCCCGCCATGTCCGTCCAGAACATGTCCGTCCAGAACCAGCTCGTCGCCCTGTCCCCGCTCGATGGCCGCTACGCCGGCAAGGTCGATGCGCTGCGGCCGATCTTCTCCGAGTACGGCCTGATCAAGGCCCGGGTCACGGTCGAGGTCGAGTGGCTGCTGGCGCTGGCCGCCGAACCGGCGATCGTCGAACTGGCACCGTTCTCCGACGCGGCCGCGGCGCGCCTGCGCGCGCTCGCCGAGCAGCTGTCGGTCGAGGACGCGGCCCGGGTCAAGGACATCGAGCGCACCACCAACCATGACGTCAAGGCGGTCGAGTACTTCATCAAGGAGCGGCTGAAGGACGACGCCGAGCTTGGGCCGGCGCTGGAGTTCGTGCACTTCGCCTGCACCAGCGAGGACATCAACAACCTCAGCTACGCGCTGATGCTCAACCAGGCCCGCCAGCAGGTGCTGCTGCCCCGGCTCGACGAGCTGATCCAGAAACTGCGGGCGATGGCGCACGAACACGCCGCACTGCCGATGCTGTCGCGCACCCACGGCCAGACCGCCTCCCCGACCACGGTCGGCAAGGAACTGGCCAACGTCGTCGCGCGCCTGCAGCGCCAGGGCGAGACCCTCGCCGGCGCGCGCATGCCCGGCAAGATCAACGGCGCGGTCGGCAACTACAACGCCCACGTCGCCGCCTACCCGGAAGTCGACTGGCCGGCGTTCTCCGAGCGCTTCGTGCACTCGCTGGGCCTGAACTGGCAGCCCTACACCACCCAGATCGAGCCGCACGACGGTATCGCCGAGCTGTGCGACGCGCAGCGCCGGATCGACACCATCTGCATCGATCTGGCCCGCGACATCTGGGGCTACATCTCGCTGGGCTACTTCAGGCAGGCGGTCAAGGCCGGCGAAGTGGGCAGCTCGACGATGCCGCACAAGGTCAATCCGATCGACTTCGAGAACGCCGAAGGCAATTTCGGCATCGCCAACGCGCTGCTCGAGCATTTCGCCGCCAAGCTGCCGATCAGCCGCTGGCAGCGCGACCTGACCGACTCCACCACCCTGCGCGCGCTGGGCACCGCGTTCGGCCATGCGCTGATCGGCTTCGATGCGCTGGGACGCGGCCTGGGCAAGCTCAGCGCCAACCCCGAGCGGCTGGCCGAGGACCTGGACGCGGCCTGGGAGGTCCTGGCCGAGGCGGTGCAGACGGTGATGCGCCGGCACGGCCTGCCCAACCCCTACGAACAGCTCAAGGCGCTGACCCGCGGCCAGCAGGGCATCAACGAGGTCTCGATGCGCGAGTTCATCGGCTCGCTGGAACTGCCGGCCGAGGCCAGGCAGCGCCTGCTGGAAATGACTCCGGGCAGCTACACCGGCATCGCCGAGCGCCTGGCCCGCGACATCTGATCGCATCGCCTTTCCGCACATGTAAAAGGGCCGCATGGCGCGACCCTTCCCGCCTCGGCCGCTTGTCCCGAGAACACCGCCCCCGGGCAGCGGCCGGAATGCCGGCGACGACACGGCGCCGACCCGGGGACAGGTAGAATCCGTCCCCCGAACCGGGCCCGTCCTGGCCCGCCAGGCCCACCGCCTTGAACCTGCTGCTGAACATCGACGTGCCCGACATCGACGCCGCGCAGGCGTTCTATTGCGCGGCGTTCGGCCTGCATCCGGGCCGGCGCCTGGGCGCAGGCGTGCTCGAGCTGCTGGGCCTGGAAGTGCCGCTCTACCTGCTGGCCAAACCCGCCGGCAGCATCGGCGCGAGCGACCAGCCGCGCCGCTACGAGCGTCACTGGAGCCCGCTGCACGGCGATCTTTGCGTCGACGATCTCGACGCCGCGTTGACGCGGGCGCTGGCGGCCGGGGCGATCCAGGAGGGCCCGGTCCGCGAAGCCCACTGGGGCCGGCTGGCGCAGATCGCCGACCCGTTCGGGCACGGCTGGTGCCTGATCCAATTCCTCGGCCGCGGCTACGATGAGCCTGCGGGGGCCTGACCGCGCGCCTTCCCGCTCCCCCTCCGATCCCCCAGGACCCCCAATTCCGATGGGCAAGACCAACAAGACCTCCTCCAGACCGTCGGCCGCAAGGCCCTCGCGTCGCGCCCGCCCGCTGCCGCTCGAGGTCGATGCGGGGGGGCGGTCGCTGCTGGGCATGGCCCCGGCCGAGTTCCTGCGCGACTACTGGCAGAAGCGGCCGCTGCTGATCCGCAATGCGTTCGCCGGCTTCGTCTCGCCGATCCAGCCCGAGGACCTGGCCGGGCTGGCCTGCGAGGAACTGGCGTTGTCGCGGATCGTCAGCCACGACCGCGCCGGCGACCACTGGCAGCTGCGCAGCGGACCGTTCCGTGAGGACGAGTTTCCCGGCATGCCGCACCAGGACTGGACCCTGCTGGTCCAGGACGTCGACAAGTGGGACGCCGACGTCGGCGCCCTGCTGGAACACTTCGATTTCCTGCCGCGCTGGCGCATCGACGACATCATGGTCTCGTTCGCCGCCCCCGGCGGCTCGGTCGGCGCCCATGTCGACCAGTACGACGTGTTCCTGCTGCAGGCCCAGGGCCACCGGCGCTGGCAGATCGATGCATCGGTGGCGCTGGGGGGCGCGAAGCCGTCGCTGGACTTCCGCAACGACGTCGAGCTGAAGCTGCTGCGCGAGTTCGAGCCGACCCACGATTGGGTGCTCGGTCCCGGCGACATGCTCTACCTGCCGCCCAACGTGCCCCATCACGGCGTCGCCGAGGATGCCTGCCTGACCTTCTCGGTCGGCATGCGTGCGCCGTCGGCGGCCGAACTGCTCGGCGACTTCGTCGACACCCTCGCCGCGGACGCCGACGACACCCTGCGCTACCACGACCCCGACCTGGCGCCGGCCGCCGACCCGGCGCAGATCGACACCGCGGCGATGAACCGCGCGGTCGAGGCGCTGAACATGCTGCGGATGAACGACCCCGAACGCCTGGGCGACTGGTTCGGCCGTTTCATGACCGTCTACCGCAGCGCCGGCGAGGTGGTCGCGGCCGGACCGGAGCGCTCACGGATCGAGGTCGAATGGGACCTCGAACAGGGCGCGCTGCTGGAACGCCATCCGTGGTCGCGGATGGCCTGGCGCAGGGCCAGCCGCGGCGCGCGCCTGTTCGTCAGCGGCCGGATCCTTGCCCTGTCCGCCCGCGACGCGGCGCGGATCGCCAATGCCACCGCATTGGACGGCGGCGACTACCGGGCGCTGTCGCAGAAGGGCCGCGACTGCGTGTTCGAGCTGTTCCGGGCCGGCCACTACCAGCTGCAGTTCGGCGACGACGACGGCGGCAACGGGGCCAGCTACGCGCCCGACGCCGGCGAGGATGATGACGGGCCCGACGACGGGAGCGGGCATTGAGCGCGACCGGCTTCGGCGTCGAGGCGGTCGACTACGCCACCGCCCTGCCCGCGCTGCGCGCGATCCGCGAGGCGGTGTTCGTGCGCGAACAGGGCGTCCCGGCCGAACTTGAGCTCGACGCGCTCGACCCGCTGTGCGACCACGTCCTGGCCCGCGACGGCGACGGCCAGCCGATCGGCACCGGCCGGCTGACGCCCCAGCGGCGGATCGGACGGATGGCGGTGCTCCCGCAATGGCGCGGCCGCGGCGTCGGCAGCGCACTGCTGGAGGCGCTGATCGAGCGCACGCGCGTCCATCACTGGCGCTCGCTGTCGCTGCACGCGCAGGTCGACGCGATCGACTTCTACCTGCGCCACGGCTTCCTGCCCGAGGGTCCGCGCTTCGAGGAAGCCGGGATCGAACACCAGACCATGTCCCGGGTGGTCGACGGCCCCAATCCGGTCGGCGACCGCGAGACCGCGCTGGCGGCGATGCTGGGCCTGGTCGCCAGCGCCGGCCGTCTGCTGTGCGTGTACAGCCGCGAGCTGGACCCGGGTCTGCTGGACCGGCCCGGGTTGATGACCGCGTTCCGCCGCTTCGCGATCGCCGGCGGCGAGCTGAGGATCCTGCTGCAGGACCCGGGCCCGCCGCAGCGCGAACAGGCGCCGCTGATCGCGCTGTCGCAACGGCTGCCGTCGGCGATCGCGTTCCGGGTGATCGAAGAGCCGGTCGACCGCGATTTCGCCGGCGCCTACGCGGTCAACGACCGCGGCGGCTGGTACACCCGCACCCTCGGCCACCGCTTCGAGGGCGAGACCCGGCTCGACGCACCCGGCCGCGCGCGCCAGCTGCGCGCCGGTTTCCGCGAGGTCTGGGAGCGCGCCCGCCCCTGTACCGAGTTCCGCGCACTGGGCCTGTGAGCCCCGCGGCGGCGGTCGAGGATGACCCGCGCATGACCCGCGACCTCGCCAGAACGGTTCTTTCGACTTTAGGTGGTGGCCGCCGCCCCCCCTGCTGCCGTTATAATTCCGCGTCTTGGCCCCCATTAAGGCGCGAATCGCGCCCGCGGACGGTCCAGCCCCTCCCCTTGAGTTTCCCGATGCCATCGTGGACAGCCTCCTAAAGCAGTTTTCCCAGTCGTCGCAGCTCGGCGCCAACGGCGCCTATATCGAAGACCTGTACGAGCAGTACCTGGTCGATCCCGACAGTGTCGGGCCCAAGTGGAAGGCCTATTTCGACGGCTTCAAGGGTCGCGAGGCCGGCGACGTGCCGCACTCGGCGGTCCTCGACAGCATCGCCGTCGCCGCCCGCAACGCCGGCAAGGCCGCCAGCTCCGGCGGTGGCGACGAGCGCGAGCGTTCGGTCGGACGCCTGATCACCGCCTACCGCTCGCGCGGTCATCTGGCCGCCGACATCGACCCGCTGGGGATGCTCGAGAAGCTGGAGGCCCCGGACCTGGACCTGCCGTTCCACCGCCTGAACAAGTCCGACTTCTCGGCAGAGTTCAGCACCGGCGGCGTCGCCGGACGCGAACGGATGAAGCTCGGCGAGCTGATCGACCTGCTCAAGGCCACCTATACCGGCCCGATCGGCGCCGAGTTCATGCACATCTCCGACGCCGAGCAGCGCCGCTGGGTGTATGAGCGGCTGGAGAAGGCCGGCGGCCGCTTCGGCCGCGCGGCCGCGGACCGCAAGCGGATCCTCGAGCGCCTGACCGCGGCCGAGGGCCTGGAGCGCTACCTGGGCACCAAGTACGTCGGCCAGAAGCGCTTCTCGCTGGAGGGCGGCGACAGCCTGATCCCGCTGATGGACACCCTGATCCATCGCGCCGGCGCCAACGGCGTGCAGGACGTGATCGTCGGCATGGCCCATCGCGGCCGCCTCAACGTGCTGGTCAACACGCTCGGCAAGCCGCCCCGGCAGCTGTTCGACGAGTTCGAGGGCAAGTTCGAGCACCCGCAGAGCGATCGCGCCCACACCGGCGACGTCAAGTACCACATGGGCTTCTCGGCCGACATCGCCACCCCCGGCGGCCCGGTCCACCTGGCGTTGGCCTTCAATCCCTCGCACCTGGAGATCGTCGATCCGGTGGTCGCCGGCAGCGTGCGTTCGCGCCAGGTCCGTCGCGGCGATGACGGCCGCGGCCAGGTGCTGCCCGTGCTGATGCACGGCGACGCCGCGTTCGCCGGCCAGGGCGTGGTGATGGAGCTGCTGCAGATGTCGCAGGCGCGCGGCTTCGCGGTCGGCGGCACCGTCCACATCGTGATCAACAACCAGGTCGGCTTCACCACCAGCGACCGCCAGGACGCCCGTTCGACCCTGTACTGCACCGACGTCGCCAAGATGGTCGGCGCGCCGGTGCTGCACGTGAACGGCGACGACCCGGAGGCGGTGGTGTTCTGCGCCGAGCTGGCGCTGGACTTCCGCAACACCTTCGGCAAGGACGTGGTCATCGACCTGGTCTGCTACCGCCGCCACGGCCACAACGAGGCCGACGAGCCGGCGGCGACCCAGCCGCTGATGTACCAGAAGATCCGCAAGCACCCGACCCCGCGCGCGATGTACGCCGAGAAGCTGGTCGCCGAGGGCGTGCTGGAGGCCGAAGAGGCGCAGCAGCTGGTCGACGCCTACCGCGACCGTCTCGACAACGGCGAGGTCACCACCGAGCTGGCCGAGGCCAAGTCCGACGAGTTCACCATCGACTGGCCGCGCTTCCTCAAGGGCCAGCTCAGCGATCAGGTCGACACCCGTTTCGATGGCGGCGAGTTGCGCAAGCTGGCCGGACTGATCAACGAGGTTCCGGCCGAGGTCAAGCTGCACCCGCGCGTGGCCAAGATCTACGACGACCGCCGCAAGATGGCCGCCGGCGAGCTCTCCGGCGACTGGGGCTTCGCCGAGAACCTGGCCTACGCCACCCTGCTGACCGAGGGCTACAAGCTGCGCCTGGTCGGCCAGGACTGCGGTCGCGGCACCTTCTTCCACCGCCACGCGATCCTGCACGAGCAGAGCACCGACGAGTACATCCTGCCGCTGCGCCGGCTGGTCGACACGCCCTCGGACGTGACCATCATCGACTCGCTGCTCAGCGAGGAAGCGGTGCTGGGCTTCGAGTACGGCTACTCGACCACCGACCCGATGACGCTGGACATCTGGGAAGCCCAGTTCGGCGACTTCGCCAACGGCGCCCAGGTGGTGATCGACCAGTTCCTGTCCTCCGGCGAGGCCAAGTGGGGCCGTCTGTGCGGACTGGCGCTGTTCCTGCCGCACGGCTACGAAGGCCAGGGCCCCGAGCACAGCTCGGCGCGCCTGGAGCGCTTCCTGCAGCTGTGCGCGCTGGAAAACATGATCGTCTGCACGCCGACCACCCCGGCGCAGGCGTATCACATGATCCGCCGGCAGATGCTGATGACCACCCGCAAGCCGCTGGTGGTGATGACGCCCAAGTCGCTGCTGCGCCACAAGCTCGCGGTCTCGACCCTGGACGAGCTGGCCGATGGCGAGTTCCAGCACCTGATCCCGGACGCCGCCGCCGACCCGAAGAAGGTCAAGCGCGTGGTGGTGTGCGGCGGCAAGGTCTACTACGACCTGCTGGAGCAGGCGCAGAAGGACGGCCTGGAAGACGTCGCGATCGTCCGCATCGAACAGCTGTACCCGTTCCCGCGCAACCTGTTGTCGGCCGAGCTGAAGCGTTTCTCCAAGGCCACCGACGTGGTCTGGTGTCAGGAAGAGCCGCAGAACCAGGGGGCGTGGTACCAGATCCGCCACCACCTGATCCACTGCCTGCAAGGCAAGCAGAGCCTGCACTACGCCGGACGTCTGCGTTCGCCGTCGCCGGCTGCGGGCCACTATGCGGACCACGTCGCCGAGCAGACCCAGCTCGTCGCCGATGCGCTCGTCAATCCGCTCCAGGGCGACGCAAGTCCCGAATAACCCACCTCCTTCGCCCACCGACCCTCATTTCAAGCAATCCAGGATGCCCACCCCATGAGCACCGAGATCAAAGTTCCGGTACTGCCCGAGTCCGTCTCCGACGCCACCATCGCGACCTGGCACAAGAAGCCGGGCGACGCGGTCAAGCGCGATGAGAATCTGGTGGACCTCGAAACCGACAAGGTGGTGCTGGAAGTGCCCTCGCCGGTCGACGGCGTGCTGAAGGAAATCAAGTTCAACGAAGGCGACACCGTCACCAGCGAGCAGATCCTCGGCCTGGTCGAGGCCGGTGCGGTCGCCGCCGAGGCGCCCAAGGCGCAGAGCGCCAGCGCCGGCAAGGAGGCCGCCCGACAGGAAGCCGACACCAAGCCGGTCCAGCCCAAGGCCGAAGCGCCCAAGCCCGCCGGCAAGACCGACGACCTGCCGCCGGGCGCGCGCTTCACCGCGGTCAGCCAGGGCATCGATCCGGCCAACGTCGAGGGCACCGGCCGCCGCGGCGCGGTGACCAAGGAAGACCTGCTCAACTACGCCCGCGACGGCGGCGTCGGCCAGGCCGGCGGCGCGCGTCCCGAGGAGCGCGTGGCGATGACCCGTATGCGCAAGCGCATCGCCGAGCGCCTGATGCAGTCGAAGGAGTCGATCGCGATGCTGACCTCGTTCAACGAGGTCAACCTGGGCAAGGTGATGGCGATGCGCAAGGAGCTCGGCGAGAGCTTCCTCAAGGAGCACGGCATCAAGCTGGGCTTCATGAGCTTCTTCGCCAAGGCCACCGCGAACGCCCTGCAGCGCCACCCGATCGTCAACGCCTCGGTCGACGGCGACGACATCATCTACCACGGTTACGCCGACATCTCGATCGCGGTCTCGACCGACAAGGGCCTGGTCACCCCGGTCCTGCGCAATGTCGAGCGCATGGGCTTCGCCGACGTCGAGAAGGGCATCGCCGAATACGCGACCAAGGCACGCGACGGCAAGCTGGCGCTGGAGGACCTGCAGGGCGGCACCTTCACGATCACCAACGGCGGCACCTTCGGCTCGCTGATGTCGACTCCGATCGTGAACCCGCCGCAGTCGGCCATCCTCGGCATGCACGCGATCAAGGAGCGCGCGATCGTCGAGAACGGCCAGGTCGTCGCCGCGCCGATGATGTACATCGCGCTGAGCTACGACCACCGCATCATCGACGGCAAGGACGCGGTCCTGTTCCTGGTCGACATCAAGAACCAGCTCGAGAACCCGCACCGCATGCTGCTGGGCATGTAAGGGCAAGGAGCGAGTGGTCGGGAGCGAGGCGTGAGAGCGGTTGATTGGCTCGATCCTCGCTTCCCTCCACCCACTCCTGCAGATTCGAGCGGGAAGTGAACGACCGGGAGGGAGGAGTGGGAGCAGCCTGCTTTGTTTCCTTCTCCCGCTCCTCGCTTCTCTCCACTCACTCCTCCTCTCGTGAGCGAATGAAATGAGCGAACAATTCGACGTAGTCGTCATCGGCGCCGGCCCTGCCGGCTACCACGCCGCCATCCGCGCCGCCCAGCTGGGCCTGAAGACCGCCTGCATCGACGCGGCGCTGGGCAAGGACGGCAAGCCCGCCCTCGGCGGCACCTGCCTGCGCGTGGGCTGCATTCCGTCGAAGGCGCTGCTCGACTCCTCGCGCCAGTACTGGAACATGGGCCACCTGTTCGGCGAGCACGGCATCAGCTTCAAGGATGCCAAGATGGACGTCGGCACGATGATCGACCGCAAGGACAAGATCGTTAAGCAGTTCACCGGCGGCATCGCGATGCTGTTCAAGGCGAACAAGGTCACCCCGTTCTACGGTTTCGGCACCCTGCACAAGGGCAACATCGTCAAGGTCAAGCAGCACGACGGTTCCGAGGTCGAGCTCAAGGGCACCAACGTGATCCTGGCTGCGGGTTCGGATTCGATCGAGCTGCCGTTCGCCAAGTTCGACGGCGAGAACATCGTCGACAACGTCGGCGCGCTGGACTTCACCGAGGTGCCCAAGCGCCTGGCGGTGATCGGCGCCGGCGTGATCGGCCTGGAGCTGGGCAGCGTGTGGAAGCGACTGGGCGCCGAGGTCACCATCCTCGAGGCACTGCCGGACTTCCTCGCCGCCGCCGACGCCGAGGTCGCCAAGACCGCCGCGCGCGAGTTCAAGAAGCAGGGCCTGGACATTCGCCTGGGCGCCAAGGTCAGCGCGACCGAGATCAAGGGCAAGGGCAAGAAGAAGGAAGTCGTGGTCACCTACAGCGACGCCAAGGGTGAGCAGAGCCTGACCGTCGACAAGCTGCTGGTGGCGGTCGGCCGCCGCGCCGCGAGCGGCGGCCTGCTCGCCGACGGCACCGGCGTCAAGCTCAACGAGCGCGGCCAGATCGAGGTCGACGAGCACTGCCACACCGGCGTCGACGGCGTCTGGGCGGTCGGCGACTGCGTGCGCGGTCCGATGCTGGCGCACAAGGGCTTCGAGGAAGGCATCGCGGTCGCCGAGCTGATCGCCGGCCTGCCGGGCCACGTCAACCTCGACACCATTCCGTGGGTGATCTACACCGAACCGGAAATCGCCTGGGTCGGCAAGACCGAGCAGCAGCTCAAGGACGAGGGCGTGCCGTACAAGACCGGCAGCTTCCCGTTCGCCGCGGTCGGCCGCGCGGTCGCGATGGCCGAGCCGGCGGGCTTCGTGAAGGTGATCGCGCACGCCGAGACCGATCGCGTGCTGGGCCTGCACCTGGTTGGCGTGAACGTGTCCGAGCTGGTCCACGAGGGCGTGCTGACGATGGAGTTCAAGGGCTCGGCCGACGACCTCGCACGCATCTGCCACGCCCACCCGACCCTGTCGGAGGCGATCCACGACGCCGCTATGGCGGTGTCCAAGCGCGCCATCCACAAGGCCAACTGAGCGATTCCGGAGCCCGACTCCGGATCACCCGCCGAAGCCGCCCGCCGCCCCGTGCCGCCGGCGGCTTCGTCGTTGGAGGAACACCGTGATGAACGACCCGCGCCCGATCCGCAACGTATCCGACACCGCCCTGTGGGTCGCGATGTATCGCGCGATGGAAAGCGAGCGCGGCGATGCGCATTTCCACGACCCGTACGCGCGCCGGCTCGCCGGCGAACGAGGCGCGGCGATCGTCGCTTCGATGCCCAAGGGCATGTCGATGAGCTGGCCGATGGTCGTGCGCACCCAGGTGATGGACGAGCTGCTGCTGGAGGCGGTCGGCAACGGTGTGCGCAGCGTGCTCAACCTGGCCGCCGGTCTCGACGCCCGCCCCTACCGGCTCGACCTGCCCGCCGACCTACGCTGGCTGCACGTAGACCTGCCGGAGATGGTCGACTACTTCCGCGACCACATGCGGCAGGAAACGCCGCGCTGCCGGCTGGAGTTCGTCACCGCCGACCTGCGCGAAGCCGGCGCCCGCGACGCGGTTGTCGCCCGCGCCGCCGCCGACGGACCGGTGCTGGTGATCACCGAGGGCCTGTTGATCTACCTCGAGCCCACCCAGGTCGCCGACCTCGCCCGCGCGTTGCGCGGCCTGGGCCCGGGCACGCTGTGGATGAGCGACCTGGCCTCGCCACGATTGCTGAAGATGCTGGCGCGCAACTGGCAGCGCCGTCTGCAGCAGGCCAATGCGCCATTCCTGTTCGGTCCCGCCGAAGGCACCGCCTTCTTCGAGCCGCTGGGCTGGCGCGAACGCGACTTCCGTTCGAGCTGGGACGAGTCACTGCGACTGGAGCGGAGCATGCGCGGGGCCTGGTTCTGGAACCTGCTGTCGAAACTGCAACCGCGCGCCCAACGCGAGGCGGCACGGAAAATGTCGGGCATCATCATGCTGGAGGCTTACTGATCATGCGCAGCGTCTGCGTCTATTGCGGCTCCAATGCCGGCTCCAACCCGGCCTACGCGGAGCGGGCCATGGCCCTGGGCCACCGGCTCGCCGCCGAGGGCATCGGCCTGGTCTACGGCGGCGGCAACGTCGGCCTGATGGGCATCGTCGCCGATGCCGTGCTGGAGGGCGGGGGCGAGGTCGTGGGCGTGATTCCCGAGCAACTGGTGCAGTGGGAAGTCGCCCACCAGGGCCTGACCCGACTGGAGGTGGTCGCCAACATGCACGAGCGCAAGGCGCGCATGTTCGACCTCGCCGACGGCTTCATCGCCCTGCCCGGCGGCTTCGGCACCCTCGACGAGATGTTCGAGATGCTGACCTGGCGCCAGCTCGGCATCGGCCAGCGCCCCTGCGCCTTCCTCGACGTGGAAGGCTTCTACGCGCCGCTGATCGCGATGATCGACCGCATGGTCGCCGAACGCTTCCTGCATCCGGACCAGCGCGCCGACCTCTGGCACGGCGACGACATCCCGGCGATGCTGGCGTGGATGCGCGACTATTCACCGGCACAGGCCGACAAGTGGATGGACGAGAAGCGGCGCAAGTCGCTGCGCTGAATCCCCGCCCCGGCCGTCCGCCGCGTCCGACCCACAAGGAGCTCCCGATGTCCCCCCTCCCCGCGACCTTCGACGCTTTCCGCATCCACAACGATGACGCCGGTTACCGCAGCGGCATCGAGCCGCTGTCGATCGACGACCTCTCGCCCGGCGAGGTGGTGATCCGCACCGCCTATTCGTCGGTGAACTTCAAGGATGCCCTTGCCGGCACCGGCAAGGGCAAGATCCTGCGCCGCTTCCCGCTGGTCGGCGGCATCGACGTGGCCGGCCACGTGGTCGCCTCGACCGACCCCGGTTTCCGCGAGGGCGACGCGGTGCTGGTCACCGGCTGCGGCCTGAGCGAGACCCGCGACGGCGGCTACTCGCAGTACGCGCGGCTGGAGGCGAAGTGGGCGATCCCGCTGCCGCCCGGGCTCAGCCTGCGCGAGAGCATGATCCTGGGCACCGCCGGCTTCACCGCGGCGCTGGCGCTGCTGCGGATGACCGAGAACCGGCAGACCCCCGAGCTGGGCCCGCTCGCGGTCACCGGCGCCACCGGTGGCGTCGGCTCGCTGGCGCTGGACATCTTCAGCCGCGCCGGTTTCGAGGTGCACGCGATCAGCGGAAAGGCCGACCAGGCCGACTATCTGAAGTCGATCGGCGCCAGCGAGGTGCTCGGTCGCGACGCCCTGGCCACGACCCGGCCGATGGAGTCGGCCCGCTTCGGCGGCGGCCTGGACAACGTCGGCGGGCCGATGCTGACCAGCCTGCTGGCCCAGACCGAGCCCTACGGCAATGTCGCCAGCGCCGGCCTGGCCGCCTCGCATGCGCTGGAGGCGACAGTGATGCCGTTCATCATTCGCGGGGTCTCGCTGCTGGGCGTGGCCTCGGCCGGTACCGCCCGCGATATCCGTGAAACCGTCTGGCAGCACCTGGCCAGCGACTGGAAGCCTCGACATCTGGAGCGGATCTGCACCCGCGAGGTCGGCCTGGATGGGCTGCCGGAGGTGTTCGGGACCATGCTGTCGGGCGGATCCTTCGGCCGGACCCTGGTCGCGTTCGCGGACTGAGGCACCGGCGCTTGCGGCGTCACCGCCCGCCGTTACAATCGGGTTCACGTTCCCGGGGGACCACTATGGCGCGCATCCTGATCGTCGACGACTCACCTTCGCAGCTGATGGGCATCCGGCGCATCGTCGAGAAGCTCGGCCATGAAGCACTCACCGCGGAGGATGGCGCCGCCGGCGTGGAGGCGGCCAAGCGCGAGCTGCCCGACCTGGTGCTGATGGACGTGGTGATGCCGAACCTCAACGGCTTCCAGGCCACCCGCTCGATCTGCCGCGACGAGGCGACCCGCCATATCCCGGTGGTGCTGGTTACCACCAAGGACCAGGACACCGACCGCGTCTGGGGCATGCGCCAGGGCGCCAAGGCCTACATCACCAAGCCGTTCACCGAAAGCGACCTGTCCGAGGTGATCGGCCAGCTGCTGCCGGCCAGCGCCTGAGCGGCGCCAGCCACCGGTCCCTGGCGGCAGCGCCGCCCCGCCCGCCTCACACCCTCCGCCAGTCGTCCCCGAACGCATCGCGCAACGCGGTATAGGCGTCCTTCTGCGCCTCGTTCTCCGCGCGCGGGGCCAGCACCTCCAGCTCGACGATCTGATCGCCGGGAGTGGCGCCGGGCAGCCCGCGGCCGCGCAGGCGCAGCTTGCGTCCGGCTTCGGAATTGGCCGGCACCTTGACCTCGACCGCGCCGCCCAGGGTCGGAACACTCAGACTCGCACCCAGCGCCGCCTCCCACGGAGCCAGCGGCAGCACGTGGATGATGTTGCGGCCGTCGACCTCGAACTGCGGATGCGCCGCGTACTCGATCTCCAGCAGCAGATCGCCGTGCTCGCCCTGGCCGGCCAGGCGGATCGCCTGGCCCTCGCGGACCCCCTTGGGCACACGCACGTCCAGGGTCTTGCCATTGATCGAGATGCGCACGCTGCCGCCGTCGTAGACCGCTTCCAGCGGCACCGCGAGCTTGGCGCGGGTATCGCCGCGCGGCGGCACCGACGGCCCGCGCGGACCGCCCGGGCCACGGAACCCGCCGCCGCGACGGCCCTGGCCGAACAGGCTCTCGAAGAAGTCGCTGAAACCGCCACCGGCACCGCCGCCGGCGAAGATCTCCTCGAAACCGGCACCGTCGAAACCGCCTCCGAAACCGCCCGGCGGCGGCTGCACCTCGTCGCCCGGCCGGTAGCCGCGTGCGCGCAACTGGTCGTAGGCCCGGCGCTTGTCCGGATCGCGCAGCGCCTCGTATGCCTCGTTGACCGCCTTGAACTTGTCCTCCGCGCCAGGCTCCTTGCTGACATCGGGGTGATACTTGCGGGCGAGCCGCCGGTACGCGGTCTTGATCTCCGCATCGCCCGCGCTGGGCTCGACGCCCAGGGTTTCGTAGTAGTCCTTGAACTGCATCCAGGGCTCCTGGTCCGGAAAGTGTTGGGTGACGGCGGGTCAGGCAGCCCGGGAACCGCTCCGTCACGGACCTCCACGGGCAGCGGCCGGCGATGGTCCGCCGGCCGCGTTGGGGGCCTCGCCGGAAGCGTGGCCGGTCAGTCGGGCCTGCCCACCTGGATACGACGCGGCGTGGTTTCGGGCTTCTTCGGAATGACGATCTCCAGCACCCCATTGTGGCCGTTGGCGGCAATCCCGTCGGGATCGGCGCTGTCCGGCAACGCGAAGCGGCGATGGAAGCTGCCATGGTAGCGCTCGATACGTGAAAACCGCTCGCTGCCGGTGGCGTCCTGAGCCTTGCGCTCGCCCTTGATGGACAGGATTCCCTTGTCCATCTGCACTTCGATCTCCTCCGGGTCGACGCCCGGCAGATCGGCATACAGCACGAAGCGGTCGGCCTCTTCCCTGACGTCGACGCGGGGCACCCACTGGCTGGTCACCACCGACGATTCGTCGCGGTCGTCGTTGTCGAAAAAGCGATCGAAGACCTGCCTGATTTCTTCCTGCAATGCGCCAGGGCCGGGCCGCTGGCTGTAACGGACAATGTTCATGTCGATACTCCAGTCAAGAGGGATTCGGGTCCGGCCGCCTCGGCCCACGGCCGCTGCGGCCATGTCCGGAAAATGGGTACCGGCGGGCGGATTTCAAGTCGTTCCGAGGCATTCAGGCCGTCTCCGACGCGCTAGACTTCCGGCTTCCCCACGGAGATCTCCCATGACCGTCCAGATCGGCGACACCCTCCCCGACATCCTGCTCCAGAAGGTCGGCAACGACATCGAACCGGTCGCGTCCGCGTCGCTGTTCGCCGGCAACAAGATGGTCCTGTTCGCGGTCCCGGGCGCGTTCACCCCGACCTGCTCCGAACGCCACCTGCCTGGCTTCGTCGAGCACTTCGACGCGTTCCGCGCCAGGGGCGTCGACATCGCCTGCCTGTCGGTCAACGACCCGTTCGTGATGCAGGCCTGGGCGCAGTCCCAGCAGGTGCCGGCCGAGCTGCTGATGCTCGCCGATGGCAACGGCGAGTTCACCAAGGCGCTGGGGCTGGAACTGGATGCCACCGCCTACGGCATGGGACTGCGCGCCAAGCGTTTCGCGCTGTATGCCGAGGATGGCGTGGTCAAGCAGCTGTGGGTCGAGGCGCCCGGCGAGTTCAAGGTGTCCTCGGCCGAATACGTGCTCGCGCAGCTGTCCTGACCCGGGAGTGCGGACGCCCGGATACCAGGGCGTCCGCATCGCGGTTTACGCCGCTCCTACATCGTCCCGTCGCTCCGCAGCCTTGCGGGAGCGGCATAAGCCGCAACCGGCCGACGGTCTTCAGCGCAGCACCCTGAAGTCCACGCTGGCCCAGGCGCCACTGTCGGCCAGCGCGGTCAGGGTATGCGCGCCGGGCTCGCCGAAGTCGTGTTCGAAGCGCCCGCTACCCTGCGACTCGCCGATCAGGTGTCCGTCCAGCAGCCAGCGGATCCGGGTATCGCTGCCGACCGCCCGCACGAACAGGCGCAGGCCGCCGCGCCCGCCCGGCGCCGTCGCCAGGGTCGCACGATGGTTGATGCCCTCGATGCTCAGCGCCTCGCTCCCTTCGCGGCCGTCGTCGACGCAGTCGGCGGCCAGCGGCGGCAACCGCGAGGCCGTGCGTTGCGCGCGCGTCAACCACGGCGATGCCAGCGCCGGCCAACGCGCGATCCGGGCGGCGCGGCGCTCATGGTCGCGGGCGCACTGCGCCGACAAGCGTTCGCCACTGCCGGCATCGACATCGAAGCGGACCTCGCCGGCGCTCCACAAGCGGGCGCCGCGCTCGGCGAAGGTCGGCGGCACCACCCCCTGCAGGGTCCACGCGGCGTGCCGCTGCTGGCACAGCTCCGGCGCCCGCGGATCCGGCGGCAGGCCCAGCGGCCAGCAGATATCCACCTGGGCCACCGTGTCCGGCGGCGGCGACGGCGCGGCATCGCCGCGCGGACTCGGCAGGGTGTTGATCACCTCGAACAGCAGCGGCAGCGCGGTCACCGCGCCGTACTGTCCGGGCAACGGCGTTCCGTCCGGCCGACCGACCCAGACCCCGACCGTGTAGCTGCGGGTCGAGCCCAACGCCCAGGCGTCGCGGAACCCGTAACTGGTGCCGGTCTTCCAGGCCACGCGCGCGCGCCGGCTGGCATCGAAGGTATCGACGGCGGTGCCCGGGCGTGGATTGCCTTCCAGGATCTCGCGCACGATCCAGGCCGCCCCCGGCGAAAGCAGGCGTCGCTCGCTGCCGGCTTCGTCGGGCCGGTAGCGGACGTGGCCGGCGAGTCCGTCGCGGTTGAGCGCGGCATAGGCGCCCACCAGATCCTCCAGCCGCGCACCGGTGCCGCCGAGGATCATCGCCAGGTTCGGCGACGCGCCGCGCGGCCAGTGCAGCTCGATGCCGGCATGCGCGAGCCGGGCCGAGAACCGCGCCGGCCCCAGCCGGTCGAGCACGTCGACCGCCGGCACGTTGAGCGACAGCCGTAGCGCCGTCGCGACGCTTACCGGTCCGTTGAAGGCGGCGTCGAAGTTGCCGGGGCGGTAGTCGCCGAAGGACTGCGGCGCGTCGACCAGCAGGCTCTCGGAATGGATCAGGCCGTCGTCGATCGCCAGCCCGTAGAGAAAGGGCTTGAGCGTCGATCCAGGCGAACGCCAGGCGCGCACCATGTCGACGTGGCCGAGCCGCTCGGCATCGGCGAATTCGACCGAGCCGACATAGGCGCGCGCCTCCAGGGTCGCGTTGTCGACCACCAGCAGCGCCGCCGAGGTGCGCTCGGGCAGGCTCGAGAAGTAGCTGGAAACGCGCGCTTCCAGGGTCCGCTGCAACTCGATGTCGAGGGTCGAGGTGATCCTGCGCGCCCGCGGCAACTGCTGGCGCAGGCGCCTGGCCAGCAGCGCGGCGTGGCGCGGCGGCGCCAGCGAACGCGACACCACGGTCTCGATGCGCGCATCCTCGACCTCGGCCCGGCTCCAGCGGCCGAGCCGGGCCATGCGTTCGAGCACCTTGTCGCGGGCGGCACCGGCCGCCTCCGGTTCACGGTCCGGGCGCCACCGGCTCGGTGCCTGTGGCAGCACCGCCAGCAATGCCGCCTCGGCGTGCGACAGCTGCGAGGACGGCTTGCCGAGATAGGCCCAACTGGCCGCCTCGACCCCCTCGATGGTGCCGCCGAACGGCGCATGGTTGAGGTACAGGGTCAGGATCTCGCGCTTGGACAGATGCGCTTCCAGTTGCAGCGCCCGCAGCACCTGGCGCGCCTTCGCCCACGGCGTGCGGCTGCCGCCCGCCGGCGGATCCAGGATGCGGGCGACCTGCATGGTCAGGGTCGAACCGCCGGACACCACCCGGCCATGCCGCAGCCACTGCCCGCCCGCGCGCAGCATCGACAGGGGATTGACTCCCGGGTGGCGCCAGAACCAGCGGTCCTCGTATCCCAGCAGCGCCTCGACATACAGCGGCGAGACCTCCTCCAGCTCGACCGGGTAGCGCCAGATCCCGTTGCGGTCGGCGAAGGCGCGCAGCGGCGTGCCGTCGGCGGCGACCACCACCGCGCCGGCACCGCGCGCGTCCGGCACGGGCAACGGAAAGGCCAGGTCCAGCAGCATCGCCAGGGTCGCCAGCAGCAGCCCCGCCAGGGTCAGCTTGAGGGCAAGCCGGCGCCCTCTCGGGGGACGCCGGCTTGTGCTGGGTTCGATCACGGACATGTGCGGATGAGAACGTCGTGCAATCGCGGCTCTCGCCGCTCCTACGGGAGCCTGGGACGATGGCCCGCCGGGCATCGGGACCCGCCCCCGGCGACAGCCGCCGGGGCGGGATCAACCGCCCGGCGGCACCACCGTGATCCTGGCCGGTACCGCCCGGCCGATGCCGCGCAGATTGGGCCGGTACATGTCCTCGACCAGCGACGGCGGTACCGCGTAGACGCCCGGGGTGACCGCCCTGACCATGTAGAACACGTGATCGGTATCGCGCCGGTCGAGCTTGAGCGCGGCCACATAGCGGTCGTCGCGATACTCCTCGTAGCGGATCTCGGCGGCCCGGTCGCGCTCGCTCAGGGTGATGCCGTCGACCACCACGTCGGCCCACTGCTTGGCGTCGCTGAGATTGAAGTTCTCGATCTCCAGTCCGGCCGGCAGCAGCTCGGTCAACAGCGCGTCGGGCATGTCCTGGTCGGCGCTGACGCTGACCGCGGCGATCAGCACGTCGCCCTCCTCCAGCGCACCGCCTTCCCAGGGCTTGCCCTCCGGCGTGAACCAGCGGCGTTCGACCTTGATCACCGAGGCGTCCGGCGCCGGTGCGCTGCGCGGCACGCCGGCGACCTCCAGGTTGGCGTACAGGGGCACCTTCCCTTGCGGGCTGAAGCGCACCCCGGACAACAGCCCGGCATGATCGAAGTCGCGACCGATGTAACGCGCCTCGGCGGCATCGCTGATCTTTCCATCGACCAGCCATTGGCCGGAGACGCGATTGCCCTGGTCGGCCATCAGCGCCTTGCCCAGTCGCGCCAGCGCGACCTGCTCCTGGGTGCTCAGCCACAGCCAGCCGCGGTTGCGGCGGCTGTCGAGTTCGCGGCCCAGGTCGACCACCCGTGCGTCGTACTCGGGCCTGGCGAGGTCGTGTTCGTGCACCAGCGCGATCATCAACGCATCGTCGCGCACGCGGCTGCCGTAGTCGCCCAGATAGCGCGGCCGCGACGCCGAGCTGCGGTCGAAACCGGCGGCGATCGCACGGGCACCACGTGCCTTGTCGCCCTGCAGGCTCAGCGCCAGGCCCAGGTGCACCAGCGGCAGTCCGGTCACGCTCTTGTCGCGCTCGTTGTCGTACATCGCCCGCAGCGTGCCCAGCGGCGCGCGGTTGACCCGCGCCAGCGCGTAGCCGGCGTAGGCCTTGTAGGCGAACTTGAGATGCTCGCGGCGGTCGTAGCCGAAATAGGACGGCCCGCCGGCCAGCAGATCCTCGTTGAGCACCTTCAGCGCCTTCTGCAGCATCGCATCGGGCACCGCGAAGCCGGCTTCGCGCGCATCGAGCAGGAACTCGACGATGTAGGGCGTGATGATCGGATTGACGTAGTCGCCATCGCCCCACATCGAGAAGTGTCCGGAGTTGATCTGCATTCCGGCCAGGCGCGCGAACGCGCCTTCCATGCGATGACGGCGCTTGCCCTCGCCAAGCCCCTCGATGCCGAGCATCTTCGCGGTCGCATCGTCCAGTTCCAGCGTCGCGTAGCCCTTGCTGGTGGTCTGCTCGGCGCAGCCGTACGGGTACTTGAGCGCGCCGTCGAGCGCGCTGGCGAACGGGATCGGCGGCAATGCGCTGACCGACAGGCGCGCGGTCACCGAGCCGGGCATCAATCCGTCGGCCAGGCCCGGATCGAGCTGGATCGCGGCGAGCTCGTCGAGCACCCGGGTACGGGCGCGCAGCACCGACGGCCAGGCCGGGCGCACCGGCAGGTCGTACTTGCGGTCGACCTTGTAGCCGTTGCCCTCGACACGGACCCGGACCTGGGCGACGTCGTAACCCTCGCGCGCGGTCAGCGGGAAATCGAGCGTGGCCTTGCCCTCGACCTTCAACTCGACACTGCGTTCGCCGCCATCGACCGAGAGCGGACCGATGCCGTCGACACGGACCTTGAAGCTGCCCGGCTTGTCGGTGAAGTTCTGCACGTCGAGGGTGACCTTGCTGCGGTCGCCCGGCGCCAGCACCCGTGGCAGGCTCGCCTCGGCCAGCACCGGCGCCCGCACCACGGTCTCGCGATCGCGGCTGCCGTAGTGGCCGCCGGCATAGACCAGTGCCGACACCCGCAGGGTGCCGTTGAAGTCCGGCACCGGCAGCGCCAGGCGTGCATTGCCCTTGCCGTCGAGCTTGACCGGCCCGGCGAACAGGTCGACGGTCTGCACCCGCGCGGTCGGACGCCGTGCCTGCACCAGCGGCTGCAAGGCCATGTCGCCGCCGAAGCGGATCCGCGCCAGGCTGCCGTCGAAGCTCTCGATCACGCGGCCGTAGACGTCGTAGGCGTCGACGCCCAGTCGCCGCTGGGCGAAGAAATGCGCGGCCGCATCGGGTACCGGGAAGCGGGTGATGTTGAGGATGCCGACGTCGACCGCGGCGACGGTCACCCAGGCGTCCTTGCCGGCCAGCTCGGGCACGCTGACGGTCACCGGCATGTCCTGCTCGGGACGCATCATCTCCGGCGAAACCAGGCCGACCGCGACCTTGCGGTCCTTGCGGTCCATCACCACGTGGGCGACGCCCACCGCCCGCGCCGGGGTCACCTTGCTCGGTGCGCTGCCGCCGCGGAACACCAGCGCGGTCACGTAGACGTCATGGCGCTCCCAGTCGGCGGTGACCGGAATCTCGACCTTGGTGCCGGCCTTCACGTCCACGCCCTGCACGAACAGCATGCGGTCGCTCTCGACCATCACCAGGCCCCGCCCCTCGTGCGGCGGGGTCAGGGTCACCTCCAGGGTGTCGCCGGCGCGGTAGCTGGTCTTGTCCAGCGACAGCTTGACCTTGTCCGGACGCGCGTCGAGGCCGCGGTTCTCGTCGTTCCAGCTCCAGCCGGCGGTGAACGGGTAGCGCGTGGTCAGCCGGGTCTGGGGGTCGAACACGTCGATCCGGTAGTCGCCCCACTCGACCGGGAAGTCGATCCGCAGCGGCGCGCTGCCAGCCTCGACCTCGCGCGTTTCGATGTCCTCGAAACGGCGGACGAAGTCGTAGTCCCAGCCGTGTTCGTCGTCGTGGTTCCAGTGGTAGTCGCGATGCTCGCGCACCAGGGTCACCCGCAGGCCCTTGCCCGGACGCGGCTTGCCGTCGACGCCGAAACGCCCAAGCTCGAAACCGGCGCTGGCATTGGCGTCGGTTCCCTCCTTGTCGTCGAACAGCGGGCGCACGCCGACCAGGGCCTCGGCCGGCCACAGCACCCGCTTCAGATTGCGATTGACGCTGCGTCCGCCGGTCTCGAACAGGCTCCCGGACACGATCGCCGCGACCGGCGTGTCGGCCTTGACCTCGGCCGGCAACTTGATGTCCGCGGTGTAGCTGCCGTCCTCGCCCAGCTTGGCGTCGACGACCTCCTTGGCCTCGCGCGGCAGATCCACGGTGGGATCGCCGAAGAACCAGCCCGGCAGGTTGTCGAGCGGATGCTGTTCCACCGCGACCGCGAGCTTGGCGGTGAAGCGGTTGCCGGCCGCCGAGGCGCCATACAGGTAGGCGCCGGTGGCCTTGAGCTTCAGCGCTTCGCCCGGCTTGAGCACGGCCTGCGCGCTGTCGAGGTCGAGCTTCATCCGCTCCGGCAGGAACTCCTCGATCCGCAGGGTCATCCCCTGCACCGCCTCCTTGCTCGCCGGGTCGCTGCGGAACTCGATCTTCCAGCGTCCGGTCGCGGCATCGGCCGGGATGGTCTGCTCATGGCGAACGTATCCGCGCGGATCGGGGCTGAGCGCGGACTCGATCAGGATCTTGCCGTCGGGCTGCACGTAGCGCACGTACAGCGGTTGTTTGGACAGGTCGCCGCCGCTGCCGCCGGCCTTCAGCGGCTGACCGTCCTGGTCGCGCAACAGCGCCGACACCCGCACCGTCTCGCCGGGCCGGTACAGATCGCGACCGGACCAGGCGAACACGTCGAACCAGGCCTGCTCGCGTCCCGAGACGGCGAACTCGGACAGGTCGAGCGCGGGCTGGTTGAACGGCAGCATCGAAACGTCGCTGCCGCGCTCGGCGACCAGCACGTGGCCGGCATCGAGGCTGTATTCGAGCATCGCGTTGCCGTGCCGGTCGGTCTCGCCCTTGAGCACGGGCTCGCCCTTGGCGTCGAGAATGCGCAGCCCGGTGCCGCTGACCGGCGCGCCGCTGGCCAGCGAGGCGGTATGCACGAACAGCGTGTCCTTGTAGGCGCGCACGTGCAGGCCGAGGTCGCTGACGGTGAAGAACGCGGTCTCGAAGTCGTCGCCGAAGCGGCCGGTGCGCTTCATCACCGCGAAGTACAGGCCCGGTTCCTGCAGCTCCCGGATGTCCTGCAACGGCAGATGGGTCAGCACCCGTTCGTTGGGCTTGCCGCCGAGCACGAAGCGGTTGACGTAGACCGGTTCGGCCAGATCGCCCAGCGGTGTGTTGTCGCGGTAGTTGGCGTCCAGCTGCCAGCCGTCGCGGCGGCCGCCACGCTGGTACTCGCTGAAGAACCTGGGCAGGGATGCCTCGCGCACGCGCAGGAACTCGACGTCGACCTCGTCCACGTTGACCGAAACCACCGGCAGGCCGCGGCTGTCGCGCGCGGGCAGCACACTGCCCTGGGAGGCGAAACCGACCACCGGTTCCAGCGGCCCGGTATGCACGGTCTTGACCAGTTCCCGGTCGAGGCGGTCGCCGGCGGCGGCGGTCAGGCCGGCCTTGATGGTGACGGTGTAGTCCTTGTCGGCCTCGACATGCGGAAACCGCAGCACCTTGCCTTCGTCGTCGAGCACCCAGCTGCCCGATACCGCCGCGCCCTTGGAGCTGGCGACCGCGATCAGGGCGTCGAAATCCTGCGAGCCGACCACCGGCTGGGTGAACTCCAGCGCGATCGCCAGCTGCTCGTCGTGCTGGTCGGGATAGGCCGAAGCCAGCGCGAAACCGGCCTGCGTGGTCGCCGCCTCGGCCTGGATCTTCTCGCCGCTGGTGGCGGGCAACTGGCCGTCCTGGTCGCGCTGGCAGGCGGTCGGGAGCAGCAGGGCGAGCAGCAGCAACGCAGTCCATCGGCCACCGCCGCGGCTGCGGCCCTCTGCGGACTTGCGCAAGCGACTGATCCCCATCGTGGTACTCCCCCTGGCTGCGGCTTCCGTGACGTCGCGCCAGTATAGACCTGCGTCCGTGACGAAAATTTCGCGCGACACCAGGGCTCCGGCGCGGCAAAAAAGAACGCCGCCCGAAGGCGGCGTTCTCGATCGCAGGAACCGTCTGCGCCCGGCAAGCGTGGGATCAGGCCGTCGGATCCGGCTGTTCGCCAGCGACCTCCTCGGGTGCCACGGACGCGGCTCCGGCGGCGTCCGCCAATGCCGGATCGATCTCGCCATCGGCTTCGTCGCCGCCATCGAGCGAGGCGTCCAGACGCTCGACCGCCTGCAGCGACTCGTCGGCCGCCAATCGCATCAGGGTCACGCCCTGGGTATTGCGGCTGACCTGCGAGATCTCGGCCGCGCGGGTACGCACCAGGGTGCCGCCATCGGAGATCAGCAGCACGTCGTGCTGCTCGCTCAGCTGCACCGCGCCGACCAGCTTGCCGTTGCGCTCGGTGGTCTTGAGCGCGATCACGCCCTGGATGCCGCGGCCCTTGCACGGGTACTCGTCGACCGGGGTCCGCTTGCCGTAGCCGCGCTCGCTGGCGGTCAGGATGTCGCCGTCGCCCTCGACCACGATCAGGCTCACCACCTCCTCGCCGTCGGCCAGCCTCATGCCGCGCACGCCGGTGGCGGTGCGACCCATCGAGCGCACCTCCGACTCGGCGAAACGCACCGCCTTGCCATTGCTGGCGAACAGCATCACCTCGCGGTCGCCGTCGGTCATCTCGACCCCGACCAGGGCGTCGCCGTCGTCGAGCTTGATCGCGATCTTGCCCTTCTGCAGGCGGAACGCGTACTCGGTCAGCGGGGTCTTCTTGACCGTGCCGTTGCGGGTCGCGAAGAACACGAAGCGGCCCTCGTCGTACTCGCGCACCGGCAGCACCGCCTGTACGCGCTCGCCCTCCTCCAGCGGAATCCAGTTGACGATCGGGCGTCCGCGCGCGTTCGGGCCGGCGTCGGGCAGCTGGTGCACCGGCAGCCAGAACACCCGTCCTGCGCTGGTGAAGGTCAGCAGGGTGTCGTGGGTATTGACCAGCCACAGCTGGTCGATGAAATCCTCTTCCTTGGTCGCCGCCGCGCTGCGGCCGCGGCCACCGCGCTTCTGCGCGCGGTAGCTGGTCACCGGCTGGCGCTTGGCGTAGCCGGCGTGCGACAGGGTCACGACCACGTCCTCCGGCGCGATCAGATCGAGGATGTCCAGGTCCTCCTCGCTCTGCCGGATCTCGCTGCGGCGGGCATCGCCGAACTCTTCCTTGACGTTGCGCAGCTCGGTGCGGATGACCTCCATCAGCACCTCGGGATTCTCGAGGATCTCGATCAGGCCGCGGATGACCTCCAGCAGCTGCTTGTACTCGTCGGTCAGCTTCTCCTGCTCCAGGCCGGTCAGGCGGTGCAGGCGCATCTCCAGGATCTGCTGGGCCTGGGTCTCGGTCAGTTGGTAGGTGCCGTCGACCAGGCCGACGCCCTTGGGCAGGTCGTCCGGACGCGAGGCCTCGGCGCCGGCCGCGGCCAGCAGGCTGCCGACCAGGCCCGGTACCCAGCGGCGGGCGAGCATGCGCTCCTTGGCGACCTGCGGGTTCTCCGAGGTCTTGATCAGCTCGATCATCTCGTCGATGTTGGCGAGCGCGACGGTCAGGCCTTCCAGGATGTGGGCGCGCTGGCGGGCCTTGCGCAGCTCGAAGATGGTGCGACGGGTCACCACCTCGCGGCGGTGGCGCACGAACACCTCGAGCATGTCCTTGAGGTTCAGCAGCTGCGGCCGGCCGTCGACGATGGCGACCATGTTGATGCCGAACACCGACTCCATCTGGGTCTGCTGGTAGAGGTTGTTCAGCACCACCTCGGCCGACTCGCCGCGCTTGACCTCGATGAAGATGCGCATGCCGTCCTTGTCGGACTCGTCGCGCAGCTCCGAGATGCCCTCGATGCGCTTTTCCTTGACCAGCTCGGCGATCTTCTCGATCAGACGCGCCTTGTTGACCTGGTAGGGGATCTCGGTGACGACGATCGCCTCGCGGCCGGTGCTGTCGTTGACCTCGACCTCGGCGCGCGCGCGCATCCGCACCCGGCCGCGGCCGGTGCGGTAGGCGGTGATGATCCCGGCGGTGCCGTTGATGATGCCCGCGGTCGGGAAGTCGGGACCGGGGACGTACTCCATCAGCCCGTCGATGTCGATCTCGGGGTTGTCGATCAGGGCGATGGTCGCGTCGACCACCTCCGACAGGTTGTGCGGCGGGATGTTGGTCGCCATGCCGACCGCGATGCCGGCCGAGCCGTTGACCAGCAGGTTCGGCACCCGCGTCGGCAGCACCGACGGTTCGAGTTCCTTCTCGTCGTAGTTGGGCTGGAAGTCGACGGTTTCCTTGTCGATGTCGGCCAGAAGTTCGTGACTGAGCCGCGACATCCGCGCTTCGGTGTATCGCATCGCCGCGGCGTTGTCGCCGTCGATCGAGCCGAAGTTGCCCTGGCCGTCGATCAGCATGTAGCGCAGCGAGAACGGCTGCGCCATGCGCACCAGGGTGTCGTATACCGCGCTGTCGCCGTGAGGGTGGTACTTACCGATCACGTCACCGACCACGCGGGCCGACTTGTAGTACGGCTTGTTGCTGTGCGCGCCGAGCTCGTTCATCGCGTACAGGACGCGGCGGTGCACCGGCTTGAGTCCGTCCCGGGCGTCGGGGAGCGCGCGACCGACGATCACGCTCATCGCGTAATCCAGGTAGCTGCGACGCATCTCGTCTTCGAGGTTGACCGGGATGATTTCCTTGGCGAGATCGGCCATCAGGTTTCCGTATTGGGCGTTGGATCGGCCACGTTGCGCCACCCGCGGACAGGCCGATCCGGCGCCGCCCGGGACGACGCGCGCAGCGCCATCAAAAAGACGTGAAATCTTACCACAACACGGCCCCTCCCCGCAGCCTCGGGCACGGCCGATTTATGGGCAGAAACAAGGACTTGGCGCGTCCGCCGGCGGTCCCGGCGCGGCCCGGACCGATGGCGCGGATTCAGCCGCCGAACGCGGCCCGCATCGCCGCCGCGTCAGGGCGCTCGATCACGCCCTGCTCGGTGACGATCGCGTCGATCAGTTCGTGCGGGGTCACGTCGAACACCGGGTTCCACGCGGCGATGTCCGGGGCGGCGGTACGCACGCCGCCGATCGCGAACATCTCGCCGGGATCGCGCTCCTCGATCTCGATCGCGTCGCCGCTGGCGGTATCCATGTCGACGGTCGAGGACGGCGCGACCACCATGAACTTCGCGCCATGGTGGCGGGCGGCGATCGCCAGCTGATAGGTGCCGATCTTGTTGGCGGTGTCGCCGTTGGCGCAGATCCGGTCGGCGCCGACGATCACCCATTGCACCGCCCCGCCCTTCATCAGGTGCGCGGCGGCCGCGTCGGCGACCAGGGTCGGCGCGATCCCGTCCTGCTGCAGCTCCCACGAGGTCAACCTCGCGCCCTGCAGCCATGGCCGGGTCTCGCCGGCGAACACGCGGGCGATCCGGCCCTGGGCGACGCCGGCGCGGATCACTCCCAACGCGGTGCCGAAGCCGGCGGTCGCCAGCGAGCCGGTATTGCAGTGGGTCATCACCCCGCTGCCTTCGGCGATCAGGGCCGCGCCCAGCGCGCCCATGCGGCGATTGGCGGCCAGGTCCTCGTCGGCGATCGCCTGCGCCTCGCGCGCGATGACCTCGTGCCAGTCGGCGCCGGCGGCGGCCAGCACCCGGCGCATCCTCGCCAGCGCCCAGGCCAGGTTGACCGCGGTCGGGCGGGCGGCATTGAGCCGCTGCATCGCCGGTTCCAGCCGCTGCAGCGCCTGCGCGCCGTCGGCCGCGTCGATGTCGCGCGCCGCCAGCACCACGCCCCAGGCGGCGGAAATGCCGATCGCCGGAGCGCCGCGCACGATCAGCAGGCGGATCGCCTCCGCGACCGCATCGCTGTCCGCGCAACGGACGTATTCGACCTCGAACGGCAGCTTGCGCTGGTCGAGCAGTTCAAGGGTATCGCCGGTCCAGCGGATCGGGCGGATGCGGTCGTAGCGGTCGAAGTCGATGGCTTGCGTCATCGATAGATTCTAACCGCTGGCGGGTGCGCGCAGCGGACCTCGACCGCGGGCGCTCAGCGGACGCTGAACTCGGCCCGGCAGCCGCTGCCGACCCAGATGCCGTTGCGATCCCAGCCCCAGCTGCTGTCGCGGATGCACGGCGCGCGCGACAACTGCCGCGACAGGACCACGCCCCTGGGCACGTGCACGCTGCAGCGTTGGTGGCGGCCGTCGCGCGACTCGCAGCGCACGATCCGGCCATGTCCCGGGTCCGGCGTCGGACGGTGGCCGCCACCGCGACCGGTCACGAACTCGGCGCGACACCCCCGGCTGACCCAGATGCTGCCGCGGTCGTAACCCCAGCTGTGGCCCTCGACGCAACTGGCACGCGACAGCTTGCGCGACAGGCGCACGCCGCCACGGGTGTCGGCCGGGCAATGCCGGGTGCGGTTGTCCTGCGACTCGCAGCGCACCAGCCCGGTGCCGTAGCCCGGCGGGGTGCCGCCGTAGCCGGCAACGAATTCGGCACGGCAGCCACGGGTCACCCACACGCCGTTGCGATCCACGCCCCAGCTCTGCCCTTCCACGCAGGAAGCGCGCGACAGCTTGCGCACCAGGCGCACGCCGCCACGGGTATCGGCCGGGCAGCGCTGGGTACGGTTGTCGCGGGACTCGCAGACGAAGGGACCGCCGCGACCGTTGTCCGGGTACGGATCGGGATAGTTCGGATAGGTCGGGTAACCGGGGTGGCCGCCGCCCGGATAGGGCGTGCCGGGCGCGGTGGGGCCGCCACCGAAGAACCCCGGATCATAGATACAGCCTGCGCAGGCCAGCACCAGTACCGGCGCGAGCATCCGGATCAACGCACCCATTGCCTGTTCCCTCCCGATATGACTTCGTCATCGCGCATCGCGTGACTGCTTCCACGGTACCGCGACCACCTGAATCCCCGCCCGCCAGCGGACGATCGCGGCGCAACCGATCCTGAACGGACAAGTGACGGCGCCGATCGCCACCGTAGTGACACGCCGCCCGACACGCAATGCCCCAAGCGCCCGGTTACCGTTCCCGCGTCACGGATTCACGCCCGCGCGAAGTCGAACGCCAGCACATCGCCGATCCGTCCGCTGCCGAGCATCGCCATCAGCAGCCGGTCGACGCCGAGCGCGACTCCGGCGCAGGCCGGCAGACCGGCCGCCAGCGCGTCCAGCAGGCGCTCGTCCACCGGGGGTGACGTCTGCTGGCGGCGCGCACGCACGCCGCCATCGTGCAGGAAGCGCCGCCGCTGCTCGCCGGCATCGGTGAGCTCGTGGTAGCCGTTGGCCAGTTCCAGCGGGCCCAGGTACAGCTCGAAACGCTCGGCGACCGCCACGGCGTCCCCGTCTTCGCGAACCCGCGCCAGCGCGCACTGCGAGGCCGGGTAGTCGATCACCGCCAACAAGGTGTCGCGATCGAAGCCGGGTTGCAGGCGATGGGTCATCAACAGATCGAGCCAGTCGTCGCGACCCAGCCCGCGTGGGTCGATCTCGATGTCGCCCAGCGCGGCGCGCAGGCCGGCCTCGTCGGTACTGGCCGGATCCACCCCCAACCGCTGCCGGTACAGCTCGTGGTAACCGATCGTCTGCAGCCGCGCGCGACGGTCGACCAGGGCCAGCGCCGCCTGCACCAGCTCGGCGGTCTCGGTCACCAGACGTCGGTGGTCCCAGCCCAGCCGGTACCACTCCAGCATCGTGAATTCGGGATTGTGGCGGCCGCCGGCCTCGCCGTCGCGGAACACCCGGCCCAACTCATAGCAGTCGCCGAAACCGGCGGCGAGCAGGCGCTTGAGCGGAAACTCCGGCGAGGTGCGCAGCCAACGCGTGCGCGGCGCGCCATCGGTGCGACCGCTGAACTCCAGCGCGAAGGAGGCGATGTTCGGATCGGTGTTGCCGGCCACCGACATCACCGGGGTCTCGACTTCGGTGACGCCGCGCTCGGCGAAGAACGCGCGGATGCGGGCGTTCAAGCCTGCGCGCAGGCGCAGCGCCTCGAACGAGGCCGAGGGTTGCCAGCTCACCGGCCCCGCCTCGCGGCACGGACCGGATCGCGGCCCACGCCGCTCCTGCGGCCACGGCCAGGAACGGCGTTGTTGCGGTTCATTCGTGCTCCGCCAGGAACGCCAGCAGGCGCGCCTCGTCCCAGACCTCGACACCGAGCTGTTCGGCCTTGGCCAGTTTGGAACCGGCAGCCTCGCCGGCGACGACGAAGTGGGTCTTCTTCGACACGCTGCCCGACGCTTTGGCGCCCAGCGCCTCCAGCCGGGCCTTGGCTTCGTCGCGGGTCATCGCCGACAGCGTGCCCGTCAGCACCACGGTCTGGCCATCGAGCGGGCCGACGGCGGCGGCCTCGCCCTCGGGCATGCGCGCGAACAGCTCGGCCATCGCTTCGCCGCAGCGCGACAGCAGCGCCGCATGCGGCGGTTGCGACAACCACCCGGCCAGTGCGCGCGCCGAGTCCGCGGGCAGGCCGGCGGTCACGAAGGCGTGCTCGGGCGCATCCCGCAGCGCGGCGGCGTCGGAGAATGCCGTCGCCAGCTGTTCGGCGCGCAGCGCGGTGACCTTGGGAATCTCCATGTCGGTCAGCACGGCCGCCAGACCCAGCGCCTCGCGCAGCTTCGGCGACGGCGTATGGGTATCGGCGATCGTCACCCCGCGTTCGAGCAGGTCATCGATCACCTGCTGGTTGCCGGGCTGGTCGAAAAAGTGACCGATGCTGCGCGCGACCTCGCCGCCGATGTCCGGCACCCGCTTGAACAGCGGCCACGGCAGGCGCCGGATCAGCTGCAGGTCGCCGAACCACGCGGCCAACGCCTTGGCCGTGCTCTCGCCGACGTGCTGGATGCCCAGCGCGAACAGGAAGCGCTCCAGCGAGGCCTTGCGGCTGTGGTCGATCGCCTCGATCAGGTTCTCGGCCCACTTGGTCGCGACCTTTGCGCCCTTCGCCCCGGCCTTTTCCAGGTGAGCCGGCGTGGTGCCGTCGCGCTCGTCGGCGCGCCGCTTCATCTCCAGCAGGTCGTCCAGTTCCAGCTTGAACAGGTCGGCCACGCTCTGGATGTAGCCCAGATCGTCGAGTTCCTCGACATAGCGCTCGCCCAGGCCCTCGATATCCATCGCCCGGCGCGAGGCGAAGTGACGCACCGCCTCCTTGCGCTGCGCCGCGCAGGTCAGTCCGCCGGAGCAGCGGAACACCACCCCGCCCTCGTCGCGGACCAGCTCCGAACCGCACACCGGACACTGCGCCGGCATCGTCCACGGTTGCGCGTCGGGTGCGCGCATGTCGGCCACCACCCGCACCACTTCGGGAATCACGTCGCCGGCGCGGCGCACGATCACGGTGTCGCCGACGCGCACGTCCAGGCGCGCGATCTGGTCGGCGTTGTGCAGGGTCGCATTGGTCACGGTGACGCCGGCGACCTGCACCGGCTGCAGGCGCGCGACCGGGGTCGCCGCGCCGGTGCGGCCGATCTGGATGTCGATGCCCTCCAGCACGGTCGACTGTTCCTGCGCCGGGAACTTGTGCGCGATCGCCCAGCGCGGCGCGCGCGAGACGAAGCCCATCTCGCGCTGGCCGGCGTAGTCGTCGAGCTTGTAGACCACACCGTCGATGTCGAACGGCAGGCTGTCGCGGGCGGCGCCCATGCGCCGGTAATAGCCGAGCAGGCCGTCCAGGCCGGTGACCACGTCGCTCTGGCCGCTGACCGGAAAACCCCACTCGCGCAACTTCGCCAGGGTCGCCGAATGGGTGTCCGGCAGCTCGCCGCCCTCGACCAGCCCGACGCCGTAGGCATAGAACGCCAGCGGCCGGCGCGCGGTCACCCGCGGATCGAGCTGGCGCAGCGAACCGGCGGCGCCGTTGCGCGGATTGGCCAGCACCTTGTCGCCACGGCCTTCCTCGGCGGCGGCCAGCGCCCGCGCGTTGTAGGCCTGGAACTCGGCCAGCGGCATGTAGACCTCGCCGCGGACCTCCAGCACTTCGGGCCAGCCCTCGCCGCGCAGGCTCAACGGAATCGCCTTGACCGTGCGCAGGTTGGCGGTCACGTCCTCGCCGGTGGCGCCGTCGCCGCGGGTCGCGCCCTGGACGAAGCGGCCGTGCTCGTAGCGCAGGCTGATCGCCAGGCCGTCGAGCTTGGGTTCGACCGAGAACACCGGCGCCTCGCGGCCGATCCGCTCGTCGATCCGGCGCACGAAGTCGGCGACCTCCTCGTCGCTGAAGGCATTGCCCAGCGACAGCATGGGCAGCGCGTGGCGGACCTCGTCGAACGCGCCCGACGGCGCCGCGCCGACGCGCTGGGTCGGCGAGTCGGGGCTGGCCAGCTCCGGGTGCGCGGCCTCCAGCTCGTCCAGCTCGCGCAGCAGGCGGTCGTACTCGGCATCCGGGATCGCCGGATCGTCGAGCACGTGGTAACGGTAGTTGGCGTCGTTGAGCTGACGGCACAGCTCGGCGATACGGGCGGCGGGATCGGTGCTCATCTGTGTGGCTGCATGTCCCAATGGACGGCTGTGGCAGCGGCGTGAGCCGCGAACGCGTCCTGACAGGTAACTTCTAACTTCATCGCGGCTTGCGCCGCTGCTAGGTAGCGCTCCCGGAAACCTGGACGCGAATCACCAGCGGCCGGGTTTGCTCAACGGCGGCGCTTCGCGCTGGCGGTCGTAGGCGCGCAGCTCGTCGCGGATGTGGGCGATGCGCTGACGGCCGAGCGCATTGCGCTGCTCGTCGAGGACGATGCCGTCGAGCAGCTCGGCCATCCGTTGCGCGGTGGGCAGCATCGCCTCCCAGGCGTCCAGCGCCGGCATCGGCGCGGGCAGGGTCAGGAAGAATGCGATCGCCGGCGTCTCCAGCGACTGGATCTCGGCCATGTCGAAGCTGCCCGGCTTCATGATGTTGGCGACGCTGAACACCGGGCCGCGCTCGGGATGATGCTCGACCAGGCGGTGGAACACGCCCATGTAGCCGTAGACCAGGCCGGCCTTCTCGGCGGCGACGACGATGTCCGGACCGTGCAGCTTGTGGCCGGCGCGCGCGGCCAGATAGAGGGTCACGATCTTGTCGAACGCCTCGCTGGTGCGGCGACCCAGTTCGCTGCCGCCGCCGGCGTCCGGCGTCTCTTCGGCGGCGAACAGGTTGCCCTGGCTGGCCGGCGCGCGCGCGTCGCCGCCGTCATCGGCGGCGGCACCGGAATCGCCATCGCCGGCCCCGGATGCGAGGGTCTCGC
>NZ_VICD02000074.1 GCF_006546735.2 Marilutibacter maris | reverse complement strand
GCGTGACCCGCGCGGTGGCGGCGCTGGAGGCGCGGCTGGGCGCGCGGCTGTTCCACCGCACCACCCGGCGGGTGCAGCTGACCGATGCCGGCGACCGCTTCCTGCACGAATGCCGGCGCCTGCTCGCCGATCTGGCCGAGGCCGAGGCGGCGGCGGCCGGCACCCACGCGACCCCGCGCGGCCGGGTCGGGGTCACCAGCTCGCAGCTATTCGGTCGCGGCCATGTCGGCCCGCTGCTGTGCACCCTGCTGCGCCGGCAACCGCTGATCAGCGTGCACACCTTGTTCGTCGACCGCGTGGTCAACCTCTACGAGGAACACATGGACATCGCGGTGCGCCTAGGCGCCCTGGCCGAATCGTCGTTGCGCGCGGTCCAGGTCGGGCAGGTGCGGCGGATGGTGTGCGCGGCGCCGTCCTACCTGGATGCGCACGGCGTCCCCGCCAGCCCCGACGCGCTCGCCGGGCATGCCTGCATCCAGTTCACCGGCCAGAGTCCGGGCCCGGAGTGGAGTTTCGACTCCGGCCGCAGCGTGCGCGTGCATTCGCGGCTGACCACCGACAGCGCCGATCTGGCGATCGCCGCCGCGATCGCCGGCGACGGCTGCGCGCGCCTGCTCAGCTACCAGGTCGCGCCGGCGCTGGCGTCGGGCGCCCTGGTGGTGGTGCTGGCCGGATTCGAGCCGCCGCCGCTGCCGGTCCATGTCCTGCATCACGAGGGCCGCCGGGTCTCGGCCAAGGTCCGCACGGTGTTCGATCACCTGGTCGAGGGCCTGCGCGCGGACCCCGCGCTGGCCTGAGCGGCGCTCCGCTCAGCCCAGCTGGACCCAGGCGGGGGCGTGGTCGCTCGGCCGCTCCCAGGTGCGCGGCTCGCGATCGATGCCGGCGCCCGAACAGGCCTCGCGCAAGGCGTCCGAGACCAGGGTCAGGTCGATACGCAGGCCGCGGTCGCGGCGGAATCCGGCCTGACGGTAGTCCCACCAGCTGAACACCCCGCCCTCCTCGTGGTGCAGGCGATAGCCGTCGTGCAGGCCCAGCGCGCAAAGCCTGCGCAGCGCGTCGCGCTCGGCGGTCGAGGTCAGGATATGGCCGTCGTTCCACAGCTCCGGGTCGTGGACGTCGCGGTCGTCGGGGGCGATGTTGAAGTCGCCCAGCACCACCAGCCGCGGATGCCGCTGGATCTCCGCGGCCAGCCAGCCGTGCACCGCATCGAGCCAGCGCAGCTTGTAGTCGTACTTGTCGGTGCCCACGTCCTGGCCGTTGACCACGTACAGGTTGACGATGCGCACCGGATCCGACGTTCCGGGCGCGGCGACGGTCGCCGCGATCACCCGCTTCTGTTCGTCCTCGAAGCCGGGAATGCCGATCTGCACATCGTCGATCGCCCCGCGCGCGAGGATCGCCACGCCGTTGTAGGTCTTCTGTCCGGCGAACACGCTGCGCCAGCCGTCGGCGGCCAGGACCTCGTCCGGAAACCGGCTGTCCTCCAGCTTGGTCTCCTGCAGCGCGACGATGTCCGGCGCCGCCTGCGACAACCACTGCTGCAGATGCGGGAGGCGGACGTTGAGGGAATTGACGTTCCAGCTGGCGATTTTCATGGCGCGAGTGTAAAGGCTTCCGCCTTGGGAGGGTTCCTTCCGCCCCGGTAGAAGGAACCGGAGCAACTGGCTCCTGACACCCGCCGCGTGGCTGCGCCCCCTCCAGCAGCCGGGCTTGTCCAAGGTTTCCTTTTCCTGGGATCAAGAGCAAAGGCTTCCGCCTTCGGCGGGTTCCTTTTGTCTTGGCAAAAGGAACCAAAACCGCTCGCTCCTGACGCCCGCCGGGCCGGCTGCGCCGTCCCGGTCCCCTGTGCGCCTCGAGGCCGGCGGCACGGCGCCCAAACTCGCTGCGCTCAGACAT
>NZ_VICD02000073.1 GCF_006546735.2 Marilutibacter maris | reverse complement strand
TGCCGACCGAGGCCGGCCATGCCGCGCTGTCGGTCCGCAGCGCGCGCGAGCTGGAGGTGCTGGCGGTGTTCATGCGCCGCTGGAGCCATGTCGGCATCGAGCGTCTGCTGTCCGGCCCCGGCCTGCTCAACACCTATCAGGCGCTGTGCGGGATCGATGGCGTCGCCGCCCGCCACGACGCGCCGGCGGCGATCGCCCTGGCCGCGCAACGCGGCGACGACCCGCAGGCGGTCGAGGCCCTGTCGATGTTCTGCGACGTGCTCGGCAGCGTCGCCGGCGACCTGGCGCTGACCTTCGGCGCCAAGGCGGTCTACCTCGCCGGCGGCATCCCGGCGCAGATCGCCGACTTCCTGCTCGCCAGCGACTTCGCCGCGCGCTTCGTCGACAAGGGCGTGATGGGCGAGGTGCTCCAGCGGGTGCCGGTGCACCTGGTCGAACACGGCCAGCTCGGCCTGCAGGGCGCCGCGTCCTGGTACATGGAGCACAACGCGGCGGGCTGAGCCCGCCCTGTCGCGACATCGCGACATCCACGCAGCCGATACGAAAGAACCCCCGCCGTTGCCGGCGGGGGTTCTGGTCGTTTGGGGTGGCGTATCAAACAATGCATGTAAACAATTTTTTTAATTGGTGTCGCTCGATATCAATATGCATTTTTGCCCTCAAAAATACCCCTGCGTGTCCCGGAGTCGTCGGGCGGAGAGGGGCGATCGGATTGTGTGAGTGTGGATCCGAACTGGACGCTGCGCCGGCCAGGGTTCGACATGAACCTGATACTGGTCATCAGGTGTCTGGTGATCGCATACGGGCAGGTCACTTGGCCTACGTCAGGTGCCCATCCGGCTAGGCCAATCCGATCGACAAGCTGCAGACGCTACCGGAAGTCGGGAGTGGATTGGCGGCGCGTATCGGTGTTGCGCATACTACGAACAGACCTCTATCGCTAGATTGTTTACACAGGCTTGGAGTATGCCGCCGCAATGGACTTTGCCTACCATCGCTCGCTTAAAAAGATCCTGAGGGAATGCCAGGAATGGCTGACCTGCCCAGGCAACTCAGATAGGCCAGCCAAGTACTCCGGTTACCTCCAGGAGTGGTTGGACGCGCCAGAGCGCCCGGCCAGGATGAAGGCCATGCCCATGGACGTTCTGGGGCACTACTACAGCATCGCCGCCTGCGATGCCTATGGCCGACAAGATCTCGGGGATCTCGCGCGGTTCCTGCGTTGGGCTGTGGCCCTGCGTGCTCTGGATCTACGCCTGAAGGCCATGTTTTGCCAGCGAAGTCCTGATGAGGGGGGCTGGTTGCGGGAGTTCCATGACAGCATGCGGGCGGCCGGTCCGCTGATGTTGTCCCAGTGGCACTTGAGCCAGATATGCGCCGCGCGTTTCATCCAGATGGCAGAACAGGACGAGCTCGTGAGCCGTCCGCCAGCCACACGCATGATCAACCACAACACCAATGACGTTTTCTTGGTCAACCTGTTCTCGCAGGCCTTCGATTTACCCACCTGCTTCCAGCCCCGCAAGCCCCTGATAGAGCCTTATCAGCGGTTGCTGGATGCCTGGCGTACCGAAGATAAGTCGATCTTCCAGTCGGCCATGCAGGCCGCGTCCGAATTCCACATCAGCCGCGCCAAGGCCAGTACGGGCAGGACGTTCTACGAGTTCAACGATGACATCGACCGCCTGTTTCCCGCCGAACTGCTGGCGGTGCAGGCCCTGCGTCAGCGCGATGGACTGCCGGCCTTCGACGCCGGACATCTGCTGGTCGACGGCCCATGGGCGGTGATCAAGGACTTGCCCGAAGTCGAGCCAAACCCACTGACGGTCCAGGTCGAAGCTCAACTGCACCGGGACTATCCAGACTTCCGATAACGCTTCACCCTGTCTGCAAGGAGCGTCGCCATGCCCCATCCACCTTCCCGTGCCGCCGAACTGGCCGCCCTGGCGGTCGCAACGGATGCCCAGGGCGATGTCGACCTGACGGCCTTCCAGGCCCAGTTGCTGATTCAGCAGCACCAGAGCGTCGATGGCCTGGATGCTCCATCCCTGGCGCAGACGCTGGCCGACTCGCCGGCGATGGGGCGTCCAGATGGACAGGACCAGCTGGAGCCGATGCTGCAGGCGCTGTATCGACAGTTGCCGCCGCAGGATGCAGGACGCCTGGCTCAGGCCCTGGACGAGAACAACCTGACCGACTCCTGGTTGGAGCGGAGCTCGGAGCAGGCGGCCGAGGCCGTCGGCGGCGCCCGGGACGCGGTCGGGCAGGTAATGGATCGGACCGGCGCCTTGGCCAGCGATAGCCTGGCTCAGACCCTCCGCTGGGCCGAACAGGTCCGTGACAATCCGGACAACAGCTACCTGCAGCGCGCCGCCGGTCATGTGGCTGCTGACGCCACCGAGAAGATGCAGGAAGGCTATGGCATGGTGAAGGGGGCGACCGGTCAGGGCCTGCAGGTGTTGGGCGACACGGTCCAACTGGCGAGCTTCGCCGCGCGGTTCGCGGACAATCGCGACTTCCGCAACATGATCATCGGCGCGGCCGGCATGTATGCGTCCGAGGTCTGGGACGACCCCGGCAAGCCGGTGGATGACCTCACCCGTATCGCCAAGGGCGCGTGGGACGAGTGGAAACAAGGCCTGGGGCAGGCTGAGCGCGAAGGCAAAACCGCCGAGTACATGGGGCAGACTGAGGGTGCCGTGGGCGTGGAGATCCTTGCCACGCTGGTGCCAGTCAGCAAGCTGCCGAAGCTGGCCAAGGTCGCCAAGGCGGCGGATGTGTTGGGCGACGGCGTGCCGCTGCACACTGGTGGCGCCGCCCGCAAGCTGACCAAGGAAGGCCTGGATGTCCTGACCGAGGTCGGCGCCGACATCCGTCGCGCGCAGGCCAGGGGCGGTGTTGCGGCCGAAAGCGCCGACCTGATGCTGGAGGGGCTGGCCGGCCTCCGCCGCAGCCAGGGCAAGTTGCGTGACCTGGTCGACGGCCTGCGCCAGACCGGGCACCTCGACGATCTGCTGCAAAGCGGCGCGTTGCGTCCTCGCGAGCTGGGCTATCTGGCCCGTCAGAACGTCGACGACTTCAAGAACGTTCCGTTCGACGAGGCACTGACCGCCTCGGTCGGTGGTCGTGCGCTCAGCCAGCTCAAGCGCCACGAGGTCGGCGAGATCGGCGAAGCGATCATGTCCCGCGATCTGGCCCAGAAAGGCTACCGCGACATCGTCCCGATCCAGAACAACTCCGGGCACGGCAACGACGTGGTCGCGATCAACCCCGACACCGACAAGTGGGAAATCTTCGAGGTCAAGGCCTCGGCGCACGACATCGCAAAGGCGCAAGGCCCCGACCCGCAACCACTGGTCAGCCAACGGCTCGAACTTGCGATCCAAGGGCGCGGCCACTGGGCTCCCCAGAACATGTGGGAGGAGGCCGCCAGGTCGACAGCCGAACGAATCCGTGAGGAGGCTGTGGACGTCAAGGGCAATGTTCAGGTCGACACCTACTGGTCCCGGATCAACCTCAAGCAGGACCCCGATACCGGAGTGATCAGCGGCACGCCGGACACCCAGCCATGGCTGCCGAAAGCCGAGCGGCAATCCATGCTGACGCCCGGGCTACAGCTCCCGGACAGCCTCAAGGACCCCGCCCACCCCGGTCATGGCAGTTTTCTGTTGGCCCAGGATGCCGTCTACCGGATGGAGTTCGCCAACAATATCCCGACCGGGCCGTACAGCGAGCAATTGGCGGCCGCGGTGGCGACCCGGGCCGAAACCGAGGGCCTTCGCCTGGCCGGCATCCAGTTGAAGCAGGGTGTTGGCGGCCAGCTCGATATCATCGAGCGCGGCGCCTACGACGCCCCCGAAAAGCGCGTCGCGCTGGACACTCAGCAGGCTCTGGGTCGTTCCGTGGAGGAGCATAGCCGCGACTGGTCGGCCGCCCGATCGCCGCACTACGTCAGCCAGGAGGCAGCGGCCGAACGCACCCCGGAGCATATGCAGGCCCTGGCACAACTGTCAGACACGGACCGCGCCCTGTTCGATCGCATCCGTGACCAGGTCCCGGCGCACATCGGCGACGACCACGTGCTGCAGGCGATGGTGAAGGCCCGCGACTCCGCCGGCATCGACGGTCCCGAGCGACTCGGCGCGGTGGAAATCCGCGGCGATCAGCTGTCAGTGGTCAGCAATTCGGCAGCCAGGTTCCAGGCGTGCATCGACCTGTCCGGGCAAGCACCGTCGATACACGAGAGCCTTGAACAGAACAGCAACCTGAGCCAGCAGCTGGCGCAACAGCAGACCCTGGAGGCTCAGCAGCGCGAGCAACGAGAACAGCAGGGACACACGATGCAGATGGGATAAAGAGGACAGAAAAGGGAAAGGTGAGCCGCGGCCCGGCTGGGGGGCTGGTTTCGCGTCAATGGCTGGATGAATCGAGGTGAGGAGGGGGTGTAGGGGGCCGGGCAACAAAAAACCCCCGCAATTGCGGGGGGTCTGAGTCTTCCCGGTAAATTTCGGGAAGTTTGGATGGTGGAGGTGGGCGGAATCGAACCGCCGTCCGAAGGCACTCCATCCCCGGCACTACATGCTTAGTGCTCCGTTAGATCTCGTCTGCCGACAGCACGGCGCACAAAGCGCATCGGCGGACCAGCCCGTTTTGGGTTAACCAGTGGCTGACGGGCAGCCGCCTCCGGCGATTCCGTGATGATGACCCTACGCAGCGAGCACGGACACAAGCTGTTTCGGGGCTTAGGCCTTAAGCGGCCAGAGCGTAGTTGTCGTCGTTGGCAACTATGAGTTTTGCAGCTGGATTTACGAGGAAAGCTACCCCCTCGACATGCGCCAGGCGATTTCGCGACCCCCGTCGAAGCCAGTGCACCCCCGGGGACATGAAAACCTGTCCCCTCCAGTATAGGGGCGGCGGGCGCCAAGGCAATGGGGCCGGCGGCGTTGCGTTCACCCGCGCGCCGGCACCCTGCGTGGGCGATCGGCGGCACGGTATCCTGCGCGGATGAGCGAAACCCGAGCACCCGTCGAGCCCACCGATGGCCGTCCCAGGCCGCTGTCGCTGCAACGCGGGCACCTGCTCGCGGTCGGGGTGCTGGTGTTCTCGCTGCTGGTGACCTTCAGTACCTGGGAGTACGCGCGCGAGAAGGAGATCCGGGCCGCGCAGACCGAGTTCGTCGCCATCACCAGCGACGTCGCCAGCACCATCAGTGCGCGCCTGGAGAACTACGAGATCGTGCTCAAGGGCGGGGCGGCGCTGTTCGCCAGCGTCGACCGGCCGACGCCACTGCAGTGGCAGGCCTATGCCGAGGGCATGCGGCTGGGCGGGCGCTTCCCGTCGATGTCCGGGCTGGGCTACGCCGCCTATGTGCGGCACTCCAGGCTGCCGGAGCTGCAACTGGAATGGAAGGACGCCGGCTACGGTCTGCTGGACGTGTTTCCGCGCGGCACGCGGCGCTTCTACGGACCGGTGCTGTATCTGGAGCCGCGCACGCCGGTCAATGTCGCCGCGGTCGGCTACGACATGATGTCGGACGCGGTCCGGCACCGGGCGATGTCGCATGCGATGGAGACCGGGCAGACCCGGATGTCGGGGCCGGTGCACCTGCTCGGCGATCCGGAAGGCTCGCCGCCGGGGCTGCTGCTGTACGTGCCGATCTATCGCAACGGCGCGATCCTGAGGACGCCGGCGGCGCGCCGCGACGCGATGCGCGGCTGGGTGTACGCGCCGTTCTACGTCGACCACTTCGTCAAGTCTACCCTCGGCGACGAACCGCTGGTCAGGCGCTTCTCGATCCACGACGTGACCCAGGGCCCGGCGGTGCCGGTATTCGCCTCGGCCTCCGAAAACGGCGACGAGGCGGCCGGGCAGGAGCCGCCGGCGTTCACCCACGTGGTGGTGCTGGAGCAGTTCGGACGGCGCTGGCGGATGCAGTTCGAGTCGGTGCCGCAGGCGCGGGCGATTCCGCGCCTGACGAACCTGTACAGCGCGCTGGCGCTGGGCATCTTCGCCTCGATCCTGCTGTCGACGATCGTATGGGCGCTGGCGCGCACCGAGCGTCGCGCGCGCCAGATCGCGCGGCGCATGACCGAGGACTACCAGCGCAGCGAGCAGCGCTTCCGCACCGCGATGCAGTACTCGGCGATCGGCAAGGCGCTGCTCGACAGCGACGGTTGCATCGTCGAGGCCAACCCGGCGCTGGGGCGGATCGTCGGCCTCGATCCGGGCAGCCTGGTCGGGGTCGATTTCGAGTCGTTGTTCGAGGACGAGGGGCCGGACCTGAAGGAATGGCTGGCCAGCGAGGGGGCGGATGCGGAATCGGTGAAGCGCTCGACCCGGCGCCTGCACCGCGCCGGCGACCTGCCGCGGCACGTGCAGCTCAACTGCGCGCGGGTGCCGGGCAACATCGGGCAGGACGTGCGCGGCCTGATCCAGGCCGAGGACGTGACCGAGCGGATCCTTGCCGAAGCCCGCGTGCACGCGCTCAATCGCACCCTGGAGGCGAGGGTGATGGCCAGGACCCGCGAGCTCAGCCAGGCCAACCAGGAGCTGGAGGCGTTCGCCTACAGCATCTCCCACGACCTGCGCGCGCCGCTGCGCGCGATCGACGGCTTCAGCCGGGTGCTGGCCGAGCAGCAGGGCGACCGCCTGACCGATGCCGGACGCGCCTACCTGGCGCGGGTGCGGGCGGCGACCGGGCGCATGGCCGACCTGATCGACGCGCTGTTGACGATGTCGCGGCTGAGCCGGGTCGCGATCAACCCCGGGCCGGTCGACCTCAGCCAGCTGGCGCGCGAAGCGGTCGACGAGCTGGAAACGGCCGAGCAGCGTCCGGGCCTGGAAGTGCGCATCGAGCCGGGCCTGCGCGCCTGGGGCGACGCGCCGCTGTTGCGCAACCTGCTGTCGAACCTGATCGGCAATGCGATCAAGTTCAGTGCCGGTCGCGATGCGCCGCGGGTCGAGATCGGGCGCCAGGACGGGCCGGGCGGCACGGTCGAGTTCTTCGTCCGCGACAACGGCGCCGGTTTCCCGCAGGAGTACGCCGGCAAACTGTTCCGTCCGTTCCAGCGTCTGCACGGGCAGGACGAGTTCAGCGGGCACGGGATCGGCCTGGCCTCGGTCAGGCGCATCGTCGAACGCCACGGCGGCACGCTCCGGGCCGAGGGCCGGGTCGACCATGGCGCGACGTTCTACTTCAGCCTGCCGGACCAGGCGCAGGCCGAGGCGGCGGCCTGACAGACCGGTCCATCCTGGACTTGCTCAGACGTCGCAAGGTCACACCTGGCCCGACCTCGCTCCCGCCGGGTCAGGCACTTGCGTGCTTGATCCGCGCGCGTGCCATTCCTGGCGCAGGCAGCCTCCGAACTGATCGGAGATTCCCTAGGCGTCGCGGTTGTGCTGGCGCATCACCCGCTGCTTCTCGCGGTTCCAGTCGCGCTCCTTGCTCGCCGCACGCTTGTCGTGCTGCTGCTTGCCCTTGGCCAGCGCCAGCTCGGCCTTGACCTTGTTGCCCTTCCAGTAGAGTGCGGTCGGGATCAGGGTGTAGCCGTCGCGCTCGACCCGGCCGATCAGGGTGTCGATCTCGCGCCGGTGCAGCAGCAGCTTGCGGGTGCGGCGTTCCTCGGCGACGACGTGGGTCGATGCCGAGATCAGCGGGGTGATCTGGGCACCGAACAGGAACATCTCGCCGTGGCGGATCACCGCGTAGCTCTCGCCGATGTTGGCGCGACCGGCGCGGATCGATTTCAGTTCCCAGCCCTGCAGGGCCAGTCCGGCCTCGAAGCGTTCCTCGAGGTGGTATTCGTGGCGCGCGCGCTTGTTCAGGGCGATGGTGCCGCCGGCACCGCCCTTTCCTTTATCCTTGCCGGCCTTGTTGTTGGTTTTCTTTGCCATCGCCACATTGTCCCCGATTGCGGGGCCGATAGGCGACCCGGCCCGACCCACGAACTGTTTGCATGACGACGATCCGCCGCTCCGCCCTGGTCGAACACTCGACCCGACGCATGTTCGAACTGGTCAACGACGTGGCCGCCTATCCGCGCCGCTTCGACTGGTGCGAGGCGGCCGAGGTGATCGCCGCCGACGAGGGCCGCCTGGTCGCGCGCCTGGACCTGGGCCTGGGCGGGCTGCGGACCTGGTTCACCACCGAGAACACGCTGTCGCCGCCGCATCACATCGACATGGTGCTGGTGGACGGGCCGTTCCGGCGCCTGAGCGGGCGCTGGGAGTTCCATGCCCTCGACGAGTCCGCCTGCAAGGTCACCCTGACCCTGGACTTCGAGCCGTCGATGAAGCTGCTGACCCCGGCCTTCACCCTGGGCTTCCAGAGCCTGGCCGATCGCATGGTCGACGATTTCGTGCGTGTCGCCGATCGCGAGGAAGTGGTGTGAGGGTGGCGCTGCTGCGCGCCTGGCCGCGTCGCTTCGACAGCGTCGAGGTCGAGCTGCCCGAAGGCGCGCGTGTCGCCGACGCGCTGGATGCGGCGGGCTGGTCGGCGCTGGAAGGAATAGCGGGGTATGCGATCCATGGCCGTCGCGCCACGCCGGCCTCGCCGTTGCGCGACGGCGATCGCCTGGAGCTGCTGCGCGGGCTGGCGCTGGACCCGAAGGAAGCGCGCCGGCGGCGGGCCGAGGCCCGGCCGCTCA
>NZ_VICD02000006.1 GCF_006546735.2 Marilutibacter maris | reverse complement strand
GGCGGTGGAGGTCGCGCGGCCGGGCGGCCGCGCCGGGCCTCACTCAGGCGGCAGCGGCCGGTTGAAGCGGCTGGACGGCCGCAGCAGGATCCAGGTGAACAGGCTGGACGCGGCCGCGGCCAGCCAGAACATGAAGAAGCCGATGCTGTAGCCCAGCACCCGGGTCAGCGGCAGACCGGGGAAGGTCATGTCGCGCAGCTCGATCGGGTCGATATGGGCGAAGAACACCATCGTGCAGACGCACGCGGTGAAGAAGCTCGGCCACAGGATCGCGCCCAGCCGCTGCGCCAGCGGGCGCGGCGGATGGTCGAAGCGTGGAGCGGTGTAGTCGGGCATGCGGCCTCCCTACTGCGTGTTCGTCGCGTCGGTGTCCTGCGGGTGCGACAGCGACCAGACGTAGGCGGCGACCAGGCGCGAACGGGTTTCGCCGAGCAGTTCGCGATGCGCCGGCATCACCCCGTGGCGGCCGTTGGATATGGTCTCGTACAGGCTGGCCTTGCTGCTGCCGTACATCCAGTAGTCGTCGGTCAGGTCGGGCGCGCCGAGTTCGATGTTGCCCTTGCCGTCGGGACCGTGGCAGGCCACGCAGACGCCGTCGAACAGCTTCTTGCCCTGCGCCGCCATGTAGTTGTTCTCCATCGACCCCGGGTCGGACAGGGTGCGCACGTAGGCGACCACGTAGTCGACCGCGTTGTCGCCCTTCATTCCGGTCAGCACCTTGCCCCATGGCGTCATCACGCCCTCGCGGCCGTCGAGCACGGTCTGCAGGATGCGGTCGGGGCTGCCGCCCCAGTGCCAGATGTCGTCGGTCAGGTTGGGGTAGCCGATCGCGCCCTGGGCGGAGGAGCCGTGGCAGGTCGCGCAGGTGTTGCTGAAGATCGAGCGGCCGAGTTCGACCGCGGCCGGGTCGCGGGCGATCGCGTCTACCGGCTGGCCGACGTAGGGACGGAAGGTCTCTTCCAGGCGCGCGTCGAAGGACTGCTTGTGCAGCTCATGCTCGTCCGCCGAGGTCCACTTCGAGACGCCGGCGAAGGCGCCCAGGCCCGGGTAGTAGATCAGGTAGCCGACCGAGAACACGATGGTCAGGTAGAACAGGTTGATCCACCACTTCGGCATCGGCTTGTTGTATTCGGTGAGGTCGCCGTCCCAGGTGTGACTGGTGTCGGTCGGCGCCGGGTCGCCGGGACGACGACGGCCGGTCCACCAGATCAGCCACACGCAGCCGAGGATGTTCAGCGCGATCAGTGCGATCACGAACCATGACCAGCCAGCGCTCATCGTTGCGTCTCCTCAGGTGCATCGGGGCTGGCGTCCTCCTCCAGCGGCAGGCGTGCGGCCGCGTCGAGCTCGGGCTTGAGCTTCGGGCTCCACAGCCGGATCCAGCCGCCGACGAACAGCGCCAGCAGTATTGCGGTGACGATGCCGGACACCATCTCACTGACCTCCGCGCGGCGCGTGCCGGCCCAGGCCCTGCAGGTAGGCCACCAGCGCATCGAGTTCGGTCTTGTCGGCCACCGCGTCGCGGGCGCCGGCGATGTCCTCGTCGGTGTACGGGTCGCCGATCGTGCGCAGCGCCTTCATCCTGTGCTCGACCACGGCGCCGTCGACCCTGTTCTTCTCCAGCCACGGGAACCCGGGCATGTTCGACTCCGGCACCACGTCGCGCGGATTGATCAGGTGCACGCGGTGCCAGTCGTCGGAGTAGCGGCCGCCGACCCGGGCCAGGTCCGGACCGGTGCGCTTGCTGCCCCACTGGAACGGGCGGTCGTAGACCGACTCGCCGGCCAGCGAGTAGTGGCCGTAGCGCTCGGTCTCGAAGCGCAGCGTGCGCACCATCTGCGAATGGCAGTTGTAGCAGCCCTCGCGGACGTAGATGTCGCGGCCGGCCAGCTCCAGCGCCGGGTAGGGCTTGACCCCCGGCAGCGGCTGCACCGCCTCGGCCTGGTACATCAGCGGGACGATCTCGGCGAGGCCGCCGAACGAAACCGCCACCGCGATCAGCACGGCCATCAGGCCGACGTTGGTCTCGACTTTCTCGTGGGAATGGCTCATGCGTCGGTCCTCAGGCAGTGGCCGCTTCGGCACGGTCCGGCGGCATCACCGGGACCGGCTCCAGTGCCGGCGCGCGCTGCCAGGTCTTGAACACGTTCCAGCCCATCAGCAGCATGCCGGTGACGACCAGCAGGCCCCCGGCCAGGCGGCCCAGGTAGTACGGATAGGTCGCGTTGAGCGCCTCGACGAAGCTGTAGGTGAGGGTGCCGTCGTCGTTGGTCGCGCGCCACATCAGACCCTGCATCACCCCGGCGATCCACATCGAGGCGATGTAGAACACCACGCCGATGGTGTGGATCCAGAAGTGCAGGTCGATCGCCTTGACCGAGTACATCTGCTTCTGGCCGAGCAGGCGCGGCAGCATCGAGTAGATCGCGCCGACGCTGATCATCGCCACCCAGCCCAGGGCGCCGCCGTGCACGTGGCCGATCGTCCAGTCGGTGTAGTGCGACAGCGAGTTGACCGTCTTGATCGACATCATCGGCCCCTCGAAGGTCGCGATCATGTAGAAGCTGACGGCGACGATCAGGAACTTCAGGATCGGATCGGTGCGCAGCTTATGCCAGGCCCCGGACAGGGTCATGATGCCGTTGATCGCGCCGCCCCAGCTCGGCGCCAGCAGCACCAGCGAGAACACCATGCCGACCGACTGCACCCAGTCCGGCAGCGCGGTGTAGTGCAGGTGGTGCGGGCCGGCCCACATGTAGATGGCGATCAGCGCCCAGAAGTGCACGATCGACAGCCGGTAGGAGTAGACCGGACGCTGCGCCTGCTTGGGCACGTAGTAGTACATCATCCCGAGGAAGCCGGCGGTCAGGAAGAAACCGACCGCGTTGTGGCCGTACCACCACTGCGCCATGGCATCGACCGCGCCGGTGTACAGCGAGTACGACTTGCCCATGCCGACCGGCAGCGCCAGGTTGTTGACGATGTGCAGCAGGGCGATGGTGATGATGAAGGCGCCGTAGAACCAGTTGGCGACGTAGATGTGCTTGACCCGGCGCTTGGCGATGGTGCCGAAGAACACCACCGCGTAGGCCACCCAGACCAGGGTGATCAGGATGTCGATCGGCCATTCCAGTTCGGCGTACTCCTTGCCCTGGGTCAGCCCCATCGGCAGGGTGATCGCGGCGGCGACGATCACCGCCTGCCAGCCCCAGAACACGAACGCGGCCAGCTTGTCGGAGAACAGCCGCACGTGGCAGGTGCGCTGGACCACGTGGAAGCTGGTCGCCATCAGCGCGCAGCCGCCGAACGCGAAGATCACCGCGTTGGTATGCAGCGGCCTCAGCCGTCCGTAGCTCAGCCACGGAATGTCGAAGTTGAGGGCCGGCCAGTACAGCTGGGCGGCGATGAACACGCCGACCGCCATGCCGACGATGCCCCAGATCACGGTCACCGCCGCGAACTGGCGCACGACCTTGTCGTTATAGGTTTCAACAGATGCTTGCATGTGCGGGCATTCCTACGCTCGGCCGTACCGGCGCATTCTATGAACGCGGTCGGATGGCGGGTTTGACCTGGATCAAGTCGCCGGGCGGGAGTGTGCTGGCCGCGCGGCATCCCCTTCGGTGTTGCGGCGCTACCGGGTCAGGGTAGCCGGCAGGGGTGTGAAGGCGGTTTGATGGCCGCGGCGCCGTGGGCGCGCGCCGGACCCCGAGCGGACCGGGGTTTCCCGGGCTCGATATCGGTAGGCATGTCGGTGTGGCGGGTGGGGAGTGCCGGCAGTCTATGGGGACCGTATCAGATCCGATAGAATCAGAGATTGTGCAAAAAACCGTATCAGTTGATCGCCCCGCCGGACGGTAAGCCCCCCATGACCCGCTATCGCGCCCTTGCCGACGAGCTCGCGCACTCGATCCGGACCGGCGTGTTCCATCCCGGCGAGCGGTTGCCGTCGGTGCGGCAGACCTGCGCCGCCCGCAGGCTGAGCCCGGCGACCGTGTTCCAGGCCTACTACCTGCTGGAGGAGCAGGGGCTGGTCGAATCGCGACCGCGCTCGGGCTACTACGTCGCCAGCCACCCGCCGGCGCGGCTGCCGGAGCCGGAGACGCCGTCGCGGCCGGATGGCGACTCGCGCACGCTCGATGTCAGCGCGCTGGTGTTCGAGGTGCAGCAGTCGGCGATGTACCGCGACCTGGTGCCGTTCGGCTCGGCCTTCCCCAGTCCGTTGCTGTTCCCGCTGCCCCGGCTCGGGCGCGCGCTGGCGGCCAGCGCGGTCGAGCTCGACCCATGGTGCACGGTCGACGACCTGACCCCCGGCCATGCCGGCCTGCGCCGGCAGATCAGCCAGCGCTACCTGGTCGACGGCATCGCGGTCGCCGCCGACGAGATCGTGATCACCAACGGCGCGCTGGAGGCGCTGAACCTGAGCATCGCCGCGGTGACCCGTCCCGGCGACGCGGTGCTGGTCGAGTCGCCGTGTTTCTATGCCGCCCTGCAGACGCTGGAGCGCAATGGCCTGCGTGCGGTGGAAGTGCCCACCCACCCGCGCGACGGGGTCGATCTGGATGCGCTGGAAACCGCGATCAAGCGCCACGCGCCGCGCGCGTGCTGGCTGATGCCGACCTTCCAGAACCCGTTGGGCGCGACCATGCCGGAGCCGGCCAAGCGCGCCCTGGTCGAGCTGCTGGCCGTGCACGACATCGCCCTGATCGAGGACGACGTCTATGCCGAGCTGCATTTCGGCCGCGAGCGGTCGTTGCCGGCCAAGGCCTTCGACCGCGACGGGCGGGTGATGCACTGCTCATCGTTCTCCAAGTGCCTGGCGCCGGGATACCGGATCGGCTGGGTCGCCGCCGGACGCCACCGCCAGGCGATCGCCCGGCTCAAACTCACCGGCACCCTCAACACCAACGTGCCCGCGCAGCTGGCGATCGCCCGCTACCTGGAGCGCGGCGGCTACGAGCGCCATCTGCGTCGCCTGCGCGCGGCGCTGGCCACGCAGCAGGCGCAGTACCTGGACGCGATCGCGCGCCACTTTCCCGAGGGAGTGCGGGTGACCCGGCCACAGGGCGGCTACTTCCTGTGGCTGGAACTGCCGCCGGGCAGCGACGCGCTGCGGCTGCACCGGCAGGCGCTGGAGCACGGCATCAGCCTCGCGCCGGGGCCGATCTTCTCGGCGCGGCGCGAGTTCGGCACCGGCCTGCGGCTGAACGTCGGCCACCCGCTCGATGAGCGTGCGGACGCCGCACTGCGGACCCTGGGCGCGCTGGTCGCGCGCGCTTAGCCCTGCGCGGACGGTTGCGGCGGCGGGCTGAGCTGCAGCAGGCGGGCGTCGTCGCCGTCCTCCAGCAGCCACAGGCTGCCGTCGGGCCCCTGCTCGACCTCGCGCATGCGGTGGCCCATGTCGAAGCGCTCGGCCTCGCGCGCGGACTCGCCGTCGAACTCGATCCGAACCAGCGACTGCGACGAAAGCCCGGTGATGAAGCCGTTGCCCTTCCAGGCGGGGAACAGGTCGCCGCTGTAGATCACGAAGCTGGACGGCGAGATCACCGGGGTCCAGCTGATCTTCGGAGCGATGAATTCCGGGCGGGTGTCGTGGTCGGGGATCGGGCGGCCGTCGTAATGGTCGCCATTGGAGACGATCGGATAGCCGTAGTTGCCGCCGCGCTCGACCCGGTTCAGCTCGTCTCCGCCCTTGGGGCCCATCTCGTGATTCCACAGCTGGCCGTTGCCGTCGAAGGCGATGCCCAGCACGTTGCGATGACCCAGCGACCACACCTGCGAGGCGACCTCGCCCTGGTCGGCGAAGGGATTGTCGTCCGGCACGCTGCCGTCGTCGTTGAGGCGGATGATCTTGCCGAGGTTGGAGGCCATGTCCTGGGCCGGGTCGAACTTCTGCCGCTCGCCGGAACTGATCCACAGGTGGCCGTCGGGTCCGAACGCGAGACGATGGCTGTAGTGGCCCTGGCCGGTCACCTTCGGCACCTGCCGCCAGATCACCCGCACGTCGGTCAGGCGCCCGCCGCCCTGGGCGTCGAGATTCAGCCGCGCGCGCGCGACCGCGGCGCCGCGGGTGTCGCCTTCGCCGGCCTCGGCGTAGCTGATGTAGACGCGCCGGTTGTTGGCGAAGTCCGGATGCAGGATCACGTCGCCGAGGCCGCCCTGGCCGCCGTAGTCGACCTCGGGCACGCCGCCGATCTCGCCGGTCTTGCCGGCGTCGGCGCCCTGCAGCACCAGCAGCTTGAGCTTGCCGCGCTTCTCGGTGACCAGCAGGCGGCCGTCGGGCAGGAAGGTCATCGCCCACGGCTCGTCGAAGCGGGCCACCTCGAGGCTGACGAAGGGGCCGGCCGCGTCGGCCTGCGCGGGCGTCGCCACCGGTTCGGTCGCATTGGTGCCCTGACTGTTGCAGGCGGTCAGCAGGGCGGCGAGGCAGGCGGCGGTCAGCAGGCGCTGGGTCATCGTGGGCTCCGGGTCGGGGAGAGGGCGGCGATAGGCAACGCGACCGATTCTCGCATTCATCGGCAGCGGCTTCATCCGCCCGCGGCGGGCCGGCGCGATACTGGCCGGACCGCACCAGGGCTGCAGGAGCCGCGATGGAACACATCGTCACCGTTGCCTGTCCGTACTGCGGCGAGCCGATCGACCTGCGGGTCGAGCCGCTGCCGGAACCGCAGGACTATGTCGAGGACTGCGCGGTCTGCTGCAGGCCGATCGAGGTGCGGGTGGACGCCGGCGACGATGGCGGCGGTCCACGGGTTCGGGTCCGCTCCGGCGACGCACTCTGAGCCGGCGCGCACGATCCGCGTTCGTAAAAGTTGTGTTCCGTTCAGCTCGTCTCGTTCAGCCACGCGCGCCGAAACCGGTTGCCGATCACGTGCGATCGCGTTCGTCGTCACGTCTGCGCGCATCGCTAGCGCGGTGCGCGGCGGCGCAGGTTAACCCTGCGTAATCGCGGCTTTTGCGCGGGGTTTTTCGTTCATCGGCGGCGGCGCAGGGTAGGGGCCGTACGGTCGATACCACACGACTACTACAAAGACCGTGCGCTGATCGGTTGCACAACATCCCCCAAGGAGGATTCCGACATGAGCAAGAACAACCGCAAGTCCCTCAGCATCGCCCTGGCCCTGACCGCCGCGATGGCGACTCCGTTCGCATTCGCGCAGGAAGCGGCGCCGCCCCAGCAGGCCGACCAGGCCGAGGCCGCGACCATGAACAGCGCGCAGCCGGCGAAGAAGAGCTGGGCGGACATCGATCTCAACCAGGACGGCGCGATCAGCAAGGACGAGGCCGCCTCGGTGCCTTCGCTGAGCCAGGTGTTCGATCTGGCCGACAGCGACGCCGACGGCAACCTCACCGCCGACGAGTACAAGAACTACGTGGCCAACGCCCAGGGCGGCACCGAGCCCGAGCCGGCCGGCGGCGAGCAGTAACGATGACGGATCCCGGTCCGGGGTCGCCCTTCCGGGGCCCCGGATCGCCCGGCCTGCATTGCGCCGGGGCTTTCTCCCACGCCCGTCCAGCCGATCCCCTGCGGTCTGCGACGGTCCCGAAGGGCGACCGAGGTCGCCCTTCTTCTGCTCCGGCTGACGCGTTCGGGCTTAGCCGTGCGCGGCGGTCGCGGTCATACTGTTGCGATGACCGCAATCCGCATGGTCGGCTTCGACGCCGACGACACACTCTGGCGCAGCGAGGACTACTTCCACGGCGCGCAACAGGAATTCGAGCGCATCGTCGCCCACTACGTCGATCTCGACGACGTCGGCGACCGTCTGTACGCGATCGAAAAGAACAACATCGCCCTGTTCGGCTATGGCGTGAAGGGCATGGCGCTGTCGATGGTCGAGGCCGCGGTGGAAATCACCGATGCCCGCATCAGCGCGCGCGACCTGCACCGCATCGTCGGCATCGCCAAGGAACTGCTGGCGCACCCGGTCGAGCTGTTGCCGGGCGTGCGCGAGGCGATCGAGGCGGTCGCCGCCGACTTCGAGATCGTGCTGATCACCAAGGGCGACCTGTTCCACCAGGAGCGGAAGGCACCCCCACGCAGGAGGCGTGCCAATACACTTAAGCGATTGATTTCTATGAGTTTGGCCTTGCGTGGGCGCCGAGGAAAGGGGCGTTCATGTAGTCCGATGGGGCCGGATGTAAGCCAAAATTGCCTCGGTTTTGCCACCGTTTCGGGGGCGGCATGATTCAGATCGTGGGGTTTGACGGGGACGACACCCTGTGGCGCAGCCAGGAGTTCTACGACCAGGCGCAGATCGATTTCGAGGCGATCATTGCCCGCTACATCGACCTGGACTCCGCGGGGCTGCGCGCGCAGCTCCTGGCCACCGAACGCGGCAACCTGGCCCAGTACGGCTATGGCGTGAAGGGCATGATCCTGTCCATGGTGGAAGCGGCCATTGATCTGACGGGTGGTCGGATCGAGGCCAAAGACATCCGCACGATCATGGACATGGGCAAGGACCTGCTGGTCCATCCCGTGGAGTTGCTGCCGGGGATTGCCGAAGCCGTCGAGCAGGTCGCCCAGCGCTACCGCGTTGTCCTGATCACCAAGGGAGATCTCTTTCATCAAGAGCGGAAGGTGGCGCTGTGCGGACTGACCGCGTTCCAGCGCATTGAGATCGTGTCCGAGAAGGACGTGGCCACCTACCGCCGGCTGCTGAAAGAGTTCGAGGTCCAGCCCGATGAGTTCGCCATGGTGGGCAACTCCCTGAAATCGGATATCGCCCCCGTCATCGAGTTGGGCGGATGGGGCGTGTACATGCCGTATCACGCCACCTGGGAGCACGAGGTCCTGCACGACTTCGACGGTGGTGGCCGTGTCGTGGAAGTGGACGGGGCGGGCGGGATCAGCGAGGCTCTGGACAGGATGATGTCGGGGGGCTGATGTCCGAACGAATGCTCGATCTGCTGGTGCGGCAATGGCCGGGCAAGACGCATTTGTCAGCCGAAGAGACGGCCAAGGTCCTCATGCAGCACCCCTACACGGTGCGCGAGCGGATGCGCAACGGCGAGCTTCCGGGGGCGGTGAAGCGCGACGGCACTTGGAAGATGCCACTTCCGGACCTGGCCGAGCATTTGGAGCCCACGCCCAAGGCGCCACAGATCCCGTCGCCTCCTGTCATCGTGGGCGGTGCCCGCCGCCGCAAGGCGGTTGTCATGAACTACCACCGCGACCGCTTCTGGGCACAGGTGGCCCGTGCCCTGGGCGAAGTTGAAACCGCCGACATGCTGGACCAGGCGGCACAGGACTTGTACGACAGCGAGGTTGGGGTCTATCTCCGCGAACGAGCGGAGCGTCGCCGCGCGCAGTTGGCGGCCGTCGTTGCTACTCGGGCAAACGACGTCGATACAGGGCCCCTCAAAGACCTGTAAGTCGCCTAGGGCCTTACTGTCCCCGGTACTCGTATTGAACCTTGACGCTGCTGCGGAAGGGTTTTTGCCAGTCTGCCAGATACTTCTGCTGCAAGGCCGGGAAGTCGTCAGGGAGGTACTTTCGGACGACGAGCCTGTAGGCATGCAGTGCCACTTGCGCCACGCCATCCTTCACGGAATGGGCGGCTTCCAAGTGGCGGATGGCTTTCAATGCCGCGACATCGCCCAGCACAGACCAATGCTGGGTGGGCGACTGGGCGTGCACAACCTGGCTGCCGCCCCCATACCAAAGGTCGTATGCGGGCCCTTCCTTCAATGCCTTGGCGAGCTGGCGAATGCTTCTGTGGCCCAGTAGCTCATACCAGTGGGGATCGAAGGCTTTGTTGCCACGCTTCTTCAGGTAGAGCGCATCGATGCTGGCAAGTCCGGGCTGGGCCAAGACGGACTGAATGTGGGCGACATGCTCAACGCCCGTGGTCTTTGCTTCCTCACTGAGCGTCTGGGTACTCATCCCGATGTGCGCGTAGTCGTGATTGAAGGAGCCTGGCGCCGTGGACGGGTCGAGCGCCCGCTGGAGGAACGCGAGCCTCCTTCGATATTCGCCCACCAGGTAAACCCGGGCCCTGTACTCGGTGTCCTCCTGCAGGATCAGTTCGAGGTAAAGCGTAGCCTCGAATGCCGAGCGAACCTGCGTCAGGGCTGTTGTCGAGTGCCCGTTTTCCAGCAGGACGAGGGCGGCGTCCAGCATTCCGACGATGTGCTTCAACAGGCCGGCACACACCACCAGTCGGGACGTATCGTCTTCCCCATCACCCAGCGCCTTGATGATGAGGTGCGTTCCGTAGTTCACCAAGTCGGCCAGAAACGCGAGGGGTTCGCCCAGAACAGCGCGAGCTTGCTCCTGGGAAGCGTTGCGGTCGAGAAGGAGCGGGTCAGCTGGTTCGTACATGCCTAGATCTCAATGGGGCTGTGGAGGCAATAGACCGCCTCGCACGGCCACCAGGGGAGGGCGCCTGATCGGCTGGGTGGAGGGATCTGGACGAGCATAGCGGCGGATGCTGGGGAGTCCGCGAATCACACAGTGAGACACGGAGAGAAGAGACTGCGCATGGGCATGGGCATGGGCATGGGCATGGGCATGGGCTGGGCTAATAGTGTTTACCTGAGCCGGCCAAGTGGGACGTTTCACGCGCGGCGGGCTTCTGTTTCACGGTGGTGGCGTGGGACAATCAAAATTGCCCTTTTTTGACCCTTCCGGGTCGCTCTACGAGCTGGAAATCACACTTGCATGAATGCTGTTGAGATCGAACAGGCACTATCAGACCTTGCCGCGCAAGCGTTCGACGGCGCGGAGTTCCCGTTCCAGTTTCTGGCCGCGTTCGGCAACAAGACAACCACCATCGCCCGCCTGCGCAAGGGCGAAAGCAACGCTTCCGATGTCCCGGGTGGTGTGCTGCAGCGCAACCATATCCACATCGCCGTGGCCGAGCCCGGTCAGGTGGGGCAGACCCTGACGGCCTTGAAGGCCAGCCCCAAGACCACCCAGGCCAAGGCGAAGTTTGTGCTGGCCACCGACGGCACCACGCTGGAAGCCGAGGAACTGGCTACGGGCGATGCGATCGCCTGCGAGTTCCCCCGGTTCCCCGACCACTTCGGCTTCTTTCTGCCGCTGGCGGGTATCTCCACGATCCGGGAGATCAAGGACAACCCCATCGACGTTCGGGCCACCGGTCGCCTGAACAAGTTGTACGTCGAGCTGCTGCGCGAGAACCCGGATTGGGCAACGGCCGCGCGTCGGCCGGACATGAACCACTTCATGGCACGCCTGATCTTCTGTTTCTTTGCAGAGGACACGGACATCTTCCCCGGCGCCACGATGTTCACGGCCACCGTGGATCAGATGAGCGAGCGCGACGGGGCCAACGTCCACGAGGTGTTGAGCACGATCTTCCGCGCCATGAACACCAAGACGGAAGACCGGGCGGCCGCGGGTATCCCGCGTTGGGCCATCGAGTTCCCCTACGTCAATGGTGGGCTGTTCTCCGGTAGCACCGACGTGCCCAAGTTCACCCGTACCGCCCGGTCTTACCTGTACCAAGCCGGGCAGCTGGACTGGAGGGAGATCAATCCCGACATCTTCGGGTCGATGATCCAGGCCGTAGCCGACGACGAAGAGCGTGGCGCGTTAGGCATGCACTACACCAGCGTGCCCAACATCTTGAAGGTGCTCAACCCCCTGTTCCTGGACGACCTGCGGGCTCAGCTGGAAGCGGCGGGCGAGAATAAGATCAAGCTGCTGAACCTGCGCAAGCGCATGGCCCGTATCCGCGTATTCGACCCAGCGTGCGGCAGCGGCAACTTCCTGGTCATCGCGTACAAGCAGATGCGCGAGATCGAAGCCGAGATCAACCGACGCCGTGGTGAAGCCAACTTGGCTTCGGAAATCCCGATCAACAACTTCCGCGGGATCGAGCTGCGCGACTTCCCAGCCGAGATTGCGCGTCTGGCCCTGATCATCGCCGAGTTCCAGTGCGATGTGCTGTACCGCGGCCAGAAGGAAGCGCTGAAAGACGTGCTGCCGCTGGATAGTCAGAACTGGATCACGTGCGGGAATGCCTTGCGCTTGGATTGGCTGGCCATCTGTCCGCCGACCGGTACGGGTGTGAAGCTGGTTGGCGACGACCTATTCAATACGCCGCTGGACCAATCGGAAATCGACTTCGAGAACGAGGGCGGGGAGACCTATATCTGTGGGAATCCCCCATATCTAGGGAGCAAAAAGCAGACCGACGAACAGAAATCCGACCTCGGTTCGCTATTAGAAAGGCGCATCAAAAACTGGAAGTCTTTGGATTATGTGGCTGGCTGGTTTGTGAAAGCTGCCGATTATGGAACAAAGACCAAGACGACCGCAGCATTTGTTTCAACGAACTCGATTTGTCAGGGCCAGCATGTTCCCATCCTGTGGCCAGAGATATTTGGCGTTGGTAGCCAGATCGTTTTTGCGCATACATCGTTCAAGTGGGCAAACCTCGCCAGCCACAATGCTGGGGTTACCGTGGTTATTGTTGGCATTTCGAGCACGGAGGGCGTCTCGCGCCGGCTCTATGCAATCACAGATGATGCGGTTGAGAAGAAGGTCGTTGCGAACATAAATGCCTATCTTGTACCGGGGCCGAACGTAGAGGTTCAGCAAGCCTCCAGTCCTATGCAGGGTTTGGATCCGATGCAGTTTGGGAACCATCCATATTATGGTGCGGCGCTGGTGCTGACGACTGACGAGGCGCGCGAGATAGTGCTTCAAGAGCCAGCGGCTCGTCGCTACATTCGGCCGTTTTACGGCTCAACTGAGTTTATTGATCAATCGCCGCGGGCTTGCCTCTGGATCTCCGATGATGAGGCAGAGGATGCAGCTGGTTTTGGGGCTATCGCTAAGCGTATTGAAGCAGTAAAGGTAGCGCGCACAGCGGCGGGCAATGGGGAAAGCAAGAGCAACAGGGCTGGGTCCAAGAAAAAGAAGGAAGATCTAAGCGCGAAGCGGTTGGCGCAAACACCATGGCGCTTCCGAGAGCAAGTGATGTCGAAGAATCAGACCATCATTGTTCCTCGGGTGAGTTCCGAAAACAGGCCTTATCTCCCGGTTGGATTGCTGGAGTCTCATTGCGTCGTTCAGGAGAAAGCGTTCGCAATGTATGACGCCCCGATTTGGAACGTCGCTCTGATTGCTTCACGGATGCATTGGGTGTGGATCGGAACGGTTTGCGTGCGGATGCGCACCGATTTTTCATACTCCAATACTTTGGGTTGGAATACGTTCCCGTTGCCAGAACTCACCGAACAAAACATGGCTGATCTGTCGGAGTGCGCTCAAGCCATCCTGGTGGCAAGAGAAGCGCATTTCCCGATGAATATTGCGGATCTGTATGACCCCGTGCGGCACAAGAAGGCGAACCCCGCTTTCATGCCGGAAGACCTTCGCCGGGCACACGAGAAGAACGATGAAGTGTTGGAGCGCATCTACATCGGACGGAAGTTCAAGAACGACACCGAACGGCTGGAAAAGCTGTTCGACCTGTACACCAAGATGACGGCAGGCCAGGCCAAGCCGAAGAAGGGGAAGCGTAAATGACATCGGAAGGCACCAAGGCAGTCCCGTCAGTCTCGATTGCCACAGCCCGTACTGGCGCGTCGAGCAAGGTCAACGCGCTGGGCATGCGTCCCATGCAGGAGCGCGCCTACGCCAAGCGGGGCGAGCAGTACCTGCTGATCAAGTCGCCGCCCGCGTCGGGCAAGTCGCGCGCCCTTATGTTCATTGCGCTGGACAAGCTCCACAATCAGGGACTCAAGCAAGCCATCATCGTGGTGCCCGAGAAGTCCATCGGTGGCAGCTTCGCCGACGAAGAGTTGACCAAGTTCGGCTTCTGGGCGGACTGGAAGGTCGAGCCGCAGTGGAACCTGTGCAATGCCCCCGGCGACGACGAAGTAAATGCCGACAAGAGCAAGGTGCGAGCCGTGGGCCGCTTCCTGGAAAGCGAGGACAAGGTGCTGGTCTGTACACATGCCACCTTCCGCTTTGCCGTGGAGGAATACGGCATTGCTGCGTTCAACGACCGACTGGTGGCAGTGGACGAGTTCCATCATGTCAGCAGCAACCCAGACAACGTGCTGGGTAGCCAGCTCACGCAACTGATTGCGGCAGGTTCCGTACACCTGGTGGCCATGACCGGTTCTTACTTCCGGGGCGATACGGTGGCCGTGTTGGCGCCGCAGGACGAAAATCGCTTCGAGACGGTGACGTACACCTACTACGAGCAGTTGAACGGCTACACGTACTTGAAGTCGCTGGAAATCGGCTACTTCTTCTATACGGGCCGCTACCTGGATGCGATCACCAAGGTGCTCGATCCAGCGCTGAAAACCATCGTCCACATCCCCAACGTCAACTCGCGCGAGAGCCTGCAGGACAAGTACAAGGAAGTCGAGGAAGTCATGGAGGCGCTGGGCACCTGGAAGGGTGTCGATCCGGCGACGGGGTTCCATCTGGTCGAGCGTTCCGACGGGTCGGTGTTGAAAGTGGCCGACCTGGTGGACGACAGCGACGCGACCAAGCGCGCCAAGGTGCTGAACTCGCTGAAAGACCCAGCGCAGAAGAACAACCGCGACCACGTAGACATCATCATCGCGTTGGGCATGGCCAAGGAAGGTTTCGACTGGATCTGGTGCGAACACGCCCTGACGATCGGCTACCGCAGCAGCCTGACCGAAATCGTCCAGATCATTGGTCGGGCCACCCGTGATGCCCCCGGCAAGGAGCGCTCGCGCTTCACCAACCTGATTGCCGAGCCGGCCGCAGGCGAAGCCGAAGTCGTGGCAGCCGTCAACGACACGCTGAAAGCCATTGCCGCAAGCCTGCTGATGGAGCAGGTACTGGCGCCCCGGTTCGAGTTCACGCCCAAGAACCAGGGCAAGCTCGAAGGCTTCGAGTATGAAGGCGGTTATGTCGAGGGTGGTTCCAATGTCGGCGTGAACGCCGCAACGGGCCAGGTCCACGTGGAGATTGGCGGGCTGACCATGCCCGAGACCCAGGAAGCCAAGCGGATCTGCAAGGAGGACTTGAACGAGGTCATCACCGCATTCGTCCAGGACAAGACGGCGATTGAGAACGGGTTGTTCAACGACAACACCCTGCCCGAAGAGCTGACGCAGGTGCAGATGGGCAAGATCGTGCGCGATCGCTACCCGGAGTTGAGCGAGGCAGATCAGGAAGCCATTCGCCAACATGCCATTGCTGCGCTCAACCTCACCCAGCAGGCCAAGCAGGCGTTGGCCAAGGCCGAAGAGGAAGGCACTGCAAGCGAGCAGCAGGGCAACACTGCCCTGATCGACGGGGTGCGCAAGTTCATCAATGTCCGCGACCTGGACATTGACCTGATCGACCGGATCAATCCGTTCGAGGCGGCCTACTCGGTGCTGGCCAAGGCCATGGACGAGAAGGTGCTGCGCCAAGTCCAAGCCAGCATCTCGGCCAAGCGCGTGAACATTCCGAAAGAAGAGGCGCGTGAACTGGCCAAGCGGGCGTTGGAGTTCAAGATCGAGAAGGGGCGGTTGCCCGACATCAATTCGCCAGACGCCTGGGAGAAGCGAATGGCCGAAGGCGTAGCGGCCTTTGCCAAGTATCGTGCTGAAGAGAAGGCCAAGGGGGCCCAGGCCAATGGCTGACATGGACGACGATGACCTGCTGGAAGCCTTGGGCGTCGAAGCAGCGCCCACCAAGGCCAGCACGCATACGGCGCAGCAGGAGCGGCTGATCGCTGGCTTTGAGGACATCCTGCGGTTCGTGGAAGCCCATGGTCGCGCGCCCCAGCACGGCGAGGACCGCGATATTTTTGAGCGGATTTATGCCGTGCGCCTGGATCGTCTGCGCGGTATCCCCGAGGCGCGCGATTTGCTGGCTCCCATGGACACGGCCGGGCTGCTGGACGGACAGGTGGCCGCAACCGTCAACCCGGACGAGCTGGACGAGGATGCCTTGCTGGCTGAGCTGGGGATCGATGCGCCGGCTGGGGAGGGCGACATCACCCAGTTGCGCCATGTGGCGTCCTTTGCCGAACGCAAGGCGGCAGAAGAGATCGCCAACCGCACGCGCTGCGAGGACTTCGAGAAGTTCCAGCCGCTTTTCGAGAGCGTGGAAAACGACCTCAAGGATGGAAGGCGAAGGACGTTGCGGTTCGGGCGTGACGCCAGCGTGCTGCAAGGCAACTTCTTCATCCTGGGCGGGCAGATGGCCTATGTCGCCGAGGTCGGCGAGCCCATCCGTGCCCCGAACGGGGAAGCCGATGCCCGCATGCGCGTCATCTACTCCAACGGCACGGAGAGCAACCTGCTGCAGCGCTCATTACAGCGGGCGCTATACAAGGACGAAACGGGACGGCGCATTACTGACGCGGACAACGGGCCGCTGTTCGGCGACACATTGGAGCCAGACGATATCGAAAGCGGGACCATCTACGTGCTGCAAAGCAGGTCGGATCATCCGTTCGTGGCCCAGCACCGCGAGCTGATCCACAAGATCGGTGTGACGGGCGGGAAGGTGGAAACACGCATTGCCGCGGCCAAGGACGATGCTACCTATCTACTGGCGGGCGTGGACATCGTGGCTACCTACAAGCTGGCCCATATCAATCGCACGAAGCTGGAAAACCTCTTCCACAAGATTTTTGCGCCCGCGCAGCTGGAACTGACTATTGAAGATCGGTTCGGCAGGCCGGTGAAGCCGCGCGAGTGGTTCCTGGTACCGTTGCAGGCAATTGACGAGGCTGTAAGCCGTATTCGGGATGGCTCTATCACGGACTACATCTACGATCCGAAATCGGCACAACTGAAAGCGCAGAAGTAGGCGCGACGAATAAAGGGGGGGGAATGAAAGCTCGAAGGTGGGGCGTCGAGTTGACCGAAGGGCCAGCAGCCCGGTCTGGTTATGAGAACTGTCCAGTGATCCGGACGGCAAGAACGAAGCGCGCAATCAACGCCGCAGTCGATGAAGGGTTCTTCCCGCTCATCAAAGCGGTGCAGCCGAGCCCTGATGTGCACTTCATGGTGGGAGTGGACCAAGACCCATTGACCGGCAAGATCGAACTTCTTGGTGACATACGCGGTTATGGCCAGAACATGGTCATGGAGTTCCGTGACTACTACCCGTATAACTTCCCCAATCCATTTGCGGCCTACCTGATCCCGGATGACCTTGTGCCGGGCGAAGCCGTGTGGCTAGAGGACTTGATTGAGGATATCGTCGCTGTGTGGGGCAATCAGGGATATCACCCTCGTTTGGCGTGCGCGCCAGCTATCTGGAACGGAGAGGATTTCGAGATCCTTTTTGACCCTGCCAAAGATGCAGATGAGTGGATTGGATAAGCCAGGCCATGAAGTTCAATCCAGAAACGAAGACGCTAATGACGCACGCTGGCAAGGTAATCAAGGCTTTGTCGTGCCATCTCAACGTGCGGCTGAATCAGCTGCAGGTAGAGTCTGATGGCCACAGACGCTGCGATATGTGCGATCACAGGGTCTTGGATACAGGGCTTCTGTCAGAAGCTCAGATAGTAGAGCAAGTCGCTGCAGATCCAGCCACATGTCTGATTGTTAGGCGAGGGCAGCGGAATATAGATATCGTCTGACTTGGCTTTTCTTCGGCCCATCGGGGGCAAAAAGCCAGGGCCTGAATTCTGGCGCGACCTACCAGTCAGGGAATGACATGAGCGAACCCAAGATTCCAGAGAGCATCGAGAAACGGCTCAGGCTCAGGACGCTGCGGCCTGACTTGGAGCCATTGGCCAGGGAGTTGGTGGAACTCGCGTGTGCTGGTAGCCGGGAACTGTGGGGCGAACTGGACTCCGACCGGCTCAAGACTGACGCGGACTTTCGGCGCAAGTTTTACGAGCTAGCCCACGAAGGGATGTTTTCCGCCCAAGAGAAGATGGCCTCCCGTATTTCCACTGGGGTGCCGCTGGATGTCTCCGAGCAGCTGTTGTTTCGGGCGATCGCTGACACCATCGCGTGGGGAATGCTGGGTGGCCAGTTGTGCTATGCCCGCCGGATCTACAAGTCCCAGAGGCAGCCGGATCTGACCCAGTCGAATTTCGAGTGTGTCCTTCGTGTGGCCCGGGAGCTTCGAGAGCAGGACCTTGGCTGCATGCCGCTCATCACCGATCTGACTTCCTTTGTCCAGGTGGGCGACATCATGAGCGTGTCGGCGGACCGGCGCACGTCGTACATCGAGGTCAAGGAAGGGCAACACAACAAGCACGTCATGGACCTTGCGATGTTCTACGAGGCCTCTGGATGCGAAACCTTCCGCGAGATCGTCGAGAAGACGGAGAGCCCGAAGACTGTCAAGCAGATGGGGCGTGTGCTGCGCCAGAAGGCGCGCATGACTCACTTGCGGGATCTCATGTCTACCGGCCAAGCGAAGGATCCAGACACTGGAGAGGTAGTGCGGATCCCGGAGCCCTTCTTTCCTATCAAGAACTGGGACGAGGCTCTAGCCAAACTCACTGAGACGGCCAAGGAAAAGCAGAGCTGGGCCTATGATGTGCAAGGCCCCATCTTCATGGGTGCCTACGCAGGCGAGTTGGCCACCAGCGGACATATGATGTTCCTCATGGCATTGAATCTTGAGGGGGATGTGGAGCAGGACTACCACATCATTCGACTGGCAGATTGCATGCACGTCCCCTTGGCGCCGCCGGTGTTCTCCATGGGCCTAGCCAACGAAATCATGATGGATCTGGTCTTTGGGCGCATGAACGTCTGCATCGCCGTTTCCATTCCGCGGCTGATCGAAGTGTGTGAAATGGCGGGGATGGATGTGCGCTACGCAACACGAAAAGAGCTTGGGCGAGCGAAGATCGACGGCGTTGAGCCGATCGTTCATCGGGGCAAGGGGCTAATGTTCTCACTCGCTGGGGAGGAAATGATGTTGCTGTCGGGTGTGATCTTCCGGGCCCTATTTCATGGTCAGCAGCCCGAATCGGTTCTGCGACATTATTTGGAGGGTAGCGAACTGTTGAGTTCGGGCTTGCCGGAGAACCTCCACCCGTGAGGGACCACAACCGCAATCCGCCGAAGAAGAAGCTCCCAGCCTTGATCAAGGTCAAGCTGGCAACTGTCGCCCTGTCGGCCGTGCTGGCCGACCGCATGACCGAAGAGGACGCTGGACGTCTCCTTCGCGAAGCTACCGGTGCCCAATGGTCATTGCTGACCTGCATGCAGTACCTGTCCGGCAAGGAGGCGCTGGCGGCGATAGCCGCATTACCCGAGGACTGGTCCGAGGACGGCATTACCAAGCAGGCGTTGGAGCAGGCCACCAAGGTGGCCGCGTTCGCTGTGGCCAATGCGCACCCGAAGGGCACGCCGCTGTGCGCCAGCGACCTGGCCAAGCAGTATCGCGGCAAGGGGACGATCCAGGAATGACGGGTTTGCAGGACGACGAGAAGGCGTTGTTCGAGCGCATGGTCAACGACGCCATGCGCGTGTTCGGGTATGGCCGCCCCAAGGCCGAGAAGCTGGTCAAGGGTGTGATCCCACGGATCCGACACCAGGCCCAGATCCACAAGGACCGCCAGAAGAAGGCGACCCGCAAGAATAAGGTCCACGGTAGCCAGAAGCGGAATGGGCCCATGACACGCAAGGAAATTGCCAAGCTGCCTCCGGTCGTTCCGCCACGTCCCCCGCCGCGCAATGCCAAGGAGCGCATGGAGCGCGCCTTGGGACCGGATGAAGGCGAGCGCAGGCGTCGCGGCGGCAGCCCTGTTGTCCAGGGTGGTAGCCCCGGGCTAGGGCGGCGGCGCTAGGTCCTACCCGCGGGTCCCATGGCAAGATGGCCCCAGGGACAAGGGGAGCGACGGATTGGGGTAGCGAATGATCGAGGGGATACTGGCTTGGCAGGTCATCATTTTCGTGTCGATTGCTCTGGGCGGTCGCAAGCGAGGCTGGATCGTCGGGTTCTGGGTGGTCTGGACCCTTCTGCAGGTGTTCGCTCTATGGCTGTCCGTTATACAGTTCGGCACGATCTGGCTTGCTTGGTCGATATTCGGCAGCAAGACTTCCGGTGCTGCTGTAGCTCCTCCACCGCCAAAGCTTGATCCTGCGGTCGAGGCCGAGCGGCTGGCCAAGCAAAAGCGTGAGGACGACGAGTTCAAGGAGGCACACAGACAGTGGAATAGCCAGCTGTCTGGGGCTCTGCCCGCTGGGCGATGGATCCCGAACGGAAGTGTACGAAGACTGCTAGCAAAGTACCCAGCACCTAAGCACGCTTGCAAGACCTGGAAGCAGGCCGTGGGCGACACCTCGCCCGAAGAGACGTTGCAGAAAAAGTTCGACAAGCGGAACGCCCGACACCTGGCGCTTCAGAAGATCGTGCGCAAGGAGTTCTTCGACACGGTAGAGAAGAACCCACTTACCGACGAGCAGATCCATGCCTGCGTGTGCATGGACGACGCGGTCATGGTCGTGGCCGCCGCAGGCTCTGGCAAAACGTCCACGATGGTGGCCAAGACCGGCTATGTGCTGCACGAAGGCCTGGCCACGCCCGAGCAGATCCTCTTGTTGGCGTTCAACCGTGCCACCGCCGACGAAGTGGGACAGCGGATTGCCGAGCAGTTAAAAGGCGTGCCCGGGGTCGAGAAGGTCAGGTCCGGTACCTTCCACGCCTTCGGCATTGATGTGATCGGCAAGGCCACTGGCAAGAAGCCGTCACTTGCCCCGTGGGTGGACCCCAGCAATCCCGGAGCCGACGTGCGGGAGGTCGGCGAGATCATCCGAATGCTGTCCGAGCAGGACAAGACATTCAAGCGCGATTGGGACCTGTTCCGGACGGTGTATGCCCGCGACGTTGGCAGGTGGGACCAGCCCGACGAGCCCGAAGCCTACGCCAACGGCGTGCGGGGCTTTCGCACGGCCCGAGGGGAGGTGGTCAAGAGCAAGGAAGAACGCACGATCGCCGACTGGCTGTTCTACAACGGCGTGAACTACGACTACGAGCGCCCCTACGAGCACGAGACGGCCGACCACCAGCACCGGCAATACTTCCCCGACTTCTACTATCCCGACGCCAAGCTCTACCACGAGCATTTCGCGCTGAACGAAAAGGGCCAGGCACCCAAACACTTCCAAGACTACCTCTCAGGCGTGAGATGGAAGCGCGCCCTACACGTCGAAAAGGGAACGGCACTGTTCGAGACCACATCGCATGGTCTGCTGACCGGCGAGGCCATCCCGGCCTTGGAGCAAGTGCTGATTGAGCGGGGCGTGCAGCCCACCTTCGACCCGAGCAAGGAAGTCACAGGTCTGCCACCCGTCCACGAACAAGACCTGGCCCGGTCATTCCGGGTGTTTCAGCAGCACGTCAAGAACAATGGCCTGACCCACCAGGACCTGCTGACCGCGCTCACCGTCCAGTCCAAAGACGGGTTCGGCGCACGCCTGCGCATGTACCTGTCCATCTATGAGCGGATTGCTGGGGAGTGGGAGCGGAGGCTGCAGCGGGGCAACTTCATCGACTTCGAGGACATGCTGATCCTGGCCGCTGGGCACGTGGAGTCCGGAGCCTACAAGAGCCCATATACCCTCATTCTGGCCGACGAGTTCCAGGATAGTTCCCGGGCCCGTATCCGGCTGTTGAAGGCCCTGGCGGCACAATCCGACCCGCCCGCTCACTTGTGCGTGGTGGGTGACGACTGGCAGGGCATCAACCGCTATGCAGGCTCGGACATCACGGTGATGACGGAGTTCGAGAAGACCTTCGACCACGCCACGCGGCTGTCGCTCAGCACCACGTTCCGGTGCCCGCAGGACCTATGCGATGTGTCCAGCCAGTTCGTCCAAGCCAACCCGGCGCAGATCAAAAAGAAGGTCAAGACAACCAATCCGCTGACCAAGACGCCCATGCTGGCTTATGGCTTCGCGGACCAGGACAGCATTGCCGGCTACGTCGAGAAGCAACTGGCCCATATGCACGAGCTGGCGGCCAACGGAAAGCTGACGCCGGCTAAGGGGCCGCACATCACCGTCATGCTCCTGGGGCGCTACCGCGATGACAAGCCCACCGCGTTGGAGTCCTGGCAACGCAGGTTCGGCGACACGTTGAAGATCGAGTTCCGCACCGCCCACGGCTCCAAGGGCTTGGAGGCCGAGTACGTGTTCGTCCTCAATGTTGTCGAAGGCACCCGCGGCTTCCCCAGCCAAATCCAGGACGACCCTGCCCTGCAGCTGGCCATGCCAGCGCCAGATCCTTTCCCGTTTGCCGAGGAGCGCCGCCTGTTCTATGTGGCCATGACCCGCGCCCGCAAGCAGGTTCGGCTCTACACAACGCTGGGCCAGCCCTCGCGGTTTCTGGTGGAGCTGGCCAAGAAGGAACACATCAAGATCGAGCCTATCGATGGCGAGGCCCTGGAACCTTGCCCTGAGTGCGGCCGTGGGGTCTTGCAGCTGCGGTCAGGCCCTTACGGCGACTTCCACGGGTGCAGCCGCTTTCCCGCGTGTACCTTCAAGCGCAAGGTGGACCAAGTTACGGCCACAACAGCCCAGCCCAGGCCGCGGGCCCAAAAGCTACCGACCAGCACCAAGGCGGGTGATCAATGTCCTGCATGTAAGCGGGGTGTCATTCAGTCGAGGAACGGTCGACATGGTCCATTCTTGGGCTGTTCTCGCTTTCAGGAAGGCTGCAAAGCGAGTAGGAACCTGTCAGCTACGTTAGGCCAAGCAGCGAAGGAAACCCGCTGACCTTCCAGATTGGCCATCCGTCCACAAGGAACATATTCGTTGAAAGTCGCGCTCGAACACTATTCCCTCGCAGAACTCACACAGCTCATCAAGGCTGCGGAACGTAGACTGAAGGAACTGGCCAAGCGCCGCCCAGTCGCACAGGTCCGCCGTGAGCTCGCTCTGTTGGCGGCCAAGAATGGCTATACGATCGAACAGGTGCTGGATACTCCCACAGCAGAGAAGGCCATCGCAAAGCGAAGGAAGCGCAAGCCAGGCAAGGTTGCGCCCAAGTATCGCGACCCGGGCAACCCACGGAACACTTGGTCAGGCCGTGGCAGCCAGCCGCGATGGCTGGCCGAAAAGGTCAAGCGTGGGCACAGCCCGGCAGATTGTTTGATCCCAGGCCTGGCAAAGCCAACGGCCAAGCAAGTAAAGCCAGGTGGGCAACGCACGCTCTACAAGGCAAACGCCGGCTAGCGTTAGTACACGACCATCACGCGCGCGGTGTCTTCCGCAACTCGGGCGGGGGCGGAACCATCATTGACCAGAATAGGGGCAAGATCCTGTTCAACGCGATAGGGGGCGGACGCATTGCACCGAACCGAACGCTCCTGGATGGCGCAGCGGTCCTCAATCGTGATGGAAATCGTGAACTTTCCGGTGCCCAAGGCGGCAGCCAGAAGAAGCCCCATCACATCGCCCTCCGTGGTTCAGGTAGATCGCTCGCGCATCCCTGAGGCCTTGCCTGTTGAGCGATTGAGGAAAGCGCGTTCCGGCGCGCTTCGCACACAACATCGATCATCGACATGCGGCCTTCGTGGTCCTTGGCGAACGGGTCAGCACCGTGGTCCAGCAACAGCTGGGCAATGGCGCTGTCTTGTTCGTGGTTCGCCTTGGCAACCCTTCTTTCATTCTCTTGCGAAGGACCGCCCAGCGCGTTCAGATCGTCCAGACGGATTAAAGTGAAGATACGAAAGAGAGGGGTTCGGCCATACTTGTCTCTTGCGTTCAAGTCTGCGCCTGCGTCCAGTAGTACACGTGCTTGTTCAACGGTACGTGCTACATGCAATGCGGTGATGCATTCGGTGTCCTCATTCAGTCCGCGATAATTTGGGTCCACGCCGGACTTCACCAAGTGAGCGGTCACAGCAGCGTTCGGACTGAGAATAATGTTGGCCGGGTAGCATGGGTCACGATCAAACTTGTAGCGGTCATGGCGGACCAGCCAGTGGTTGATTGTTGGAATGTGGTCCCAGAACCAGGTCCGAAGTTCAAACGCACCCATCGGGGGGCGACACAGAGTGCAAACATACAGAGCTACTATGGAGCCTGTGGCCGCACCGACAAGCAGTGAAATAAGCAAAGCGGTCAAACCTGTGATGCCAAGCAGACCCAATACAATGTGGACTAACAGACAAGAGCTCAAACTCGAGCTGGCGAACAGTTTCTGTTCAACGTCAAAGGTTTGTTCTTCCGTTTTGTTCTGAGACATGGCCGCGGTAGGACTGGGGAAGGTGTTCCCAGCATGGATCGAAAGCCAATTTCGGCAACCCCTGAGCCTGCGACGCCACACGCAATCTCATGAACCTATCGATTAAAAGCGTTAGTTCGGGCCATCGACCCGTCCATGCGACTTGTCGGTCGCGGTTCCACCCCGTGGGTACATTCTTGGGTCGCTCCTGCTTCCGGAAAGGTCGTCGGGCAACAGGCAGCAGCAATCGTCAGGTGGTACCGCCCGCACCCGCTCCGGCGCTTGCACCCGTCGCGAGTTCAGCCAGGTCGTCAGGAATGTACTTCGAGTGCGCGCGTTTTAGGTAAGCAAGCTCACTATCGGAGTCAGCCTGATAGTCGAGTTGCCGACTGAAAAAGTTTAGGCGCGCCCGCGCGTCGTTCAGGATTTCAGACCACGTCTTAGCCCAAACCGTGATGCTTGAATCGTCGCTTTGGAAGACGACACCCTCAGGCCTATCCTTTTGTCGGCACTTGAGCTTGGCGTACTCGTCCATCTCATTGGAGACCACCATAAACGTCCATTTGGTCCGCTTCTGGTCGAAACGTGAGTCCTTGGCTACGGCAAACGCGTAGCTCTCAATCTGAGAAAGCACTTCTGAGTTGATTTTTTGCTTGGGGCGCTTCAACTCAACTACCAGGTATTCGTGGCTGCCTTGGGTTGGTTGGATGGAACGTGCCAGCATCAAGTCGATCCGCCCGCCCTTGTCGTCTTCGCGCAGGACCGGGTCGTTCGATTCGTCGGCGTCGTCCTCGCGCTTGCCGAGCTTGCCGATATGGATGGCAAGAGCGTCCTCCAGCGTTCTCTCGGATCCCGCCAGATTGAAGTCCTCCTTGAAGATCCAAGATTCAACTTCCAGGGCCTTGTGTAGTTGGTCCCGCTCCAAGAGCTTCTTCTTACTCTCCTTGTTGAACAGCAAATCGCTCAGAGCTTCAACGAAGTTCAAGCGATCTGCCACGATCCTGGCCGACGTGATGATCTTGGACAAGGTCGTCTTTTGAAGAAGGGTCGCCAAGTCGTCCTGCTCATCCTTCCTCAGGTTGAGCACTTCGTCCATGATCGTGCGAACCGAATCCGGGTTCTCGCGAATGGCCTGGGACAGTAGCCGGAACGTGAACTTCTTGGACTTGGAGGGAGCCTCATCGAAAGAGGGTAGATAGTCCTCGACATTCACTGCGAGTATATCGAAGACCTGGCGCTCGATCTGTTCGGAGGCGTTGACCTCGGCCTTGTCCTCGTAGGGATAAATCTTCTCGTCTTTCCAGCGCTGGATCGTTTCGCTACGGTGCTGGAGGATGCGACGCCGGAAATGCTCGCGCACCTTGATCTTGACGGCGCCAAGGATGTCAGCCACATCTTGGTTGAGGTCGGACAGGACGAGGGCTCCCTCCTTGTCCAAGTCGCGGAAATGGTCCGACTTCACGTACACCGTGAAGTTGTACCCCGGCGCCTTGATCTGGGGTCCGATCGTGACCTCATGGAGGGAAACGCCCGCCTTGTCGCAAAGCTCGAACACGCGGTCTGTCTGGACCGACCATTCGACGATCGTGACAGACACTGGAACGCGCTTCCCGCTTTGGAGTTCGACTTCGCCTAGGTGGAAATCTTCCTTGTAGTTCTGGACGGAAGCCGGATCGATCTTCTCCCCGTTGTAGTACAGCGTCAGACCCGGGCTTTCCGTCAGGTAGGCAGCGAACTGCTTGGTGATTTCCAGCGCTGCCCTGTCGCTCGTCAGCGACGGAAAATTGGAGTCAAGGTTCTCGATGACGACCTCGGTACCGAGGATCGTGGTCTCAGCATCCGTTGGTTGCGAGGCGCTGAATCCTGTCAGTTGGCTTGCGCGGCCAGTAATCGTGTAGGCCTTGAATGCCTTTCCATCAAGGTAAGTGGTCCGCCACTCGACACTCTCACCCAGGGCAAAGGCACGGAAACGACCCTTGCCGTTTTTACCGTGGAGCGTCCGACCCTTGTAGCGGTGGGATTTCGCCTTCCACGAGTCGCCCAAGCCGCCGAACAACGCATCGACCTTGCCTCGGTCTATGCCGTCGCCATCATCTGACACCCGAATGGCGTGGAGTCCATTGAGTTCGTTCGGTTCCAGAATGACCTTGACGTGCTGTGCGCCTGCGTCAAAACCGTTCCAGATCAGCTCCGAGACTGCCGTGATCGGGCTGACGTTGGATGCCAGCGACTTCAAGAAGTCGGGCTTGGCCTCGATCTTGATGTCCGTGGATTGATTGTCGGCCATACCGTAGAGCGCTCCCCAAGTGGTAGTTCGCCGTCCTGGCCCGGACAAGCCGGTTACGGGTATGGGGGAGGTGGCCATGGAGCGGTGAACAGGCTGAGGATACCGGGAAGGGGACACTCGGGCCATGCCCGTCCTGCGGACTCTGCGCCGGGCCTATCTCAAGGCCTGCGACCCCGGGTTGGTCTCATCGTTGACGGCGACCTCGGGGCATAATCCAGTTGTCAGGGGGCAATCGGAGTGGGGAATGAAGTCGGAGACTTGGACGATCCAGCAGGTGTTTCAGGATCGGAAGCAGTACAAGGTGCCGTTCTACCAGCGGGCCTATGTCTGGACCTTGGAGAAGCAGTGGCCGTTGCTCTGGGCTGATATCAAGGACAAGGCCGAAGAGCGTTTGGCCAATATCCAGCCAGCACCACACTTCCTGGGGGCCATCGTGGTCGAGCCCCAGGAGAAAGTGGGCCTCCGGGGCGTGGACACGCTCCACATCATCGATGGTCAGCAACGCTTGACCACGCTGCAGTACGTGCTGGCCGGTATCCGACTGGCCACCCGCGAGTTGAAGATCACCGACTATGACTCGTACCTGGCCGCGGTCCTGGACAACCCCAATCCCACCACCATGGCCAACGCCGAGGTGGAGGTGTTCAAGGTCTGGCCGACCTTCTCCGACCAGACGGCCTTCGTGTCGGCCATGACGGCCGAAAAGCTGGCCACCCTGCAGGCGCGGTATCCCGCCCACTTCACCCAGGCCGGCACCTTCCGGCGTATCGGGATCGTCCACCCGCCCGCGCTCAACGCCATCTGGAACTTCGCCGAATGGGCCAAGGCCTGGATCGAGGCCAACGGTGGCGCGCACGCAGTTGAAGCCTTGGTCATGGCGGTGCTGACTGACCTGAAGGTGGTCCTGATCCAGTTGGAGAAGGGCGACGATGCCCAAGTCATCTTCGAGACGTTGAACGGGCGGGGCGCCGAACTCCACGCCACGGATCTGATCCGCAACCACCTGTTCATGACGGTGGACAGCAGCAAGGAAGATCCGGCGGCGCTGTATGAAGCCAAGTGGAAGCAGTTCGAGAAAGACACCTGGAAGGTCGCGGAACGGCGAGGGCGTATTACCAAGCCGCGGTTGGAATGGCTGATCTTCTCGGCCATCCGTGCCCAGACCGGACAGGAGGGCGACCTGGCCCGCCTGTACGTCGATTTCAAGAACTTCGCTCAGGGGCTGTCCACCACCGAGCAGTTGGACATGCTGGACACCTATGGCAAGCACTACCTGCAACTGATCCAAGGCAAGGGAGACTTGCCGGTGGCCCGGTTCGGGCGACGGCTCCAGCCGTTCGACACCACGACCACCCACCCGTTGGCCTTGCGCATATCGACAGCCGACGTGTCCGACAGCGAGAAGACCGCGATGTTCAACGACATCGTGTCGTACATCGTTCGCCGCGCTGTCTGTGGCCTGACGCCAAAGAACTACAACAACTGGTTCATGTCGGTACTGCGCCAGTGGATCAAGGGCGAGCCTACGCGTGCAGCCTTGAAGGATCTGCTGGCCTCATCGCCCAACAGTCCGGCGGCACGCTGGCCCGAGGATGACGAGTTCGTCCACGCTTTCCAGACGGCACCCACGTACTACGGCAATCTGGACGCGGGCCGGTGCCGAATGCTGCTCACGGAGCTGGAGGGCTGGTTGCGCCTGACCAAGCGCACGGAAGAGCCCTCCATCCCCGATCTGTCCAACCTGGACATCGACCACATCCTGCCCAGATCGTGGTACGAGCATTGGCCCTTGCCGGACGGCAGTAAGACCACGTTTGCCGAGAGCCAAGCGGCCGAACAACAGGAGCTGGTGGGTGGCGTCTTGTCGGATCACCACCAGGCTATCCGCCGCCGCGCCAAAGCCATTCCCACGTTGGGCAACCTGACGTTGCTCAACCTGTCGGTCAATCGCGAGGCCCAGAACAAGGACTTCGCTACCAAGAAGCAGCTGCTGATCGCCAACACCGTGTTGAGCCTCAATGGCGACTTGATGGCGCGGGAGTCCTGGGACGAGGACGCGATTTCGGTTCGAGCCAAGCGTCTGGCGGATGCGGCCACGCAGCTTTATCCGCGTTAACAAAAGGACCCCCGGATTGCTCCGGGAGTCCACCAGACTATGAGACTTCCCCGTTCGCACAGTCTGGCAAAGCGAAGAGGGCTGAACGTTCGCGTCAGAACGTCGAAGTCAGATCGAAGGTCAGCGGGCCGGTGTAGAAGCCGTAGGCCGGGATGGGGCCGCCACTGGGGTTGTAGACCAGCTGGAATCCGATGAACTGGGTATAGCCGGTACCGGTGCCGCCAACAATGTCAGTGTTTGACCAAGAGTTGCCAGTCACGGCTTCGCGCAGTTCGACTTCCATGGTTGCGCCACTGGTGCCTGAGATGGCCGCGATCTCGAAGCGGCCGTTGGCGTCCACGGTTGAAGTCGTGATGCTGTATCCAGCATCCTTGTTGCAGATGACCTGAATGTTGCCGCCGGCCTGGATCTGAGAGCTGTGCTGGGACAGCTCGGCGTGAACGTTGTCCACAGACGTGATTTCGCACGTGGATGGCACGTTGGCTGTCACAGTCCCAGTTGCAGAGTTGGCGAAGGCCGGAGCCGTGACGAGTGCAGCCAGAAGAGCAAGGATAAGCGGGTAGAACTTCTTCATCGGGGGAGGTCCTGTTGAGGGGGAGAGGCATCGGAACTGTTCAGTCCGATGGTTGGTTTCAGTCAAGCAAAGAAGTAGGCCTCGTCAAGGCTGGCAGACGACGATGCCTCCTTCTTTGGGCAGTACCAGTTCGCAGTTCGTGCCTTCGTGCTCCAACGTCGCTGTCGTGCCAGGCTGCTTCAACACCAGCACGCCACGCGCACCCAGTAGAAAGACTTCGCCCTGGTCGGACACCACCCGCGCGCCTTCCGGCGCGTAGGTCTCGCCCATCCGCACTTCCCACTGGCGTGCCGTCTGCGTGGTCAGGGGGAACACCACCTTGGCGCCGCCCTTGCGTAGGGGGACGACCGTTTGCTGGCTGTCCTCAATCTGTTGATCGATCGGAAGCTGGTTGGCGTCCATCACCACGGTAGAGGGGGTCAGGCCGTTCAAGCCCGAGACGAGCGCATAGCCCTTGCGGTTGGTCGTAGTGGGCCGGGTGCTACCGCGGACATCGATCCCGGCCTGTGCTGGTACTTCCACCAGTGCGAACGAGCCCATGGGGTTGTAGCCGCGCCCATTGAGGACGCCGCCCTCGCCGACCCACACGGAGTTGGCGTAGCGCCCGTGGAGCAGGAGGGGCTGTCCTCGATGTTGGCGAGCATCCAGCGTCAGGTCACCGCCGGCCACCTTGGTGTCTACGCGGGCATACACTTGGGAAGAGCTGGCCAGCGTGCCGCCTACCTGATAGCGCACATCCCGGCCTGCAAGCTCAGTCCTGCCGCTGTACACGGCGTCGAGGCTTGGGCCAACGTTCGGAGCGGCCTTGGCTGTGGCCATGACGTTGCCGCGATCGGTGCGCAGTTGGACGCCCAGGAACAGTTGGTTGTCGCCCGTTCGGAGGTCGTGGATGCCTCCCACCAGCCACGTGGCACGCTGTTTTCGCAACGACGCCATGGCCGCGACCTGCTGCAGTCGGCGGTCGTCGTTGTAGCGAATATCGGAGTACGAGAATGTAGCCCGCCACGGTCCGCCCTTCGGGTGGATGGCCAACGCTGCTGTGGTCTGCGACTGGAACCGGAAGGGGCTGTCTTGCAGCTGGGAGATTTCCCAGTAGTCGTCCGACTTACGCAGGTGCGAAGCCGACACCGACCAGTTGGGGCTACGGCGCTCATAGGCCACGCGGTAAGCAGTGCCGCGTGCGCCATCGTCGTGCTGGCTGGCCGACACATCGGCCTGGACAAGGCCTGCCTCACCCAGCGATACGGTGTTCTGCAGCGTGAGGTTGCGCCCACCTTCCTCCCCGGCCTTGCCGGCCTGGGTGGTGGCGCCGACCGTCCAGCGATCGAACACACCCAATCGGCCAGAGCCCTGGACGGCCCAGCCGTCGTAATGGTCTTCCGTTGGGTTGGTGCGCACGGCGCCTGCGGCCACGTCCCATTCCTTGTTGCCCTGACGTAGCAAGTCAGGGTGGGTATAGAAAGACCGCGAGAAGGACTGCTCGCGGCCGAACTCATCGCGCTGGATGACTTCCAGGTGGTTGAGGCCCGGAACGGCGATGCCGGGCGAGAGCTCATAGGGGCCGGGCGGAACCTGTCCCGTTGCCCGCTGATGTTCGTTGACCAGAACTTCGGCCGTGGAACGGGTATCAGCCAGGCCGCCAATCAATGGGATGTCGTAGCCTCCGCCGTAGCGGGTCAGCCGGCGATCGGTGCCCACGCGCACGCCACCCAGAACAGTTGGGTTGTTCAAGCCGTTGCTGGCCACCCCCACGTCTCCCAGCTGCAGCGACGTGCGGCTCTTCAAGTTGTCCCTCTGCCACGTCGTGGTGCCACGGATGTACTCACCCTGGCCATCCACCCAGTTCGCTTGACCCGTGGTGGTCAGCACGCCACCCGCCACGCCCGACCGCGCCACGTGGCCCAGCGACAGCCTGCGAGTGTCGCCATGGACGACAGCCGCGACGTCGTAATCCACCATCACCCCCTTGGGGGCGGGTGACACGGCTTCGGGCAGTTGGGGCGCGTAGCCCAGCTTCTTGCCGGGGCGCAGGGAGGCGGGGATGACGATTCGGACTTCGGCCGCCAAGGCGTCGTACTCCACGGCTACGCCCAGCTCCTGGGCTAACACCTGGTGGCGCGAACGCAACACCTTGGGGACGACAACGCCCCATGCGTGCCACTCGGTAGGCGTGAACGCCAACGCTTCCGGATCAAGCATCCGCGGCTCTTCGCTCACTGGCTTGCCGTCAACGACCACCAGCACCAAGGTTTCTTCGGCCCAGGCGGGGAAGGCGAGCAGCAACGCCAGAAGAAGCCACGCGGAGCGCTTCATGGCTTACTCCACGGAAAGCGTTTGCGGCACTCCACCTCGTCCAAGGAAGCTGACTTGCCCAGCAGACGAGGCTTCCACCTTCAATGACAAGCGCTCGCCCGGCAGCACGAAGTGCGTACCCGGAACGGACTGGCCTCCGTAAGAAACCTTGGAGACCGGCGCTGTGGCAGTACCGGCGTTGTGGAACACCAGAAACCCGTTTTCCCGCTGGACCTTCAAGCTGGGCTGGGCCCCGGGTGGTGCGAACACCCAGGTGTTGATCATGCGCAGCGGGATGGGAACGCTCACGCCCTGTCCGCCTGGTACAGCGTCGGCGCTATCCAGGGGCAGTTCGGTAATCCGGATCTGATAGGCCTGTTCTTGCGCAGAGCCAGGGTTGCTCCGCTTCCAGCGCAACGTCTGGACCTTGCCTGGCTCCAGCTCGATGAGAGACGAGGGGAAGAACGTCAGGTCGTTGGACGGTGTCAGGACCTTCTCGCCCGTCGGACCGACGGACATGAGGTCCACGACGATCTGGTAGCGCTTACGACCCTTGGCGTCGTTCTGGATCCGGATGGAGCCCGTGGCGGCGCTTGATTCAAGGGCCTGGCTCATGGGCGAGACCGTCATGGCCCCCGCAGGCAGGACGCAACACAGAAGTAGTGCAGCAAGAATGGCTTTCATTGATAGAGAACCGGGGAAGGTTCACCCATGCAAGCAGCAAAGCCGATTTCGGCAACCCCTGTGCCTGCGACACCACACGCAGTCTCATGAACCTATCGATGAGAAGCGTTTGCTCGGGTCTTTGACCCATCCGCGACCTGGCGGTCGCCGCTCTTGCCGGGGATACATTGTCTCCGTCCGCCATAGCAGCAAGCGCGGTGAAGCGCACGACGCTGACGCATTCCTGAAGACTTTTCTGACAAGGACCGCGGAGGCAAGCCGATGGCCACATCCCCCGTGTTTGGGGATCCTGACCATACCGCCTGCGTAGCCAGATCGGAACAACCACCGCCGACATTCGTCAGGTGTGGCCGTGAAGCTCGCCGTCCAGGAAGGACGGGGCGGTTTCCACCGACGCAGTGCTCAGCCGTGACGGCAAAGTACGCGCGAGCCATCCTAGACCATCCCGCCCTGCAGCAGCTTCCAGGCCAGGAGATGGAGTCTGACGTGTAAGCCGGATCGATCTTCTTGTTGATGCATACTTGTCCCCAACCAGGGGGTATGCATGACAACAAAGTCGAAACCGACCAGCCGGAACGTAACACCCGGCGACATCAAACGGTATCTGGATGACGCTCTCCATACAGTGGATATCTACAAGCGATGGATAGCGGGTGCGCCATACATGCTTGCCGACACCAAGCCATACCTGATGTGCGTTCTCATGCATGCGTCGTTGGATTACAGCCGCGCCATGCTGAAGCTCCTCAGAGATGATCCTGTCGAGTTCTGTGCAGTAGGCCCTGCCTTGCTCCGCCCCCAGATTGAGACCTTCATACGTGCTGGATGGATCTACTTCAACGCCGAAGAAGCTCAAGTCACAGAGTTCCTGCGCAACGATAAACTTCGGCGTCGGAAGCACAAGGATGGGCAAAGGGTCCCATCGAGTAATCCCTTCAACGGTGAAAATTTAGACGATTTTCTGGATCTCAAAAATACGATGAGCATTTCTGCCATCGCTCAAGCCTTAGAGGGAAAGCTTAGAGAGGAAGGCCTGGAAATAGACCTCGCAGCGTATGTTGAAAGAGAAGATAGGATGCCCAACGGGTTATGGGCTGGACTGAACGGATTGCTGCACGGTGGGAACATCCTACTCAAGCTTTACATGGCAGATGATTCACCGCTCCCGACGATTGGGACGGGGCCGCAGTTCACCAACACTGTTGTGACGACGTCCATAAGTGTAGACTTGGCATTCAAGTCGGCGGGGTTGGTGGGCCACGCCGTTCGCGATAACAGCCCCACCCGAAAAGAAGCACTGGTGAATGCAATGATCAGTTTCCGAAGTCGCCACGACGCATTGATGGCACGACTGACCCACAACCTGCATTGACCTGACCAGGTCGCATGGAACCTCTCGGTTCCCCTGGTTGGGGCTACGAGGGAACTTTCATGACGACATTGAAGAATGGCGGCGACTACGCACGCCCGCCAAAATCGAATAACAACAAGCAAGGTGGCGCAGATAAGCGCTCTGGTACCGACCCTCTCGGCACCTTGTTCTCGCGCCTAGGCGACCCCGGGTTGGGCAAGGGTTATGCCACCTTGTCCGATTTCGCCACCGCGGAAGAAGGGGTTGCAAAGGCACAGGCCGAGGCAACGGGACGCGTCTACTCAGAGTTGGCTGGCAAGGCTGAGACCGAAACTGAGCGCGACAAGCGCCAGGCGGGTTTTGAGGAGGAATTGCGCCGTCAGCGGCAAGAGCAATGGTTGCGCGCCGAACGGCGGAAAAGCCTTTTCAACAATCTGACGGCCTCCTGCGGGGCGTTGGCCTTGGCATTCGTCGGCGCTGCGTTCTTTCGCGGTCGATGAGGAGAGTGAGTCTGGCATTGTTCACTCGCAGGCGCCTTCCGCCGCTTCGCTTGTGGCGGAAGGCGTCTCATAAATGCGGCACACTCCCCTCAAAGGGGGAACCATGGCCGACTCCAAGAACCTGCGCCAGCGCACAAGCGATGCGTTGAAGGTCCTGCACCAGACGCGCAGCACCCTGTCTGACATGGGCCATATCGGCTCTGAGCGTACGGCGACCGTCCTGCCCCTTGTGCTCGCTTCGATGGACACAGCCGAGGCCATCTACGCCTTGCTCATCAATCAGCCTGAGAAGTCCTGGGTGGCCGCGCTGATCATGCAGCGGGCCCAGATGGAGTACGTATTGCGAGCGGCGTTCTTTGCCAAGGCGGCCAGTGATAGGGAGATCGCCCGCTTCCGTCGCAAGGGAAAGATGCCCAATCGGGGCAAGAACCAGATCTACGTGGCCGATGTCGCGAAGGAAGCCGCCCTGCACCTGGGCTGGGATGAAGAGAAGCTGCTGCGGACGGTCAAGAGCCACTACAAGGACCTGTCTGGCCTGGTCCACGGTGGCAAGGAAGTGTTGGCGATCTACACCCAACACGAGGCTTGGGGTGACATCACCATTGAGTGGGACGAGCTGATACACGCGGTGGACAACGTCTTGGTGTTCGCCCAACTCGCGCTTGGCGTAGCCATGTCGCTGTCACCACTGGATCCCGAGGCCATGGATCGACTGGTGCGGCCATCCTACGAGGCGGCGCACGCCTACTTCGGGAAGGGCGGTCCGGAAGAGTAGGGAAGGCTTACATTTTTCCGGGGTCGGTCGTACTTGTCCCACGGCCGGCAACTTGGCTCAGTAGTGACCGCTTCAACTCGGCAATGGACTCGCTAAGCCACGTGTCGAAACTCTCGTAGCTCAACTCCAGCTCAGGGAAGAACTCGCATAGATCCTGCCTCACCGAGGTCGATTCGATTTCTTCGAGTCCTTCGGTCCGGTAATACAAGCTGTCCTTATCGTCAGGATTGGTGATGAAAAATTCATTGGCATAGGACTGCACCTCTTCGTCCGTGGCTTCGTCACCTTCGGCCCAGTCATCATTGACGGCGAGCACGGCGAGGTCATCCAAGTCGAACCCGCCGATATCGATTACGTCATCCAGTCCCGCTCCAAGAACAGCTGCCAGCCGTTCTTGGGCATCCATATCGTCCCAACCAGCCAAGTGGGGAAGGCGATCTACCAAGTGGCGTTCAGTCATCGCTGCGAAGGCTTGGGGTGGCGACGCCATCTTAGCGGGTCCCAGTAATCGTTCGCACCTGGGGACTTGACGGGGATGACCCATCACGGATGTTGGTGATGTCATCCACCGTCTACTTCCCCATGAAGCACATCTTCTTCCTCTGCTACTACTTCTTTCTCGTCTGGTTCGTCTGGGTGGGCGGCCTGTTGGGCCTGACCACCAAGGCCGGCTACAACGACTTCTGGGCGGGCCTTTTCCTCGCTTGGGCGGGCGGGATGTACCTCTTGCCGTCGATGGTTGGCGCCCACCGCGGTGCAGGTCACAGCACTCGGATTTCCATGATCAACGTGTTCCTGGGTTGGACCGGCATTGGCTGGCTGGTAGCGCTGGCCATGGCGCTGTTCTATCGGCGCGCTTACTGATCCTGGTTCCCTCTGGGTTTCGACCCTATCGCTGGCCCGGTCGCGTTCGGGCGCAAGGCTTGCGCCTGGTCCGCTACACCTGTTCCCCCTAAAGGGTGCGGACGCTGCGTCCGCACAGGTTCCACTGCCCCCTGCGGTGCACCCGCCCTGGCTCGCCCGAGCCCGTCGGGTCTCCCACCCAGGAGACGCACCATGACCTTCGAGCAAGACGTTTCAAACCTACGGGCCAACGCCAATAGCGCCCTGCTGGACAAGATCGTGGGCTACTACGGTCCCGCCGACGAGATCGAGCCTTGGGCTCACCTCAACTCACTGCTGTGGCCTGAGCTGTCCGAGAACGAGAACACCCGTCGCGAACAGATCCCTGGTGTGCTGGACGAGTACCAGGACGAGCTGCGGCGCTACATCCGCCGCTACGACGATCTGCGGGAGCGCCGGCTGGACGCACTATCGAACTACGACCTTGGGATCGCCCATCGCCAATCTGGCCCCGAGAACGGCTTGTTCCAGGCCTTGGACGCGGTGCGCAACCACATCGGCCGGGCCCGGGCCCAGGTCCTGTGGCTCTTGGCTGAGCAGGACCGTCTGGCCTTGCCGCAACTGGCCCTCTTTTGAGGGCCAAGCTAAACGGGCTATGAACACGCCTCATGTGGTGTAAGTCCATGATTGGCATCTGTTTTCCGGCTGAAAAAATACCCTGACCCTATTACAGAACAACGGGCTTTCGCTCCTCCGGAACGAGGTGCTCGCGGGGTGGTAGAAATCCGATCCTGAACAGGCGTAACATTTTCCCCGTTGGCGACCCACAGGGAAACCAATGCGACGCATGGGGCGCCGCGCCCACACCGCAAGGTAGGCATGTCCGGAACCCGTAAGGGCGGCTAATGACGAGGCGCTAAGGCGGCTGGCCAGTTCACCAGCAAGGGCGAATGCCCATTCCGCGATTGCCTAGATCGCTCCCCTCGCTGAAAGGCGAAGGGACCCCCTCCGCCCACAGCGCGGAGGGTCGATCTAAGGCCCTGACTCGTGGAGATTACTTCTCGCTTTGCCCCTCGTTCCACCCGCCGCGGTGGCTCTTCCATCCAACTGACCAAGGGCGATTGCCTCGCCCAGCTGAAAAAGCTGCCGGACGCTTCCGTCGATCTGGTGCTGACCGACCTGCCCTATGGCACCACGGGCTGCAAGTGGGACACGGTCATCGACCTGGCCACCATGTGGCGTGAGCTGTATCGCGTGGGCACGCCCGAGTGCGTGTTTGTCTTCACCGCGCAATCTCCTTTCACCTTCGTTCTGGCCCAGTCCAACCCTTATGGGTTGAAGCACCTGCGCCACACGATCGTGTGGGAGAAGTCCAACGGCACCAATCCGCTGCTGGCCAAGCGCCAGCCCATGAAGGTGCATGAAGACATCCTGGTGTTCTGCCGCAAGCAGGCTCGTTACAACCCGCAGATGATCGCCGGCAAGCCGTTTTCCACTTCGACCGGCAAGTTCACGGGCGGGCAAGCTGGCGGCATGGCGGGAATGCCGCGCAACGCCGCCGAAAACACCAGCACGCGGTATCCGCGTTCCGTCCAGTTTTTCTCCTGGGAGCGCGGCTGGCACCCCACGCAAAAGCCCGTGGCGTTGATGGAGTGGTTGATCAAGACCTACTCCAATCCGGAGCACACCGTGCTGGACCTGACCATGGGCTCGGGCACTACGGGCGTGGCTGCTGCCAGGACGGGCCGGAACTTCATCGGCTTCGAGCTGGACGCGCAGTACATGGCCATCGCGCGTCGCCGGATCCGTTGCGCGCAGAAAGGCAAGGCCGATCCGCAGCCGACTCAGGCCTATCGCCAAGCTAGGCCGCGGATGGAGACCGTCCGGGGTGGCGCGAAGTTGCTCTCCGGTCGCTCAAAGCGCACCACCACGGCGTTGCGGAAGGAGGTGCGTCATGTCGCATGAGCGCAAGTGGAGGCGCTGCGTGGAGACGATGGTTCGCAATGAAGGCCTGGCTATCGTTTCTGTTTCCAAGCATGCATCGGGGCATCTTCGATTGGTCATTGGACAGCACGGACGGTCTCGCGTCCTGACGACTTGTAGGGCGGATGGCGATCCACGCCAACGGCTCAATGTCAGGTCGCAGATCCGGAAGCTTGCGCGTCAGATGGCAGAAGGAAACGACGAATGAGCTGACGAAGTCCTTCTAAGGCAATCAAAACGGCGCCTCAGGTCGCCGTTCCTCTTACAGGTTAACCACTGCTCGGGACGCCGCTGCCTTGCGGGCGCCGTCCCGCTGGGCATGGTGATAGCCAGCATTCGACTTGGCCTTGTCGTCTGGCTTCAATAGCTTGACCTTGGTGGGCTTCTTTTCAACGTAGACCACGTCATCGTCGCCCACGCGGAAGTTGGTGATGTAGGAACGCTTGCAGGCCTTGCAGGCCTTTAAAGTTTCGCCAGCTTCCTTCAGGCGATAGCGAAATCGCCTGAGATCCAAGTTGGTTCCGCAGAGCCGATGAAGCTCCTGGACCGTCACGTTTCGGTACGAGGACCAACTTGCGAAGTAGTTGTGCAGCCACATGGCAAGCAGGTTCCGCCCAAGGCTTGCCATCCGCATGATGTCGTTGTCCAGCGTTTCGTCGTCCAACAACTGAGCGAGGTCGGGGTTCAGGCGAACGGCCATGAGCTTCGTTTCATGGTCTTGCCCAGTAGCATCCAATAGATTGCCCACATAGCGGCTGCGATGTGACTTCAAGAAAATGCGAGTTCCTTGTAGGTCTTCGAGGAGTCGACGCAATGACTTGCGCTGAACATGATCGCGATAGTCCTTTCCCATCAATCTCAGGATCTCATTGGCAGGCACGATGAACGTATCGCCAGCCAGCCCATTGTGGAGGCGGCCTAGATAGATCACTGCTTGCCAAGCCAGCAAATGCTCCTGGTTGAGGTGCGGACCTTCGCATTCGATGTCGATGCCCAAGGGTCCGCTCTCGAACGCAATCCGCTTGGTGGTCTCGGTGTCCTTTCGATCTCGACGCATGCCGGACTTGGCAACGCTGAACAACTCGCTGCGAAGGAACGAGAGGGGAACCTGGGTGAAGGTTTCTGGGAACTTCGCCTTCTCGCTTGAAGGAGTCTGGGGAAGTTCAGTCGTTGCGGGGGAAGGCTGGGGCGTGTCCATGAACGACACTAACGCCGCCCAATCATCCGTCAAGTTCGCTTGCCGAGACTGCGTACCAGTCCACCAAGGAAGGGCGGTGATCAGTGACGCCAGGGGCGGTGATCAGTGACGGATGGGGCGGTGATCAGTGACACTTCCCCAGAACAAGGGCGGTGATCAGTGACACCGAGGGGCGGTGATCAGTGACAAATGGGGCGGTGATTGATGACGCTAAATTTTGAGCTATATCGCGGCAATGCGTTGATTCAGCGAAGAAAATCGGTGCCAGGTGCCCACCGAAATCCGCTACAGGCTTTAGGCTTTAGAGCTTTAGGCTTTAGAACCTAAAGGTTGAGGGTGCGCCGGAGGGCGCACGGATCCATTCGGATCTGAGGAAAAGCCAAGAGCGAAGAGCAACAGCCACAGCGCCGGGGGCTTCGCCCCGCCGGCCAGCGGAGCGGATGTGTCTGCTTCATCCCAGCGCGCCCTATGGGCGCGGACCACTGGCCTGGGGCCAGGACAATGGCCGCCAAGGGCGGCCGGCCTTCGGCCTGGAACACACGCAACGCTTCACCCAGCCCAAGGCGTAGCCGCGGCGCGCCAGCGCCGCCAGGGCCTTAGCTCCTTCCCAGATCCCACCAGGCCGCCGCAGGCGGCCGTCCACGGCGCGATAGCGCCGCTACCGAGCCCACTGCGCTGGCGCAAGACCGTATCGGTTCGCAGAAGCCAACTTGCGGGCCGGCCAACCTGCCGCAGACTGGACGGGGCATAGAGGAACCCGTCCCATGTCTGATCCGAACTTCACCGACGACGAAATCCTGATGGCGACCGATCGCTTCGAGGTTGTGTGCGAAAAGCACGCAACCCGCATGCAGCTGGCTGACGAATGGTTCGTGCCGGGCAAGCATCACTCGACCATCGAGACGTGCTGCAAGTACGCCAGATCCGCGTTGGAGCGAGGGTATGACGTACACATCAAGTGGAAGGTGAAAGATGGATCGACACGAGTACCAGAGGCTGCAAGCCAAGAACTTCTACGACAACCTGCGGGAGGGCGTCGCCCCTCCGTTCTTCCGATGGCAAGACCCTGACACGCCACTGCCACAGATCGGCGGCGAGCCTCGCGGTGTATCTGGCTACTGCTTCGAAGCTGACAACGCCCTGCAGCTGGCCATGGCGGCCAAGGCACAGGGCTTCCAGAGCCCATACTGGCTGTCTACTGAGCAGGCCAACGCGGCCGGTGGCTATATCCGCAAAGGCGAAGTTGGGACGAAGATCCTGAAATGGATCCGCAAGGACGGCCAGCTGTCAGAGCGAGTACCAGCCACCGTATTCAACGCTGACCAGATCAAGGGCTTGAACCTGCCCAGGCAAAAAGGTCTGACCCTCGAGCAGCAGGCCACCCGACAAGCCGGGCTGGATGCCTTGATTGCGCCGCGCAAAAAAACGCCGACCATGGAGCAGTACAACGCACGGTTGAAGGAACTCATGGCCCAGAAGTTTCCCGCGCGGGAGGACGTGCAGGACAACGCCCGGATGGCACTTCGTCGCGAATACGCGGTCATGACTGGCCAGGCACGTCTGGGTCTGCCGCGGGAAGTCGGACCCGAGCTGGCCCAGGAGTTGAAGCCCTTCATCGAACACCGGCCACACCCACAGGAAGTCGTTCGCGCCCTGGACGACGCCTATGCGGCGTTGAAGGAGGTCGGCATCGAGCCGCTGGTGTACGCGAACGTGCCCAGGAAGGAGATGGCGCAGCAGCCGGTCAAGCCTGCCAGTGCGCCACGTCCGAAGCGGGAACGGACGCAAGACAAGGCCAAAGAGAGGGGAAGGGAGCAATCCAACGACATTCCATTCTGACGGATGGGTTCGCAGATCTGAGCAGACAAGGGGCGGAACAACCGCCCCTCCGTCTGGGAGGGGTTGCCGAATTCGGCATCGTTTCTAGGTTGGGTGTGGTCTCCCCACATTCCCTTCCCCATGAAAAAAATTGCACTCCTACTGGCCCTCGCTCTCCTGGCTGCACCCTTCATGGCCAATGCGGGCCAGCTCTCCTCGGACTTCCGGGGCCGGGTGGTCGATGCGCAAGGACAAGCAGTTCCCGGCGCCGTCATGATGGTTGAAGCCATAGAAACAGGACGCGTGACACGACACGTGGCCAATGCAAAGGGACGGTGGCATGCCGTCGGGCTGCGGTCGGATCTTACGTATCGCGTGAGCTGCTACGCGCCCGGAGCAGCCGTCCCGGCCGTGCGCTTTCAGGGCCGAGTGCTCTTGGGGCAGGTTCATTTTCGCAACTGCGTCATCGGTCAGGTCGGCCCTCATTCACCCGCTTGGCTGTCGTCGTGGCAGTGGCGGCAAGCGCCAGGAGAGCGGTACGTTCTGCGTTAATCGAGTTCCCGTCGGAAGCTGGGTCTCGGCAACCTTCATGGGGCTTCTGTACGGGGGAAGCGGCGCTCAGGCGCCGTTTCCTTTTTGGGGAACATGCGTACCTCTGGCGCGCGCTCGGGCTACGGACACTTTGCCGGGTCGGTCCAGGCCGCAAGGCGTGCGCCTGCTCCACACGCTGTTCCCCTAAAGGGCGCGGTCGCCACGCCCGCGCAGCTTTTGTTTCGCCCGCAAGCGCAAGCGCTCGGGTGCGGCCCGGCCTGGTGGCCCCGGCGGCGGTCCTGCGCACGCCAATCCGGCGCGCCAGAGGAAACCGCAATGCGAGTCCCCAAGCCGCTCACGACCGAACAGAGCCGTCTCATCGAGCAAGCCGAGGCCCTCATGCGCTCTCGTATCCGGAGCGATGGAGCCCAAATCTCCGATCCGTCCACCGCCGGCTCGATGTTCCGCTACCGGCTGGCCAGCCACGGCCGGGAAGTGCTTTCAATCGCCTTCCTCAACACGCGCCACAAAGTCATCGCGGTGGAAGACCTGTTCGCGGGCACTCTGGACGCTTCGGAAGTGCACACAAGGGAAATCGCCAAACGCGCCCTGGAACTGAACGCAGCAGCGATCATCATGGCTCAAAACCACCCGTCGGGCTCCCTGGAACCAAGCGCCGCCGACAGAGCATGCACAACTCGCTGCAAGCAAGCACTCGCCCTCGTAGAAGTGAGGCTTCTTGACCACTTCGTGGTGTCCGCCGAAGGCTACACTTCGTTGGCTGCGCGTGGCTGGATCTGACCCAGCGCTACGGGGTTGCCCGCAACGGCAACCCTTTCACAATGGTCGGATGACCAAGGTACATCGAGCCCTGCTGGATCTCGTTCGGGAACGCATGGGGCCCACGCACCCCAACTACACGGCGCTGCTGCGAGCCAGGGACGATGTGCGGGCCATGGCCCATGTCCTGGGAGTGAGGGGCATAGACCCGGACAGCTCAGATCTGGAAGGCTCCACCATCCTTCATCAGCCGGACGTGTCCTATGGCGTGATCCAGCTGCTGTTGGCAGCAGGTGCCGACCCCGATGCACGTTGGTATGGCGGCCATGGCCGCACGCCACTGTACTTTGCCACCGTTCCGGGCGTGCCTACACTGCTATATGAGGCTGGCGCTGACTTGGAACATCGCGATGTCAGCGGCCTGACCCCGCTGCTGTTCAACATCCAGTACGGCGCCGTGGACCTGGTGGAGGAGCTGCTTGGGCTGGGGGCGGACGACACCGTTCACGACGACGCGGGACTGGATGTATTCGACTACGTCAGTCTTGTGCCCACGCAAGCAATCGCCGAGCAGCTGGGCGCGATCTTGCAGCGGCATCGCGCCCAACGGGCGAAGACGCGAAGGGAAGGGCTGGTAGCTGTCGCTCGGCCCGGATTGCGACAGTGCGAGCCGCAGCGCCGCTTGTAGTTTGCGCTGCTCTTCGCATTATTCAGACCGCCATCTTCCGGATGGCACGGCGCTGCCTATTGTGGGAGTTCCTTCACTCGGAGTTCTCCCATGGAAGACGCCATCTCACTGAGCGACGCCTTGGACGCGGCGCTTCGCTACCGTGTCGTTCGTACCTCTGATGGGGTGGTGATCCAGCCAGGAACGGCGGATGACTACTTGCTGGATATCGAGCAGGCCGTGGAGAAGGTACGGATCTCGTTGGAGCGGGGCGATCTGGTCATCACAGACGAAAGCTCCGAAGACGAATGAAGTACGCGGAGCTTGCGCAACAGCAGGCGCAACTCCTGATTGACCTGATGGCACAAGGGAAACCCTTTCTGCCATTTTTGAAGCCGGGCGATCCCCATACCGTGAACAACCTGCCGTACAACCCGACAACGGGTAAGGCGTACAGGGGCGGAAACCGGGTCATGTTGTGGATCGCCAGCATGGTCAATGGCTGGGAAGACAATCGCTGGGTGACCTTCAAGCAAGCGCAGGCGCTTGGCGCGTTCGTGAAGAGGGGATCGAAGTCGATCCAGCTGCGCTACACGATCTATCCCGACGAAAAGGGGGCCAAGTCTTCGCCGGTTCACGATCACGGGAATGTACCTGTTGTCAGACCCGAGAACGACAAGGTCAAGACGTTCTTCTTCAACGTCTTCAATGCCTCCCAGGTGGAGGGGCTTCCACCGCCTCCGCCGCGCCCGGAGACTACTCCGGCACAGCGGATCGAACGGTGCGAGGCCTTGCTGAAGGCCTCGGGCGTTCCGATTGTGTACGGGGCAGCGCAGCCCCACTACTCGCCGCGTTCCGACCAGATCGGATTGCCATACCCCGAACGTTTCGTGAGCCCGGAAGCCTTTTACAGCACAGCACTGCACGAACTGGCTCATGCAACTGGCCACCCATCCCGATTGGATCGCGACCTGTCAGGTGCATTCGGTTCGGAGAGCTACGCACGCGAAGAGGTGATTGCAGAAACCGCCTCGCACATCATGGGCGTGGAGTTGGGGATTGGGCACGATCCGAGTCAGCACGCAGCGTACATCCATCACTGGATCAACATTGCCAAAGAAGATCCGAACTTCCTGTACTCGGCTGCATCAGCGGCAGAGAAGGTGTGCGACATCGTCGGGCTTGAACGCTTCCGGTTTGAGCCGTTGCTGGAAGAGCCGGAAGTGGAAGTTGATCCTCGATCAGTGGAAGTCCCTGCACTGGAATATGCCTCGGTTCCCTCCTTGATCCACATTCCTGGAATGGAGATGGCATAGGGCCTCCTGCGGATCGCGCCCGTCGTCTTTCGACCGATCACGGATCGGCCCTGCGGGCTTGGTCGCTGGCCCAAAATTCTGGTCAACGCTCTTCGGCGGGAATGCCTTCCGCCGGCGCTTGTCCTGTCAATGGTCGCTCCAGCGGCCCGTGTCCTCGACTGCGTCTGCGGGCCGCACCAGCCGCTGGTGCTTCTTCCATTGACAGCGCGCCGCCTGCCGGCGGCCGGTCCCCATTCGGGAACATCGCGGGGGCGTGTCCCCGTGTGGGAACCAACAATGAACTGGCAAGAAGCACTGAGCGCCTACGACGCCCGCCTAGACGATGACGGCCGGATCGTGCGAAAGGGCAAGACCCTGGGCGTGGTGATCACCGAGAAGAGGAATCGACTGCGGATCGAGTCGGTGGCCGGCACGCTGCTGGCAAGCGGCCCCGTCGAGCCCCGTACCGTTGAGCGGTTCGTCGAGAGCTTTTGGTTCTGGACCAAGGAGGTCCACTGATGGCCACTTACCGCTTCAATCTCCGGCTGGACCGGATCGTGCCTCATACCGCCACGGTTGAGGTGGAGGCTGACAACATCGCCGACGCGATCCAACAGGTGCGCGCCGCTGACGGCGACGGGGCTGTGTGGACGCCCGAAAGCTATGGCTACTGGGGCGATGACATGGTGGTGGACGGCATGCATCGCGTCGAACCCGCACTGGACTTCCAGGTGGTGGCTGACCCCATCGAGGAACTGGGGCTGGCGTGGTTCAAGCGTATGGAAGCCAAGCAGGTGACCCCATGAGGCACCGGAAAGGCCCAATTTCGCCTGGCTACGTGCGCCGGACTTCCCCCACAGCCTGCAGCGTCATGCCCTTCTCTGGCTCCACCGCAGCAGACATGGAGCAGCTGCGGTTCCTGGCCGGGCAGTACGCCAGGCAGGTGCCGTTCGGCTTGGATTGGCCCGTGAACTTCTGGGCAGACCGCATCGGCTTTGACGCGGGCGACCACGCCGCCCGTTGCTGGCTCGATGGCTACTTCCAGCGGTTCACCCATCCGGCCAGGCACGCCGGCAACAACACGAAGCACTGAACGACTATGAGCGAAGACGATAAGAAGATTGTGTCCTTGGACCAGAAGCGGATCGAAGCGTTCTGGGGCAAGCCCATTTCCATCTACACGCGCGCCCAAGCGCTGGCCGACGGCGTGCTGGTGGACCTGACCGAAACCGCCCGCACCTACGGCTTCAAGATCCCGCTTGCTTGTACGGAGACGATCTGGCGCTCACTGGACTGGCCGGTGGGCCACAAGCCAGGCAATGGACAGTCCACCGAAGGCCGCGTCCACGATGTGCTGATGATGGCGCGATTGGCAGCCAATGGCGCAGCCAAGGCCGGCGCGTCTGTGGCGGACTTCGATGTGCTGGTGGTGCCGGTCGAAGGAGAAGGCATCGTTCCCGAGACGGTTCGTTTGCGGCTGATGGTGTCTGGTGGCGACAACGGCGAGCCCGTGCTGACCTTGATGTATCCCGGAGAAGAATGATCCGCTGCCTGTAATGGCTCGCAGAAGCAGGGCTTGCCGGGAAGAGCAAGCCCATTAGCTTGGGATATTCACTAGAAGGACTTCCCATGCGCGCTGCCATCCTCCTTTCCCTGCTTCTCATCGCCCCCATCGCCAGCGTTTCGGCGGGGGAGCAGTCGGCTCGTTCCTACCAGGCCCACGAAGCACAGACCGCCCAGCAAGTCCGGGTGGCGCGTGTCCTCCATGTCCGTGAGGTTCGTATCCAAGCCAAGAAGACCCACACGGGTACCGTGGTGGGTGCGGCGCTGGGCTATGCCGCTGCCGACCAGATCAACGACCGCCGTTCCGCACGTGTCGTCAGCAGCGTGCTGGGTGGGGCGACCGGCCGCGCCATCCAGGGCAAGTTCTACCGCCGTGGCTTGGAGATCTATGTCCAGGAGTCGAACGGCAAGACTTGAGCCATGGTTCAAGAAGCCGATGTGCCGGTACAGGTGGGCGATGTGGTGGCATTGGTTGGAGCACGGCGAAGCCTACGCGTCGTGCCCTTGAACTAGGAACAGCAGAGCCGCCGAAAGGCGGCTTTTCTGTATCCACTCGCAGGCCCAGGGGTTGCCGAAATCGGCCATGAACTTAGGTTGATAGAAACCTCCCCGAGAACCTGCCCATGTCCCGCTTCGCTATCCCTGACTACGACCGCCAACAGACCAAGAAGCTGCATGAGGTGATTGCCTCAGGCAAGCCGCGCAAGCTGCAGTCGTTCTTGAAGGAGCACGACGGCTCCATCGTCTTCGACGATGCCGTTTATGTCGATGGAACGGCATACGACCTGGCCAAGGCCCATATGACCAAGCAGATTGCCAGGCTGGACGCGCACATGCGCAAGCACTTCTATGGATGAGCGAACTGTTCGGCGGATTGTCGATATGCGGAAACGACAGCGGCGCTCCCTACGAGAGATCGCCGAGGGCGTCGGCCTGTCCAAGGAAAGGGTTCGGCAAGTGCTGATTGAGCGGGGCGTATCGCCCCAGCAACCTCCACCGGAAAGCAACCGGAAGAAACGGCTGCAGCTGACAGAAGAGCAACTACGCCAGCGGTATGGATGTACCTTGGACGAGCTAGACCGCATTCAAGGAAGCCGGACCATGGAAGACCGGGCGTCGCCCGTGGGCCTGTACCGCACGCAGAGGAATAGGTCTTTGTGGTTGAAGCGAGGCTGGGAATTCACGCTGCCGACGTGGTGGGCGCTATGGCAAGTGCGTTGGCCTAGCCGCATTCGCGACAACTTGGTCATGGTGCCATTGAACACTGCCCAGCCCATCGGCCCAGGCAATGCCCGGATCATCACGCGTTCGGAAGTCATGAAGCAGTGGCACGCCAGGAAGTGAGGTCGCACACGTGAACAACAAGCCGCCGCCTGGCGGCTTCTATGTATCCGCTCGCAGCATCAGGGGTTGCCGAAATTGGCTTAGCTGATTGCATGGATATCAAGTGATATCCGCTGATATCACCCGATATCAATGGACTTCCCCTATGCGAACCAAGAAATCGAACGCCAACCTATACCTGTATTCCTTCCTGGGCCTGCTGTTCGGCCTGGCCGCTTCCGTGGACGTGGGCTCATTGGCCCAGCGCGGCGTGGACAACCAGACCAGCTACATCCAGGAGTCCATGCGGAGCCTGGACTAATGGTCCACGTGTCCGTCGTGTCCCCCAAGGGAGGAGTGGGCAAGACCATGCTGGCGCTGCAGCTGGCCGCGTCATTTGCCCGAGACGGGTTGCGCACGTGCCTAGTCGATCACGACCCGCAGGGATCTGCGCTGGTGTTCGGCAAGATAGCCCAGCGTGCAGGGGTGGAGCTGCCATTCGTGCCCACCAACGCCCGAGTGAGCGGGTTTGATGTGTACATCCACGATCACCCGCCAGGGCTGCAAGAGGCCTATCCCTCACGCATTGCCGTCGTTCCGACGCTGCTGGACCCGCCATCTTTCCTGATCCACCGCCGGGGGCTACGCCACCTGGAAGAGCGAGGACTGGTTGTGGCTCCTGTAGCTTGCCGGTACCGATCGGACCGCAAGCAACAGCGCGACCTGGTGGCCGCCCACTTCCTCGACCGCCCCGTGGTGAAGGATCGGGACGTGTACCCGACCTGCTACGGCCGAGGCCTGACGGTCGTAGACGCGCGGGGCATTCCCCACCTGGCCAAGGCCCAGAACGAGATCGCTCTACTGCGGGCAGCAGTGGATGCAGCAATCACCCAACTACCCCTATCCCCATGAACCAGATCCAGACCTTCAAGTTCGACTCCCCGTTGCTGGCGATGAAAACCATCGCTCAACTTCTCGCTGCCAAGATCCAGTTCACCTGCACGCATGAGGCTGGGCAGATCCATGTGTGCTACCCGATTGGAGCGGAAGCCACTCTGCCGACGGCGTACGACCGTACCTGGGAGCAGGTATTCAACGTCCTGCACCACGCACAGCAAGGGACCATCCTGTGACCCGCGCCCTGATCTGCCGCCCCAACGGCGAGCTGGAAGAGATCGACCTGCGAACCGCCACTCCCGAGGAGCAGGCACTGGCCATCCGCGACCATCGGGAGCTGGAGTTGGTGGTAATCCTGATTCGGTCCATTCGCACTGTGGAGGAGGCCGCACGTGAGCTGGAATGACATCGACGCCGACGACCTGGCCAAGGTCTCGTTCACCACCCAAGCCCAGGGTGTGCGCATTCAGCGTGAGCCCGGCCCGCCGAAGATCTACGTGGAGGCCAGCCCCGAGGCAGACACCAAGCCGATGTTGCTACGCACGTCCAAGGCGCTTCATGACCGATTGGAACGGGTAGTCAATGGCAATCGAAGCGTAGCGCTGCAGGCTTTGATCGAAGAAGCGCTGGACCGTTTGGAATCAGGGCAGGAGTGCTGGCGCGTGATAGCACGCGATACCGGCTGATATCCGTCGATATCAAGAGCAAGAGCATGGATCTGGAACTAGGGTCTTGACCCTTGCTCCGCACTTGGGTTGTAAGTGCTGTAAGACCCACGGACACAAACGCTCCGCACGAAGCCCCGAACGGGGCTTTTTCATTTCGCGTTGTTCGTAGCGCTTCGCAGTTTTGAGGGGTTGACAGCTTGCCGAAATCAGACTTCTCCACATACTGGATATAGGCAATCGCAAAGCATGAAACCCCACAAAACAAGGGGTTTAAGCAAAGAAAGCCACCCATCATCACCGGAGCCCAGACATGAGCATCTTTGACCGTATTACCCACTCCCAAGAACACAGCTTCATTGCCCTGCGTACCAATGGCTTGTTGGCCATGGCCCTCACCGGACTGGCTGTTCTTACCGCCACCATCCTGCCTGCCATCGTTGCCTGATCGGAGACCGCACATGACCATTTCAGTTATCCGCCCTTTCTCCAACGAAGACGCAGCCGTTGTTGAGAAGGCAGCCGCACGCTTCTGCACGCGCCACGGTATTCAACGAGACGCTGATTATCCAGACGCCTACATGGACGTTCGAGTACACCTTCGTAACGAATCGGACAACCCTCTGAGACAGTTGTGGCAGGCCTGCTTCTGCCGAGCCGTGGGTCTTCCCTACGACAGGCGGCTGACGGTGGCTCACGGGCATCTGGGCTTCTACATCGATTGACCCACACCTGCCTGCAGCGTCTCACCAGACTTCCCTTCCTCCCCAAATCGAGACTTCCCCATGAATACCACGCAAACCTCTCTCCTAGTTCTCGCCATTGTCTGCTGGGTCCTGTTCCCGACACTTGCCGCGGGCATTGCGTTCTTCTCGTTCAACATCCAGGCATTGGTCTGGGCCCTGGCCGGGATCGGGGTTGCCTCTGTGCTGTTCGAGACCCCGCGGGACTGGATCCTCGACCGCTTTCAGTAAGGCCCCCATGCGCATCCTTGAACACCACACCGATCCTGTTTCCGGCCACACGTATGCCGTCATCGTGAACCCGGTTGCCGACACCGCCCTGCCCACGCTGCGCTACCGCCTCATTCGGGCGATCTCTCCCAACTGGGTCCAGGAGGTCAACACCACGCGGTCCGTCTCGCGAACCTCCGGCATTGCCATCTACGAGGAGTTCGACTGCCTGGAAGAGTGGAAGGACCATCCCAGGTACGTCAGGCGGGTGGACGAGTTCAAGGAGGAAGCCTATCGCCTCGCCACTGCCCTCATTCCCCGGAGCCCGAAATGAACTTCAATCCAACTTATTTCTCCCGCATGCAACAGGCCATCGAGCGTGCTTCGCTTCCCCTACTGGAAGAAGCCTTGGCCTCCGTTCGGAAGGACCATTGGCAGCGCACCATCAAGAGCCACACCAAGGCCAGCGACATGGACTACGAAACCGTCGCTCGGATGACGACCTGCGGCCTGGTGGATGTGCGAGGCGAGGACGACATTACTCCGCTCATGCTCACCTGTGTGCTTTACAGGGACAAGCTGTTGAAAGGGGACAGGCAGGGCGCCGTGGCACTAAACAACATCGCGGGCTGGCTGCTGGCCGAGGGCGCATGTGCGAACGCCGAAGGCTGCCGCCCACCTATGCGTACCGTGGACCGCAACACCGGCAAGCCGGTGTATGTCCGAGGCCCGGGCAAGAACCTGATGGAAGCCCTGGGCTGGTCGGCGCTGCCTCCCAGCGTCCAGCAGCACATGCAGCCCGGGCGCTTCCAGCGAGAAGCACGACGCCAGGACTCGCGGCTGGCGGTTGCGGCCTGATTTGTCCGACCCACTGGCTGGGTGCCACAATCGGGCCGATAGGGGAACCTGAATAGTCATGCCATCGAGAGCCAGCCTGACCTTCGACCACGCCATCCAGGACGCGGTCGACCTGGTCAACCACTTCGACAAACTGAACTCCCAGCCGCCACCGCCAGAGAACGAAGTCTTGAAGCGGGCCAGCTTGGTCATGGCGCTGGCGGCACTCGAAACCTATTTCGAGGACCGGCTGGTTGAGGCCGTGGATGCCATCGCAGGCACCGGAGACGGACACCTGCCGCAGTTCATGCGGGACAGCCTGGCCAACGACTTGAAGTACTTCCACACCCCATCGACCGACCGTGTCAGACCGCTATTCCAGAAGTACCTGGGCGTGGACATCACCGAGTCCTGGCGGTGGAACATGATGGAGCCGGCCGCCGCCCGAAACGAGTTGAACCGGCTGGCCAAGAAGCGCGGGGACATTGCCCATCGTTCGTGGCGACCTGCCAACGGCACGCCGACCAAGCATGCGGTGTCTCGGGACGACCTGCGTCGCCATATCCATTTCATCCGTCAGCTGGTCGTGGCCACGGACGCGGCGCTGGCTAAGTCGGCCTAGTAGCCCAAGGCCGCGTTCAACCGCCGGCTGGCCCGCCCATACCTGGCCAGCACTTCCACCTCCAGCTCCGGGTCGGTCGGGAAGGCCTTCTGCCGGCGACGAGCTGACAGCACGGCCTCCATGGCGGCGTTCGCCTCTTCGTACTCTCGCTCGGCCTCTGCGCGCTCCTGGGCGGCCCTCCTTCGTGCGGCCAGGCGCCGCATACGCTCGGTGCTGGGCTTGACGGGGCGCGCTTCCAGCACGGGTGATGGCACGCTCACACCGCCTGGCGTCCCCCGGCGCAGCTCACTGACGCTGGCCGAAGTCAGCCACCAGTGGTCCAGGAAATCGCGCAGTTCGGTGCGGCGTCCCACGCCCACGACCCAAGCGTTGGCGTCGATGAGTTGCCACACGACGCGGCGGAAATCGTCGTCGGTCAACAGGTAGACGGCCCGCCGCTTCTCGCGTGCCAGGGGCTTGCCTGCCAGGCGGGCGAGCAGGTTCGCCAGCCCCTTGGACTGCTTGTCGCCGTAGCGGCTGGATACTCCCAGCATGCCAATTCCATCGTCGGCTTGGGCGGCGTAGACCCGCGAGCGCGGCATCGCGTGGCGGGCTCGCAGGGCTTCCCGGTAAGCAGGCAGCGACACGGACGAAGGCAGTGGCACGAGATGGTTGTGCGACAGCAGGAGGATGCGGGCGCGTTGCTCGCGCAAGCATTCAGGAAGTTCAGCGACGGTCAGAAGGTCTGAGGACGCGCGAGACTGCTGGCAGCGGCGACAGCACGCGAACGCGTTCTCGGCAGTCAGCGGCCCGCCCAGGAAAGGATGGACGCACGTGGCAATGACGGGCGCGGAGAACGAGCGCGGAACGTCGCGGATGTAGGGCTGGCGACAAAGAGGGCAGCGATCACCTGCAGCCTCAAGGACACGGCGGCGAGCGTAGAGGGGCAGGGTGGCGCTGTGCGGAACATCGAGTGAGTCGATGGCTTGTTGGAAGTCGGCGAGCGTCGCAGTAGGGCAGACGGGCGTCATTGGTTGGAGGAAGAGTGGCACTGCATTGAGTGTGGCGCGGCTTGCGAGGTTGGCAAGGGCAGCGCGAGCAACGACACGATGATTGCTGCTGTGGAGTGCATGGGGCGCACTGGTCGCGAAAAACAACGGCGCGAGCTCATTGGCGAGAAGCGGGCGGCTGACGACTGTTTGCGTGGCTGTCGGAAGAGCGACGACGCGAGCGCAAAGCAGAGGTCAGCGCATGGACAACACGCTCCTATCGGATTTGACGGCCCTAACGGAAATGGCCCCGAGAGGCCATGCAAGCCCTTGAGCCGCCTGCCTTTCGGCGCCTAATGGTCTTCCATTAGGTTTCTGGCGCAAAACAGCGCGAAACAGCTTTGCTGTTGCGTTCGCAGTTCCATTAGTCGGGTCTTGCCAGTCCGCATTTGCTTCATAGCTTGGATGGAGTCGATATCCAACTGTGTGAGTGAACGAACGTGGCAGGCAAAACAATCTCAGTGTGGTTAAAGGGCGACGAGGCCGAACGCTTCCAGAGCGCAGCCGACGAACGCGCCCTGTCGCTCCCCGCGTTCCTGAAGCGTGCCGCCGACACAGCGTTGGACACACCTGATCCGCGCGAAGCGCTGCGCGCCTTTGCAACTGAACTGCGCGCTGACTTGCGCGCTGACCTGCGAGGCGAGGCGGCCAAAGTCGCCGAGGCCGTCGCCCTCATCGCCGAGCGCCAGGAAGAACTTCGCGGCCTGTTCCACCGCTTCCTCAACGACTTAAACGAGCAGCAGATCAACGCCGTGAAGGTCGCGGTCGAGGTCGGCCGGCAACACGGCCAAGCCGAAGCCATGCAAGCGATGGGTGCCAAACCCTCGTACCGATCCAGCTCACCCCCGCCGCTTGGCTGACCCATCTCCCCCGCCCCAAGGAACTGCCCACATGAAAAACCTGATCGTCTCCCTGTCCGTCGCAGCCATGCTGGCAACGTCCGTTGCTCCGGCCATGGCCCAGGACGCAACTTCACCCCCAACCGAAACGGCCAAGGCAGACAAGCCCAAGGCCGACAAGAAGCGCTTGTGGAAGGCGGGTGGCCTTGGCTGCCTGACCGGCGGCGCCGTCGCCCTGCTGTCGGGTAAGAAGGACAAGGCCGTCGCCGCGTGTGCGGTCGGCGCGGCCGTCGGCTCGGTGGCCAGCTACCGCAAGCAGATGGACGAGGCGCGCGAGCTGGCCGCCCAGGCGCAGGCCGCCGGCATGACGGCCACTGTTGCCACGAAGGAGGCCACCGCCCAGTCAGGCGAGAGGGTAGAAGCCTTGGACAGCGTGGTCATCGCTTACGACCCGGCCAGCATGTCCGCCCGCGATCCGCAGACCGTCGCCGTGCTCGACAAGATCTCGGCCCTGGCGAAGCGCTCCAAGGAGCCGCTAACGATTGCCGCGGAAGGTCGCGACATGCGCGCTTGCCAGATCCCCCTGGCCGAACTGTCAGTCCGCGACACCTTCCCGCCGGCCAAGGCCATCGACAAGTGCGGGCAGGGCAAGCCGCAGCTGGTCATCACACCGGTGCCCGATCTCACCTAACCACCACTGGCCGGCCTCGGCAGCGAGGCCGGTCACTTTCGCGAGTACTTCCCCATGCGCAGCACCATTCAACTCACCGCCCATCCAGCTCCCTTTGAGGATCTGACTGCCGAAGACATCCGTGCGTTCTTCTTGGAGCAGCCCGTCAAACTGCCGGCCGATCCAGCTCCGTTCCAGGGCTACACGCCAGAGGAACTTGACCTTCTCTACGCCGACGTGGCCGCTGCCCCGACCTTCGTGGGCAGCGAAGGCGAGGAGCGCTAATCGCCATGGACGACCTGTTCTCCGACTTGGACGACCTTCCGGTGTCTCCGACGACGCCGGCACGTCCCGCAGTGCCGAACCTAGCGGATGGCCTGCGCAACGCTGGCCTACTTTCGCGCCCGCCGTCGGTAGATCCAGAGCCGGCCCCTGTCATAGAGCCCGAGGCTGACGAGGTGGCTGAGGCTGTACTTGAGTCCGAGTCCGACCCGGTAGTGGTGTCCACCGTTGAGCACGAAGACGCGCCGGCTGTACCGGAGGAGGCGTCCCAACTCTTCACCGACGCAGAGGTCATGGCTTCGGTCGATCTTTCCCCGGAGCCGGAGGTAGAGGTCGAAGCTGCCCCCGAGGTGGCGCCGGAACCCGAACTGCAGCCTGAGCAGGCGGCAGCGTCCGCGCCTCCAGCGGCCACCACACTGACACCCATTGGAGCGTTGCCCGAGGCTGCCTCTGGTGCTGCGCCAAGCCGACGTTGGTACTGGGTAGGTAGCGCGGCCGTGTTGGCGGTCGGCGCTGTTAGCTGGCTGCTGTACGGCTCTAGTAACAAGGAGTCGTTGCCGACGCCGGTGCCGGTACCTGCCCAAGCGCTGGAGCCAGTCGCCGATGAACCGCCCGTTGTTTCTTTGGTGGTAGAGCCGGACGCGCCCCCACCCGTCGAAGCCCCGGCTGCCCCGGTCTTGCCAGTAGCGCCGATCGCAGAGACCAAGGAAGTGTCAGCACCGGCTCCCGAGCCCACGCCAGCCGCCTTGGCCAAACCTGCGCCGAAACCGGCAGCGAAGAAGCCACAGAGAACGAAGCCCGCGGTCCAGCCTGCGCCCACATGGCAGGACGACGCACTGGACAAGTTGGACGATTTAGAAAAGCGCCTATGAACTCGCAAGTTCAGGGGTTGCCGAAATCGTCCTCCGCATTAGCTTGAAATCATTCCCCCGACTTCCCCCAAGCCCAATGATTCTCCGACTTCTCTTCCCTCACTTACGTCGTGGCAAGCCAGGCAAGTGGTTTGCCTCGTACGTCCTCAAGCTCTACGGCTACCTCTTCATCGGTGGTCCCAAGGTGGATGACCTTCCCAAGCAAGCGCCCATCGAGGTGCGCGAGCGGATCGTGCGGACCTGGTTCGACCACCACGAAGACCGTTTGCCCGAGAAGCGGATGGTCAAGTGGGAAGTGGGGCAGTTGAAAGCAGCCCAGCTGCGGGACGAAGAAGAAAAGTGGGCTGCCGTGCGGGCGTTCCTCTACTCCGCCTGCCTGGTGCTGGCGCTGTATGGACTGGGGGCAGGCGTCAACAAAGCAGCGTCGGGTATTGAGGCCAGGTGGGCCAAGCACAAAGCCGAAGTCGCTGCTGAGGAAGCCCGCGAGTACGCGGCCAAGCGCGACACGTTGATGAAGCAGTGGGCTGCGGATATCGCTGGCTATTCCGCCCAGAAGTGCATTGACGAGGTGTCGGATCTGCGCGATCGCAAGACCGACCAGAAACGCGACCGCTATACGGCGCTCCAGCAGGGCTGTGCTGACAAGCGGGCTGACATCGAGAAGGTGGCCAAGACCTGGTCGCTGGACGACTGCACCAAGGCCGGTGTCCAGCTCAACAAGCAGCTGGACGATGGCGGCTCACACACCTGGGTCGATGAGCTGATCTTCCGCAACCACTGCTACCCCACCTATGGCGCCGAGCTCGAAGCGCGCCTGAAATAAGGACTTCCCCCATGCAAGTACCTGCCGTTCCCCAAGACACGCTGAACCTGTTCAACAAACTGGCCTACGGGATTCGGGATGTGATCCTGCGCCGCCAGGAGGCTATCGCCGGCAAGACCAGCCGCAATTCCTGGGTCTATGACCGGGCCCAAGAGCGGTTCGACTACATCACCCAGGGCGAAGACCTGATCAACCTGGCCCCGGTTCGCGTGGGCGAGCCCTTGGTCAATGTTGAGCCGGAACACCACGAGAAGTTGCGCGAGCTCGGGGCTGTGGAGAAGGCCGGCCAGTTCTTCATGCCGAACCTGCTGGACGACGAGCGCTGGGTGTTCAAGAACTGGTTCCCCAAGGCGCCGCCAGATCTGGTGTCGATGGATCTGAACTGGCACCTGACTCGCGATGGACGGCCTACCAACGGCTACATCGCCCCAGAAGACCTGGTGCGGGGCAACGACAGCACGGCCACGTCCTTTCTTATGGCGGCCTTCCCGGTGCTGTTTGCGGGTGGCTACGCCATGTCGCAGTTCCCCGTTGTGGGCCCGGGCATGGCCTTGGCAGTCACCGGACCGCTGCTGGCCCTGCACGCCTACGCCTTGTACCAAGCAGAAGGTGCGGGAACCCTAGCCAAGGTGCTGGCCCTGTCCGGTGGCGTTCCGCTGATGGCTGCGGGCCTGTCGGGCGACGTGCCCTTCCAGCTCAGCGGCAAGGCCATGCTCATCGGGGGCGTGACCATCGGAGCCATCGTCGCCTTTGCCAAGGGGCTGGCTTCCAGTGGCAAGAGCCCTGCAGTGTCGTCCCTGTTCTCCAAGGTTGCTCACGTGATGATGGTGGTGGGCACGCTGTTCGGGATGAACTACGCCCTGGGCCTGCTTCCCCCGTCGTTGAACTGGGTCAAGCCCCTTAGCTGGTTCGTAGTGGCTTGTGCGTACCCGCTGTACTACACCGCCGGAAATTACAACGCCCGGACCGCGTTCTTCGACCTCATGACCAAGCGCGGTGCTGGTTCGGTCCACGGCTCGGCCAACATGCTGGGCAAGACTTCCTCGTTCCGGATGCAGCAGATCCGAAGCGCCTTCCGCGACAAGACTCCGTTCCTGACACTAGGGACGGCGTTGGGTGTCCAGGCGAGGTACAACCTGTCGCTGGCCCCGGACCCCGGTCAGGTCATGGGCATGACCGTGGAGGATCTGAAGACCCACCTGTTCTTGTTCGGCAAGACTGGTAAGGGCAAGACCCAGGCCATCCGCAAACTCATGCTGGAACTGGCCCAGCTCGGAATGCCTATCGGTGCACTGGTTGCCGACGGCAAATGGGCTCTGGTCGCCGACACCCGCCCCTGGTACGACCTGATCATCGAGCCAGGCATCAAGTTCGCGCCCTTCCAGGGCCTGACTTCACTCACGCTCACCCAGGCGTTTGCCGAGGCGAACAACGCGTCGATGGAGGACGAAGGATCGATCTGGGTGCAGGTGGCAGGGCAAGCGCACCGCTACGGTTCGGCCATCCTCGAAGCATTGGTGGCGCACGAGAAGGTGCGCCGTGCGGCGGACGAGCGGGAGCTTAACGCGATCGGTCTGCGCATCGAGCGGTTGGTCGCCCAGAAGATCCTGTTGGAGCGAAGCAAGTCCGATCTCACGGTCGTCAACGCTCGCTTGAAGGCCGAGGCTACCTTGGCCCGGACCCTGATGGCCAAGCTCAAAGCAGGGCGCGCCTACCGCTGGGCTCCTGCTGCATACAGCAAGATCATCAACACGCTGGGCTCGGGTGTGAAGGGCACTGATGGTATCTGGCGTCCCAGCGACAAGGCCATGGCCCTGTTCGACTACCTGGGCTTCCAGGTCAGGAAGGAAGGCGAGGACGATGCGCTGTTCAACCAGCGCGTGGAGCTCGAGCCCGAGTCCATCCATCCCCACTTGGCCGACGAGAGCCGCGTGCTGTCCAACGCGATCTACTTCTTCACCGTGCCCTGGTTCCAGGGCAAGACCGAAGAGCAGCGCCAGTCTTTCTTGATGAACATCGACAAAGACTTACAGGGCTTCATGCAAAACGACGAGCTGCGCGGCAGCATGATCGGGGGTGTGGATCACGGCGACGAGGCCTGGTCGCACACCGAAGAGGGCGAGGACGTTCTGCAGTGCCTCTACGGCAAGAAGGTGGGCCTGAACCTGTCCGACCGCTACGGCAAGACTGCCAAGGTCATCCAGAAGCTCATCGAGAAGCGCGTTTTTGACGCAGCCCGTGAGCGCAACGAGCGGTACGGCGATGAGTGGCAGGAGAAGACGGGCCAGTCCTACGTCGTGGTGATTAAGGACGAGTGCCAGGACCTGGTGTCTCCGGCCGACGTGAAGATGGTCGCTGTGGGCCGCTCAATGGGTGTGCAAATGGTCTATGCCACCCAGAACTACGAGAGTCTGGACACCATCTTGCCCAGCGACGATGCCAAGGGTGCGTTCCTGTACAACTTCCGCTCGCGGATCATCTTCGAGGCCTCACCCAAGACCTACGACTACATCCAGCGGGACGCGGGCGTGACCATGAAGAGGAAACTGACGGTCAGCGTGCAGGAGACCGTGGATACCAGCCGCACGGTGGACATGATCTACGCGTCCGCCTACACCGACCGCAACCACCCGTCGGCGTGGCGCTTCCGCGACATGGCGCGCCGTGGCTCGACCAGGCTGCAGGTCGTGATCCAGGGCTTGAAGAACTACATGGGCCTGGCGCGGCGTATCCCGGTGGAGGAGCTGCAAGAGCAGAACTACTTCCCCGTGTACAGCAGCGGCAAGTACGAGGAAGGCCCGATCATCGAGAAGACGGACTTGGCCGGAAACTTGATGGAAGAGAGCAACGCGCTTTTGTACATCAACCGCGCCGGCCATCCCCGCATCGACTTCGCAAAGATGGAATACATCGGCACCAAGGAGTTCGGGCGTCGCATGAAGGCCATTCAAGCCGCCAAGTCCACTGCCCTAACCCAATCCTAAGGAGCCCCCCATGTCAAACAACCACGAGAACGATCTGTCTTTGGGCCGACGCTATAAGAAGTACGAAGGGGCTTACAACCTGGCGTTTGCTGCTGACCCCGACACCCAGTTGCGCCGCTTCGATGAAATGGCGCCAAAAGACGACCAGCAGTGGAAGCGTCTGGAGGTGTTTCGCGGCAACGACCGCGAGGCCTACCACGCCCACAAGTCGAACCCGAACGACGCCTTGGTCCGGCCCACCGAGAAAGAGCAGCGCATGTGGGAGGCCAACCAGGCCGACATGTGGCGCATCGACCGTGAGCCTTCCTTTGGTCAGCACGCCATGACCAACAACAAGTGGTTCGACCTATCGTTGGAGCAGCGTCGTGGGGAGAGCACTCAGAAGTTCTTCCACGCCGCCGAACAACGCTACGGCGGGGACTACGAAGCCTGGGCTGCCAAAGCCGGCAACAACGTGGTGGCCAGGGAGGACTACCTCCAGACCCGCGCTGGACTGGAAATTGAGCAGCGGCAAGCGGCGCAGCAGCAGAAGATGAAAGAGGCCCAAGCCCAGGAGCAGCGCGCGCAGCAAGCTGCGTCAGTTCAGCCGACGCCGCAGGCCTCCCCAGAGGCCCAGGAGCAGGCCGCCGCGGGAGCACCCCGGCGCACGCGTCTGTCGCTTTTGAACTTCGCCACTCCCGAGGACGGTATCGCGCAGCTTCACAAGGAGATGTCCCAACTCCCCGCCGAGCAAGTCAAGCAGCGGTCCGAGCAGGCCGAAGTGGAACACCAAGCCATGGGCAAGGGCAGAACCGAAGACGCCGCCCCCCGGGTGGAGGCTTTGAACGCTTACCACGCCGAGGTCCAGGAGGCACAGCAGCAGGAGCGCCGCCAGCGTCAAGAGGCGCCAGCCCAAGTCGAAACCCAGCGACGGACGTACCAGCAATGATCATCCGGGCCACCTTGATTGCCATGCTGGTGGTGGGCGGCTACGCCCAGGCGAAGGTGCCTGAACACATCGAAGGCATGTCGCGCGCCACGCACGCGCATGCCCAGCAGGCGTTGGATTGCTCCCGGAAGCTGGGGCGAGATCCCACACTGCTGATCGTTGCCGACATGCGCCTGCCCAGCTCCGCCCAACGCTTGTGGGCCATCGACCCACGCACGTCCGAAGTGGTGTTGCGCACGGAAGTGGCCCATGGCCGTGGCTCCGATCCCAACCGTTCGGGACGGGCATCGGTGTTCTCCAACACGCCTGGCTCACTGATGACCAGTGTGGGGCTATACGCGGTGTCTGAGGCGTACCAGAACACCAGAGACGGCAGCACCCGTCGCCGGCTGGATGGCCTGATGGTCGGCTTCAACGACGCGGCCCGGGAGCGGGCGGTGGTGCTTCACCCGGCCAGCTACGTGCGCTCGGGCTGGGCAGGACATTCCGAGGGGTGCCCTGCTGTCTCGTACGCCGTCATGGACCAGTTGAACGAACGCGGCCTGGACAATGCGGTGCTATGGATCGAGGGCGACCAGGCTGGGTTGGCCGAGGCTATTGCGTCTTGCTCCGGCAGTAAGGCGCGCCATCGGTTCCGCTGGCCGTGGCAGCCGAAGTTGCCGGCAAAGCCGCAGTGGAAGCCGGACACATCGGACAACTACAACCCGTACTTCGAGGTGGAGGCCACCGGCCACTGCCCGAATCTGACGGCTGGCCAGTTCTGGTGGATGACGCAGCCGATCCTAGCCGAGGCCGCGGGCGAGCGTTGGACGCTGCGTTATTGACCGGGGCGCTTCAGGAACCCCTCCTTGAAGCGATATAGCGCCAGGGGGCGATTGACGGGGAATCCAGTGAAGGCCGCATGGTTTTGGTCAATCGCTCCGTCCAGAAGTTTGCGTAGCTCTTCTGCCGGCGACTGGTCCGCGGCCAATGCGTTGTCATACGTCGCCTGGATAGGAAGAGTGGCTTTGAGGGCGGGAGTACCCAACACCAGCACCTCTCTCTCGGGTATGAGCCGCGGTGACGCTATCAGTTGGTAGCGACCATCGACTACTTTACGCTTTGGTTCCAGATGATAGAGCTTGTGTACCAGCTCGACTGGACACCAAGCGCCGAATGCGAAGGTGGCAAGTGCATCCCGGATTTCATCGTCGTTATGGCAGTACTCCAAAACAGACTTCAAAGCCACTTGAATTGAGTGAGACACCACCGAAGCAAAATAGTCGGCGTTGAACAGTCGGTCGACATGTTCGCCAAAGAACGTATCGTCTACGAACTCGGCAGCGATCGTTTCCATTGGATTGGTTTCGCAACTTCTAACAATGATGTTGCCCTTTGGTTCGCCGGGTTGTCTTGGAAATCGAAAGCTCAATTTCAGGTGTTCTAGGTGCGTGCGAATTATGTTGAGCGCATGGTGTGCTGAGTTGGCATTGCCTGCAAACGCAATGAAAGCGCTCGCCTCGTATGCCTTGTCGAAATAGCGCCCTTCAAAGGATCCACTTGGCGACAGGTCTGGACGCATTACAAGAATGCGAACTTCGTGAATTTTCCGAAGGCCGGTCAGAAGCGTGCGGTAGTGGGTGGGTTCACCACCGCGCTCTTGCTTCTTCGTAAGCGCACTATCTGCAACGGCGAAAAGTCCCAAGGGACGGTCGACATCATGTTCGTACACGAATCTATCGCCGACATCGCGACGGCTAATCTCATGTCCCATCAAAATTAAGGTCAAATCGAACCCTCCCCGTAGTAGTTAGATATTAGTGCGAGCAGGCCTGGGCAGATTTGGAGCTAGGACGTACTCTTTAGCGAACGTTGCTGCCTTTCTAGAGCAAGGCGGGCCTCTAGCGAGCGATGAAGTTCGGACCAACTCGCAAGGTAGTGTTCCAGTCGGCCTCGAAGCACGTCCTCCCTTTCGAGGATCGGGTATATCGACTCGATAGCAATGACAGCCATGTACGGGTGTGAGTCATCGTCATACAGGGCTTCCGTGACGATGCCGAGGAGCATGTCAAACTCGCTAATGAACGGTGCGCCACTGAAGCCACCTCGTGCAGTGGAAGAGACCACGAAATGAACATCGCTCGTATCGTAGCGGTTGATGTCCGTGTGGATCTCTGCGGAAGCGGCCAGCTTGTAGGCACCGTCAGAACGTGGTACGACGGGATAACCACAGAATATGCCGCGGGTCAGGATGAGGCTTTGCTCAATCCACTCGCCCCACATCTCAGGTATCTCAATGTGGGAAGCCGGTGTGCTATGGCCCCGTTCCTCATTGGTGTGTTTGACCGATAGATCGCGCCACAAGTCCGATACCAGAATGGCGACATCTGCATCATCGGGGTGATAAAGAATGTCTGTGACTGGCCAGCCAGTCTCGTCTTGGCGCGTGTTTCCTTGAAACAGCGTGGGGTTGTCGTAGCCCCGCACAACATGTGCGGCGGTAGCAAATGTGCCACCCCCAATGTGAAACGCGGTCCCGTTTCCTATGCCGCCGTCAGGGAGATCGACCTGTACGCGAACGATGCATGGATCGTACTTCCGGTAGAGGAAATGGAGATCGTGCCGATTCCCCCAGGGGTGCTTATCCCCGTCGTTCACATCGATTTCGTCGCTCATGGCTCAAATCAGAGGTCGATAGCTTGATGTTCAGTGTATTGCGGTTCTGGACAAACTTGACAGGCTGCTCATCCTGCTGGGGATGAAGCCTCCCGTCTACGACGCCTTCGGCCCGCCGGGCAAGCACATCGACCCATCGGTCCCAATTCGACGCTGGGACCTGGGCTTGGCTTATGGCTTTCTGGGGGGCGCGGTAGGTTTTCTCCCAGTTGCGGGGTGGGGGATGGGCGTGCGCGATACCATCCGCGCGTTGTCGCTGGATCCTGCCTTCTACTCCCGGATCGACAATCCGCAGTGGCTGTCCGACTGGTCTACGCTGGCCGTGGCCACCGCCGTAGGCCTGGCAGCGGGTAGTGGCTTGGCGTGGACTGGGCTCATCCCGCGTGCCAACCAGTGGGTAGTCTCTGGCCCCAAGCTCTTGGAAGGGAAAGAGGCCGTCCGCGAGGCGCGCCGACGCTCACCCTCAGAGGCTAAGCGCCAAGCCGACACGTTCGGCATGTACCTGCACCCCGACCTGTGGCTGTCCAAGAAGCAGCTGTCGCGCCACATTCTGATGTACGGCTCTGTGGGTAGCGGCAAGACGCAAATCCTGCTGGCGCTGCTGAGACAAGTCTTCCGGCACAACGAGGCGAAGTGCCTGATCTACGATGTCAAAGGCGATCTGACGAGCAAGTTTCCCGCATCGGTTTGCTCACCATTCGACCGTCGTAGCCGGGTGTGGTGGGTGGCCCGCGATGTACGCACTGCCACCCAGGCCGCCGCGTTTGCCGACAGCCTGATCCCGGAAGACAGCGGGAGCGGCAAGTTCTGGACGCAGGCCGCCAGGCAAATCCTGCTTGGCGTGGTGCTGTCGTTGCAAAACGAGAAGCCGCAGCGGTGGACCTGGACGGATCTGGCGCAGCGTGTGTCCATGAAGGCCAAGGACATGGCCCCAGTGCTGGACAGGAACTACCGCAAGGCCCATGGGCTGATTTCCGACCCTACTTCCCAGACCAGCTTCAACGTGCTGGCCACCCTGCAGGGCTACACCCGTGTGATCGACGATCTGGCGCGGGCCTGGCCAGACTACGAGGTGGGCAAGGACCTGACGCCCGAGACCCCATGGCCAGGAGAGAAGGAAGAAGCCGCGTGGAACGCCACGTGGTTGAAGGGCCGGCGGCTGTTCTCCATTACCGACTGGGCCATGGATGGATACGACGGCCCGAAAAAGGTCATCCTGCAAAGCGGCCCCGACGCGGGCTTGGTGTCGGCGTACATCGCAGCGATGGTCAACGTCGCCGTGCCCGCCATCATTTCGCCCCAGCTGCCCGACAACGAAGAGGGGCGCTTCCTGGGCTTCTTCCTCGATGAGCTGGCGTCCATTGGCAAGATCAACTTCCAGCCACTCGTGGATAAGGGGCGTTCCAAGGGCTGCGTGTGCGTGCTGGCCACCCAGGACTTGGCGCAGCTGCGCGCCCCATCGCTGTACGGCGAGCACCTGACCAAGGCGCTGCAAGGCATGGTGGGCACCCATGTGATCTGCCAGATCCAGATGGGTGAAACGCGCGACGAGCTATCGCGCCTGATGGGCAGCAACAACGTGGCCCGCATGGACCACGGCCCCGGCGCCCGTCTGTCCAATGACGGCAAGCCTGTGGTGTACCCCTCACAGTTCACCGACCAACTGGGCTTCCGCAAGACTGAGCGCTGGTGGTGGCGCTTCTCGCCCGCCAAGCGGAACGATCCGGGCTTCATCATCCGCGCCCTGGTCCAGCAGGGAGGGGATGTTCTGCTGCTGGACTTCCCCGGGCAGAAGCTGCCCGACCGACGGCCTGGCCAATTGCCCGCTCGGTGGACGCAGCGTCCGGCAGGCCTGGAACCCGAGCGCGCCGAAGACAAGATGATGAGCACGTGGGCGGACAAGCCCATGGGCAAGACGTACTCCGGCGAAGAGATCGAGAACCTGTTTCGCCATTGAGTTCGCAAGATCAGGGGTTGCCGAAATCGGCCTGACTGCTTCCATGGAAGGGTCCTTCTTCCCCGAGGCCTTCCATGTCGCTGTTCACTGCCACCGGCCATCTCTTGCCGTATCCACAGTTCCGTCAGCACCTGCGTGACGGGGCGGATCCCAATGCGTGCTTTCGAGCCACGGATCTCCTCGATCGGATTCCGCTTCTGCTAGCGGTGTTGCAGAAAGCGTCAGACCTCGACCATCTACATGCCCTGCTGGCTGATAAAAGAACTGACTTGACCATTGCGGATATCCAAGGCCGTAACGCGCTTCATTTGGCGTGTGAACGTGGCCATGAGGGCGCTGTGCGGCTGTTGTGCCATGCGGGTGTCGCGGTCAATGGAAGCGACATCGAAGGGCGGAGACCTATCCACTACGCCATCGGCCCGGAAGTGAGTGCGTCGCAGTCTGTGCAGGTTCTACGTGTCCTGATCGAGTACGGCGCAGACATCAATGCCCGAAACAAGTCAGGGAGGACCGCGCTCCACGAGGCGATGTTCAGCGGCTCATCGTTCTGGCACAAGCCCGTGGACGAGAAGGTGGCTTGTCTGTTGAAAGCAAGATGCGCAGTGGACATTCAAGATAAACAGGGCAGAACGCCGATGTTCCTTGCGGCTGTCACCGCGCACCACCGGGTGGTGCGGGCACTGCTCGCCGCCGGCGCCGATCCCGAGCTTGCCGACCGTGACGGGTATCGGCCCGTGGATGTCGTCCGACGCCAGATTGCCGAAGACAGCATGGGCTTGGACAACCACATGGGGTACTTCGAGGACCTATCGGAGGTGCTGGATATCTTGGTTTCCCACACCCGGGCCCGGCTCACTGAGTTGGTTGGATCGGTCGTGGCGCGAACGGGCGAGCAGTCTGGTGCGCTAGCTCAGCGGATGTAGTTGCCAAACCACGTGTTACCGAGACACTGAAAGCCATGCTCAACGTCAAAGACCTGAACTCGCAAGGCCACAACAAGTACGGCGACGCCATGCTGGACTATGCGTGGCAGACCAAGCAGCTGACGAGCTACTACGTGGGCCAGAAAGGCATGGAGAAGGACACTCTGCGCTGGGGTGGCCACGGAGCGGCCTACTTCGACCTGATCGATAGGCCCGTGACCAAGGAACAGATGCTGGATCTGGCCGCCGGCTACTCCCCTGACGGCCAGAAGACTGCCCTGTGCCAAAACGCAGGTGTTCTACCCGAGCAGAAGGTCAAACTCGACCGCAATGGCCAGCCTCGCCTGGACAAGAACGGCCAGCCCATCACGAAGTGGGAGGGTGGCCACCAGGTGGGGTACGACTGCAAGTTCAGTCCCCCAAAATCCGTGTCCATGATGTTCGCTATCTCCGATCCCGAGATGCGTGGTGCGATCTTGGCAGCGCACCGCGAGGCCAACGACAAGGCCATGGAAATGCTGACGGGCGTCATCGAGACCCGACGCGGCAAGGGCAGCAAGAACTACATCGGTGTGAACGGACCTATCTGGGTGTCGTGTGACCACACCACCGAACGGGAGAACGGGTTCCATCTCCACACCCACAACATTCTGTTCGGCGTGGCTCAAGGCGAGGATGGCAAGTGGGCGACCTTCGAGAGCAGCGAGCTGTACCGCCACCAGAAGGCTGCCGACGCCATCTACCAGTCGCACCTGGCCGAGAACATGCGCCGTTTGGGCTTCGGAATTGAGCAGGACGCCCAGCTGAACAAGGAAGGGCAGGACACGGGTATCCGCTCCTGGCGCGTGGCTGGTGTCAGTCGCGACACCGAGCTGTTGTTCTCCGAACGGCAGCGCCAGATCTACGAAGCCATGGCCACCGGCATGTCCCACGACCAGGCATGGCGCCAGACCCGCAAGACAAAGGACGAGCCCGAGCCCGAGCAGCTGTTTGCCCAGTGGCAAGAGTCGATCAAGGGCCAAGGCGTGGAGGTCGAGATCCAACACTATCTGGGGCGGGCGGACGTGCAGGCGCCCCGCCGTACTGATGAGCAGATCATGGCCAAGCTCCACGAGAGCAAAGCAGTGGTCACCGACGCGGACATTCGGTGGGAAGTCTTTCGAGCGCGGGCCGGCGACAGCCCCCGAGACATTCAGGAGGACGTGCAGCGGCTGCGAGACACCATGGTCAAGATTGCGCCTGAGCGGCAGCACGCCATGGATCAGGGCGAAGTCCTTTCGCGCCGCTACACCGAGACGCGCTTCGCATGGTCAGAAGTTGTGGACTGGGAACAGGAAGTGGTGCGGCGAGCCGAAGAGCGAAAGAACGACCAGACTGTACATGTGCCCAAGACCGTCTTGTCCCAAGCGATTGCCGACTACCAGCAGGAGAAGGGATTCACGCTATCCCAGGAGCAAACCAGCGGGCTGTATCACCTGTGTTCGGACTCCGGCGGGCATGCGGTACTGGCGGGTGTGGCTGGTAGCGGCAAGACCACGATTTCCGATGTTTACAAGCGGGCGTTCGAGGCCAACGGGCAGCAGCTGATCGGCGTGTGTGTGTCCAACAAGGCCGCTAGCAAGTTGCAAGAAGAATCAGGGATGGAAAGCGTCAACATCAAGCAGCTGTTGTCCCGGCTGGAAAGCGGCAAGTCGCTGTCCGCCAACATGCCCGCGCTCACCAGCAAATCAGTGGTGGTGCTCGACGAGGCGGGAATGGTGCCCACATGGGAAGTGCGCGAGCTTATGCGCTATGTAGACGCTGCAGGCGGGAAGCTCCTGCTTCAAGGCGATACCAAGCAGCTCCAGCCCATTGGCGCCGGATCGGGCATGGCCTTGGTCTCCGAGAAGCTGGGTCAGGCTGAGTTGACTGAGATCCGGCGCCAGAAAAACGTCGAAGACCGCGATATCGCATTCCTGCTCTACGACCGTGACGAGCGCGGCCGGGTCATCTTGGACAACCGTGGGCCCAAATCCAGGGGCGAGGTGTTCGAGAAGAGCAGGACCATCTACGAGAAGCTGGAGGACCGCGGCTGCGTCGATGGGTTCGACACCCGCGACCAAGCCATGGACGCTTGCGTGTCCGACTGGTTGAACAGTCCTTATGCCTTCGACAACAAGCTTCTGATGGCCTCCGACCACGCTGACATTCAGGCGTTGACGCTTCGGGTGCGCCAAGAGCTACGCGCGCGCAGCGAGCTGGCCGGAGAGGATCACACGTTCCTGGGGCGACATGGCGATCGTGAGTTCGACATGAGCGTGGCCTTGGGCGAGCGTGTGCGCTTCACCAAGAACGACAGCGTTTTAGGCGTGAACAACGGCGACTTGGCTACGGTGGAAGGGCTTAGCCGCACCGAGAAGGGGTCTCTGGCACTGAACCTGAGGGTGGCCCGAAGCGGCCAGCCCAGTTTCGCCCTGGCGGTGGATACGGCTGAATACAACCACCTGGCGGCAGGCTACTGCCGCACCATCCACGACGCCCAGGGGCAGGGCGTCGATGACGTGTTTCTGTTCGCCAACCCCAAGATGATGGACAACCAGTCGGCGCTGGTGGCTTTCACCCGGCTCAAGGGAGGGCGTTTCCGCATGTACGGCTCTGAGATCGAGCTGGATCAGATCCGCAACAAGCTCGGTGTGGATCACTTGAAGCAGAACGCTACGCAGGAAGGCCTATGGCAGGAGCGGGCCACTGTGCGTGTACCCACCATGGAGCAGGACTACAACCAGGTGCTGCGCCGCCAGCAGGGGATGCAGCCGTAGCCCGGGGTAGGGCTTTCCCGGCTCACCGCGTTATGAGAATCTAAGGGCAACGGCGCGTGGTTGGTGAGGCCCTGTCTCCGTTTAAAGACAAAATCTCACCGACTGGCTGAGCCCCATAAGGCGCGTCCAATGGGCCGGGGCAGCACGACACAAGGAGGCCTATATGGTTCTATTGAGCGTGTCAGCCAGCTGGCAAAGCCGTCGAGGATTCAGTCGGAAGTTCGCACTGAAACTCGGTCTGCCTGTCGGACTTCTGCTGACGGTGTTCACTGTCCTCAGAATGTTCTGACGGCTGGCAACACCAGGGGATGGGGGCCGCAAGGCCCCCTTCTTTTTGCCGATCCAAGCCAAAGGGGGCGTTATGTGCCGAGCCGTAATCCAGCATCGCAACGACGGCGTCTTCGACCTGGAACTGCATTATTGCCAGTTGCCAGAGCCGCCGCGCGTAATTCAAATCGAACATGTCGGCACCGCGATGAGGGATCGCGCTGAGGCGCAAGTCCGCGCCGAGGCCAAGTACGCCCAACACGACTGCGCAAAACGGTTCGGGTGCACGTTGACCTGGGAGGAACGCCAGCCCAAGCCAAATCAGAAGTCGGAACCCAGCTTCTTCGAGAAGGCGATCAGGCGCGACTGACCGGCCACCCCACGATCCAGCGGGTCCGCCACGCTTCCAGGCGGCGTAGCAGCCCCATGCGCCGACCCAAATCCACCATCACGTTGGGCGGCTGGACATAGACCCTCCAGCCCTTGATGTGGGCCACCCAGCGCCACACATACTCGCGCTCTTCGGCCTGGACATAGGTGCCAACGATGGCTTCCAACAACACCATCCGGTGGGGTCTCAGCCAGCCGCCGGCCGAAGCCCGATGTTGGCTTGCACGTTGCTTGGGGTTGACGGTCTGGCCGATGTACACAGCCCGCTCCTGGTCGAAGACCAGCGCGTAGAGGTGGCGGGTGCGCTTTTGGAAGTGGGATCTCCGCACCCACTGGCTCATCCGGGAAATCCCAGCGCGGCCAGAAACTCGTCAAGCGAGGAGCCGGGAGGGCGCACCTTGTTGAAGTGGAGGGCTCTTTCGGCCCGCTGGCCCGCGTCAGGCAGCCGTACCGAAATGCCAGCGCTCTCGATGATGGACAGGTCCAGCTCCCACTGCCGGCCTGAGCGTTGTTTCCACAGCGCGTTGGCCTCCCGCAGGTGCTGGTCCAAGGTCACCTCGCCCCAACCATTGACCTGGCGTAGGTGCTCGCGGGCAGCCTGTTCCTCGTTCAGTGCCTCGGCGCGGCCGTAATGGATGGCGTGGTGGCAGCGGCTACAGGCGCAGACCAGCCGCTTCAAGACCTGGGTGCCATCCACGTAATCGAACCGCTCGTGAGCTTCCAGGTGGATGTCCTGTTCCCGGTTGGCCGCCGTCCCGCACAACTCGCACTTGCGGCCCGCCCGCAGCTTCACGCCCAAGCTGATCCGCTTCCAGTCGTCCGGTTCAACGCATGAGCGGACGTTGGTGTACCAACAGGTGGTGGGGGTCAGGTCTACCGCCAACTTGATGCTGGAACCGAATGCCCGATCCTCGCCCGGAAAGACTTCCACGGGCGGCACGGGCGTGATTCGGGGCCAATGCTCGGCCAGCGCTGCATCAATGGCAGGGAAGCCATCCGGCGCATACCAGAGTTCGTGATCCAGGCACCAGCAAGCGCCTAATGCCTTGGCGTGGTTCTTGTCTTGGAAAGGAACGCGGAAATAGGTCGGCATTCCTTCACGGTAAAAGAGGGTCGAGTTCTGGCAACCCCTCAAAGAAGACACCCCCGGCGAACCGGGGGTGGGGCCGCATAGAGACCCTGCGGCGAGGGCGAGGTGTGCCCGCCGCCCTACCAGGATGGGTAGGAGGCGTTGTAGGTCAAGCGGCTGTTGGTCGTGTCAGCCGTTGACCAGTCCAATGGCCATGCTGCAGCTGCCCATGAGGAACGGAATACCGCCGAAGACCATGATCACCCGGGCAAGCCTCCCCTTGGTCTCATGGGATCGGGAGGCCTCATAGGAAGGAAATTCGACAGCTCCGCGCCCCGCGTCAGCCGCTACGAGACCGGCAAGCACGAACCTGACCAAGAAACGATGGCCCAGATCGCCGAGGCCTTGGGCCTGCCAGTGGCGTACTTCCATGCCACGTCCGACCCGCTGGCAAAGATCATCCTGATGGTGGGACGCCTGCCCCCGAAGGAGCAGGCGCGGATAAGTGATCTGATCGAGCGGTGGATCGAGAAGAAGTAGGGCCTACGCTGCTACCTTCTTGGAAAACAACACAGCCATGACCTGGGCCATTTCGTCAGGCGACAGTTCCGACAACACCGCCACTGCCGTCTCTACCGCCGACGGTCCTCCGGTGCCGCCCGAAGCCAGGCGCCTGCGGTCGGCCTCCGCCATCTTGCGCCGGATGGCATCCGATTTCGGATTGAAGTACCTCATGAAGGAGGCCAAGTCGTCGTGCCCCGACATCTTGGCGATCATGGCCACGGGCATGTCCTCGCCCAGCTCCGTAATGCGGGTGTGCCGCAGATCGTGCAGCCGCTTGTTCAGCAGGTCGGGCCGATTGTGCTTTCGGGCGGCGCGCCTGCGTGCGCGCTCCCAGGCCTTCGTGACGGCATCTGGCCAGATACGGGCGCCAGCGGCAGTCAGGAACACGGCGCCGGTCTGGGTATCGCTGGCTTCGCGGCGACGCGCCAACATCTCGACTACGGCAGGGGCGAAAGGAACGGTGCGCTCCCGCGGCAGATCTTTGCCGTTGACCCGTCGGCTCTTGGTGTTCGTGAGCTTTGCTGCAGTGTTGTCCGAAGTCACCCGCTCCCAGTCCAGCTTGACCGCCTCACTACGACGCATGGCCGAGTAGCGGTTCATCACCACAACGTCCCGCGTGGCCTGATCGCATTCTTTCATCTCGTCCATGATCCAGCGGAACTCTTCATCGGTCAGAGTCTCGTCCCGACCGGGATCCTTGGTGATCGGTGGCAATGGCACCTTAGCCAGGTCCAGGTCCAGCCCCCACTCACGGATGGCATGGCCCATCACCGTGCGGATGGTCTGGATGAGCTTGATGCAGGCGTTGTTCTTGGGTGGCTGCCCGTTGCGGCCCTTGTAGTGGAGCAGGATGGCCCGGGGATGGGATCGTGGGTGCTCCGTATAGAAGTCAGTGGGCACCAGTTCGTCCATCGTCTTGCCCAGCACGGGAGCGAACGCTTTGTTGCGGGCGTTGGCGCCTTTCTCGGCGATACCCAGCAGGACTCGCACGCGAGAGCGATCCGAGGCGCATGAGCGATACTTGATCGACCCGTCGTCCAGGCCTTCCAGGTACTTCGTCAGCAGCATTTCCAGCGTCCATGAACTGGCTTGCGCGCTTCGTGAGAACTGCTTTTTGGACTTCTCCAACGCAAGCCATTCGGCTTCGGCCCAGGCTTCCGCCTGCTTCTGCCAATGGAGCAGATCTTTCTCGGTGTAGCCCCCGGTCTTGGGGCTGATCGACAGCTTCCAGACATGGGTCTTGTCGCGATAAACGGCGTTGTCCTTCTGCCACCGGATCCGGGCAGCCCATCGAGGCTCGCCAACGGCTATAAAGAACACGCCGGGTACGGATGACTGCCAATCCTGAGCCAGTAACGCCTTGGACTTGGCCCTGGCGGCCATTACGGCTTTGGAAGGACGTGCCACGATGTTGCCCCAGATTTGCCCCGATTACGGAACTGTACTCTAAAATGGTTGCACAATCAGCAACATACAAGACGCGCATGTTCCACCAGGAGAAGAAGGTCCGCGACTGCGGCCTGGCCGGACTGTTCCGCCGGATCGAGATCGTCAGCGAGAAGGACGTGCCGACCTACCGCCGCCTGCTGGAGGAGTTCGGCTGCGAGGCGGACGAGTTCGCGATGGTCGGCAACTCGCTGCGGTCGGACATCGAGCCGGTGCTGGCGTTGGGCGGTTGGGGCGTTCACGTGCCCTATCACCTGACCTGGGCGCACGAGGCCGAGACCTCGGTCGACCATGCCGCGCCGCGCCTGCGGGTGGTCCCTACCGCGACCGAATGGCCGCAGGCATTGCGCGCGATCGCCGCGGAGGCCGCCGAAGCCGGCAAGTGACGGTGCGGTGACGTGATCGCCGCCACGTTGCGTTGCGGCATTCCTGAACGGGGACCCTACCGGATATCGGTTCGCGCGCCCGATCGCGGCAGGTTAAAAACCGGTTCACCGGGGCGGGGGCAGGGTGGGGCCATGTCCACCCACCGCAGGAGAGCGCCATGATCGCCTTGAACCGTTGGATCGCGACCACCGCGATTGCCCTGGGCATCGGCGTCGCCGGCCTGTTCCCGACCCAGGCGCGCGCCAGCGACGATCTGGTCCGGGTCCTGGTCGATGTGGCCGACGTGATCTATCACGGCGGCAACCCCTACTACCGCCACGGCAACTACGGCCGCTACGACCGCGTGGTGATCGTCCGCGATCGCCGCGGCCACCGCAGCTATTACCGCTACGTGCCGCGCTCGTACTACAGCCGTCACTACCGCGGAGGCCCGCCCTACGGCGTCGCCCACGGCTATTACCGCCATGGGCCGGGCAAGCACCGCTACGATCATCGGTACCGCGACCGCTACGACCGCTATGACCGCCGCGACCGTTACGACCGTCGCGATCGCCGTCATCACCGGGATTCCCGCGACTATCGCGTCCGCTACGACCGTCGTCACGACGGCCGCCGCTGGCGCGACCGCGATTGACCCCGCACCGGTGGTAGCCTTGCCGCCGGGACGACCTGCTGGAGGTAGTTATGAAACGTCCGTCGATGATGTTCGCGGCGCTGTTGCTGGCGGCGCCGATGCTGGGCCTGGCGCCGGTGCCGGCGCAGGCCGGTGAGGTCGATTGCGAACTGCGCTTCAACCTGTCCGGCTGGTCGGTGTTCTACAAGACCGCGTCGGGCAACGGCACGATCAGTTGCGACAACGGCCAGCGCATGGCGGTCCGGATCGAGACCAAGGGCGGCGGCCTGAGTTTCGGCAAGTCGACCATCGAGAACGGCGTCGGCGAGTTTTCCGGCGTCGACAGCATCAATGACTTGCTGGGCACCTATGTCAGTGCCGAGGCGCATGCCGGCGCGGTGCGCTCGAGCAAGGCCCAGGTGGTGACCAAGGGCGAGGTTTCGCTGGCGTTGGCCGGTACCGGCAAGGGCTGGGACATCGGCGTGGCGTTCGGCAAGTTCGTGATCTCGCGCTGAGCCCGGCCCGGGTCGGCCGGCTACACTCCCCCCATTCCGCAAACGAGGCCCGCACGATGGTTTCCATTGCACGCAAACTCGCCCTGGCCGCCGCGCTCGCGGCCGGCGCCGGCCTCGCCGCACCGGCGGCGGCCCAGGACTTCACTTTCGGCTGGAACCCGCGTTCCGGCGATGTCTGGGTCGATACCTGGCTCGGCGACATGAACCGCTACGGCCACCGCTATCGCGACCCCTTCATCGACGAGATGGTCCGTTACCACGGTGCCCCGCGTTCGCTGGTGGTCGATCTGCTCGATACCCGGCGCTGGGCGCCGGGCGATGTCTACATCGCCTGCGCGATCGCCTCGATCATCGGCCGTCCGTGCCGCTACGTGGCCGACGTCTGGGAGCGCGACCACGGTCGCGGCTGGGGCGCGGTCGCCAAGGATCTGGGCATCAAGCCCGGTTCGCCGGAATTCCATCGCCTCAAGCGCGGTTTCGTGCCCAGCTACGACCGCTGGGGGCGCACGATCACGATCGACGCCGACCTGGAGCGCGACTTCCCGGGCCGCGGCCGCGGCGCCAGCCAGCGGGGCCATGATGCCCAGGGCGGCAACGGCAACGGCCGCTCCAGTGCCCAGGGCCGTGGCAATGGCAATGGCAATGGCCAGGGCAATCGCGGCAATGGCAATTCGGGCAAAGGCAAGGGCAAGGACAAGGGGCGCGGCCACTGAGCCGGCTCAGGCGTCCAGGGTGGCGCCGCCATCGACCCGCAGGTCGTGCATGACGATGTGGCGGGCGCGTTCGCCGAGCAGGAAGCACACGGCCTCGGCGACGTCCGCGGCCTCGGCGATCCGGCCCAGCGGAATGCCCAGCCGGTAGCGTTCGGGCACGCCGTCCAGGATGGCCTGCCGCGCCTGCGCGCTGCCGGCGAGGGCCTGTTGCATCGGGGTGTCGGTCGACCCCGGGGAGACCAGGTTGCAGCGCACCCCGTGCGGCGCCAGTTCCAATGCCAGGCAACGCAGGTAGGCGCTCGCCGCCGCCTTCGACGCCGCGTAGGCGGCCATCCCGGCGCGCGGTGTCGTCGCGGCGTTGGAACCGACCACGACGATGCTGCCGCGCCTTCGCTCGCGCATCCTTCGCGCGACCGCGCGGGTGGTGCCGAACACCGCGCGGGCATTGACCGCCATGCAGGCATCCCAGTCGTCGGGCGCCATCTCCAGCGCGTCGCCGATGCGCAGGATGCCGGCGACGTGGGCGAGATGGTCGAGCGGCCCGCGGTCGGCCTCGATGGCATCCACCGCGCGCTCGACCGCGGCCGCGTCGACGACATCCACCGTCAGGCAGGTGGCATCGACGGGCAGGGTCGCCGCCAGCGCTCGCAGACCGTCGGCATCGCGGTCGATCAGCGCCAGGCCCGCGCCGCGCGTGGCGAGCATGCGCGCGACCGCGGCGCCGATTCCCGAGGCGGCGCCGGTGACCAGCGCCAAGTGTCCGGCGAACTCCCCTGACTGTGCGTTCATGCGGCCTCCGCCTCGAAACCGTCCATGATCCGATGACGCTCGTCGTGGTAGCCGTCCTCGTCCAGCCGTTCCTTCCAGTACGGCACCGCGTACATCATGGCCTTGGGCAGGCCCCAGTGCTCGCGCAGGTAGCGGCGGATCGCGACCACCTGACCGCTTTCGCCGGCCAGGGTGAGCGAAACCGTGCCTTCGGGCGGTGCCAGTGCGCGGACCGCGTCGAGCAGGTCCGCGCGTTGCAGCCAGCGCACGCGCATCTGCGGACGCGGCGGCAGCGGCTGGCGCTCGCCGAGGTCGGGCAGCTCGATCAGCACATCGCCGGCCGCGGTCTCCGGCAGCTTGCGCATCACCGCCCGCAGCAACGGCAGGCTGCTGGGGTCGCCGATCAGCAGGAAGCGCCCGGCGTCGGGCCGGTACAGTGGCGGCCCGCCGGGGCCGATCAGGCCCAGCACCCGGCCGGGCGTCGCCCGCGCCGCCCAGCGCGAGGCCGGGCCGTCGTCGCCATGCAGGACGAAGTCGACATCCAGCCACCGCCGGGCCGGGTCGATGGCGGCGACGGTGTAGGTCCGCGACCACGGCCGTGGCCGGTCCCGCGGCCACTGCGGTCCCCCCGCGCCGATCGTCGGAAGGGCGGGGGACTCGCCATCCTGCAGCGGAAACAGCAGCTTGATGTGGGCGCCTTCGCAGTCCGCCGGAAACGCCGCCAACACCTCGCCCTCGAAGCGCAGGCGGCGCATCCGCGGGGTCAGCGCGGCGCCGCCGTCCAGTACCCGGATCAGCCCGGTCGCCGGTGCGCTCATGCGATCGCCTCCACGGTGGCGTGCAGTCGCGCCAGCGGCGCGCGTGGATCGTCCAGCGCGGCGTCCAGGGTCGCCAGCAGGTCGCGATGGTGGCGGCCCAGGGTGGCGGCGTCGTAGGCGGCGGGATTGGCTTCGATGTCCACGCGCAGGCCGTCGGGCAGCGGCGACACGGTGATGTCCATGTCCTCGACCGAACCGACCGAGACCGGGTGCGCCTCGGCCTCCAGTCCGGAGAAGCGGAAACCGCGGTCGAACGGCATCAGGTTCAGCACCGGCCCGTAGAGCTGGGCGTGGCTGCCGGCCAGGCCCATGTCCTCGCGCATCCATTCGTAGTTGTAGCGCTGGTGCGGACGGAGCCGCGCCAGTGCGGCCGAGGCCTCGCGCGCCAGCGTGTCGAAGCCGGCATCGGGATCGATCCGCAGTTGCAGCGGCACCACGTTCATGCTCATGCACGGCACGCCCAGGGCGCGGCTGCCGAGGCGGTTCATCACCAGCAGGCCGATGCAGATCGAGGTGGCGCCGCTGGCGCGGTGCATCCACGCGGCGATGCCGGCGATCAGCCACGCGCCCCAGTCGACTCCGCATTCGTGCGCGCCGGCCTGCCAGCGTGCGTACTGCGACAGTGGCAGGCGATGACGCTCGGAGCGGGCAACGTCGGACGGCGGTTGCAGCGGCGCCAGGGTCACCGGCGTCGGCGCCGCCTGCAGCCGCGCCATCCAGAAGTCGCGATCGCGCGCGCGCTGCGGCGACTGCCGGTAGCTCTCGGCCTCGTCGATCACCGGCGCCAGCGCGAAGTCGCGCGCCGCCGGTATTTCGCGTCCGTCGACCGCGGCCGAGTACACCGCCGCGACCCGGTGGATCAGCAGCAGGTAGGCGAACCCGTCCAGCGCGATGTGGTGCGCACGCAGGTACCACAGGTGCCGTTGCGGACCGAGCCGCAGCAGCGCGGTGGCGAACAGCGGGCCGCTGCCCAGCCGTGCCGGGCGGTCGAGGTCGGCGCGCATCCAGGCCTCGGCGGCCCGCCACGGATCGGCCTCGCCGCTGAAGTCGTGTTGCGGCCACGCCACGGCGCGCGCCGGGTCCAGCCGCTGGCGCACGCCGTCGCCGTCGTCGCGGTAACGCATGTGCAGGGCGTCGCAGCGGCGCAGGGTGTCGATCACCGCATGGCCGAGCGCGGCCGCGTCCAGTGGACCACGCAGTTCGATCGCCTCGGCGGTCCAGAATGCGGGGCTGTCCGGTTCCATCCGCTGGCCGGCCCACATGCCGTACTGCGGTGCGGTCAGCGGCCGCGTGTCCGCGCTCATCGCAACGCCTCGCGGTGCCGCTGCAGCAGTGCCCACCAGTCGGCCACGCGCTCGCGTTCGGCGAGGTCGACGAAGCCGATCTCGGCACCGGCCGCGGACCAGCGTTCGAGCAGGCTCATCAGGCGGATCGAGTCCAGACCCAGGTGCAGCGGGTTGTCGTCGGCGCCGACCTGTTCGACCGGCAGCTCGATGATCCGCGCCAGTTCCGCGCGCAGGGCGTCCAGGCTGGCCGGCAGACCCGACGTGGCCTTCAGGGCGTCGATGCAGGCGTCGGTGGTCAACGCGACGCCGCAGCGGCGCGCCACGTAGGCCAGCGCCATGGCGTGTTCCTCGGCGCTGAAGTCGGCCAGGGCATCGGCGAGCATGAACGGTTGGATGTCGCGCATGAACGCGTCCAGCGCGGTGGTCATGCAACCGATGTGGGCGTAGACGCCGCAGATCAGCAGCTGGTCGCGGCCCTGCTCGCGCATCCGCTCCAGCAGGTCGCTGGATGCGAACGCGCTGTAGCGCCATTTGGTTAGCACGGTGTCGTGGTCGCGCGGAGCGACCGTGGCGGCGATGCCGGCGCGCTCCGGCCGGGCGGTTACGCCCGGCCCCCACCAGTCCTGCAGCAGGCCACGCTGGCGCACGGTCTGCTGCGGTGGCTGCGCGGTATAGATCACCGGCACCCCGGCCCCGTCGCAGGCCTCGCGCAGGGCGCGCACGTTGTCGAGCATCGGCGCGACCGGGCTCTGCGCGGTGTCGTAGAAATCCAGGAAATAGTCCTGCAGATCGTGCACCAGCAACACCGCGCGTTCGGGATCGGGCCGCCAGTCGACCCGGTCCTGCGCGGGCAACCGGTCCGGCAGCGGGTAGGGGGCGATACGGGGAATGCTCATGCGGTGGCCTCGGTGGCGGACTGGATGGGAGCAGGGGGCGCGAAGCGGGCGCGCAGGGCGCGCTTGTCGACCTTGCCGACCGCCGTGCGCGGCAGGGTGTCGACGATCTCGATGCGCTCGGGAATCTTGAACGCGGCCAGACCGCGCGTGCGCAGGTACTGCTGCAACTCGCGCGGCGCCAGCGCCTCGCGCAGCACCACGAAGGCGCAGGCCTTCTCGCCCAGCCAGCGGTCGGGCATCGCGACCAGGGCGGCGTCGAACACGGCCGGATGGGTCAGCAGATGGCTTTCGATTTCCTCGGCCGCGATCTTGTCGCCGCCGCGGTTGATCTGGTCCTTGCTGCGCCCCTCCACGATCAGGTGGCCGGAGGCGAGGCGGCGGACCCGGTCGCCGGTGCGGTAGAAGCCGTCGGCGGTGAACGCGCGGCGGTTGTGGGCGTCGGCGCGGTAGTAGCCACGGATGGTGTAGGGGCCTCGGGTCAGCAGATGGCCGACCTCGCCCTCGGGCACGTCGCGATCGCCGTCGTCGACGATGCGGATCTCGTCGTCGTCGCTGATCGGGCGGCCCTGGCTGCTGGCGATCAGGTCCGGCGGGTCGTCCAGACGGGTGTAGTTGACCAGGCCTTCGGCCATGCCGAACACCTGTTGCAGGCGCGCGTCGAAGCTTTCGATCATCCGCCGCGCGACATCGCGGGCGAGGTGGGCGCCGCCGATCTGGATCAGGCGCAGGCTCGACAGGTCATGTCGCCCGCGCGTGGCGGAGGCGAGCCAGGCCAACGCCAGCGCCGGCACCAGCGCGGTCGCGGTGACGCGCTCGCGTTCGATCACGGTGAAGCTCGCGGCCGGCTCCGGATGCCGCGCCATCACCACGCAGCCGCCGGCATGGAAGGTGCCGAAGGCGCCGGGCGAGCTCATCGGGAAGTTGTGCGCCGCCGGCAACAGGCACAGGTAGCGGGTATCGGTATCGAAACCGCAGATGCGGGCGCTCTCGCGGACGCTGTAGAGATAGTCGTCGTGGGTGCGCGGGATCAGCTTCGGGGTGCCGGTACTGCCGCCGGACAGCTGCAGGAAGGCGACCGCCGTGGCGTCGTGGTGCGCGTCGATGTCGCGGTCGCCGCTGTCGGCGTACAGCGCGTCGAAGTCGTGGCCGTCTCCGCCGCCGCCGACCACCACCAGTTCACGCAGACACGGATGCGCTTCGCGCAGGCGACGCATCATCGCGGCGTGGTCGAAGCCGGCCTCGCGGTCGACGGTGATCGCCGCGCAGGCGCCGGTGTCGGCGATGAAGTGGCCGAGCTCGGCCTCGCGGTGCGCGGGCAGGGCGAACACCGGCAGCGCGCCGATCCGGAACAGGGCGAAGCAGGCGACGTGGAATTCGGCGATGTTCGGCAGTTGCAGTACCACCCGGTCGCCGCGGGCGATGCCCAGGCGCGCCAGGCCGGCGGCGGCGGCGCGCACACGGCGGTCGAGCTCGGCATAGTTCCAGCGGCGCTCGCCGCAGACCAGGGCCGGACGATCGGGTTGCGCGGCGGCGACCTCGGCCAGGCGGCCGTGCAGGGTGGTGCCGCTCCAATGGCCGCGCTCGCGGTAGCGGCGAACGAAGTTGTCCGGCCATGGGGTGAAGTCGGCGTCGGGCCTGTCCGGCGTCGTCATCGCGTTCATGGCTGGCCCTCGGTCAACGGCGGCAGCCCCATCGCCGCCAGCATCGTGCCCAGCTTGGCGCTGGTTTCGGCCAGCTCGGCCTCGGGCGTCGAGCCGGCGACCACGCCGGCGCCGGCATACAGCGTCGCCGCTTCGGCCTCGACCAGGGCGCAGCGGATCGTCACCGCCCATTCGCCGTCGCCGTGGGCGTCGCACCAGCCGACCAGGCCGGTGAACAGGTCGCGGTCGTAGCCTTCCAGCTCGCCGATCGCGGTGCGCGCCGCGGCGGTCGGGTGCCCGCACACCGCCGGCGTCGGGTGCAGTTGCAGGGCCAGGCGCAGGGCATGGGTCGAGGCATCGGCGAGGGTGCCGTCGATCCGCGTCGACAGATGCCACATGGTCGGCGTCGCCAGCAGCGACGGCGTCGCCGGCACTTCCAGGTTCCGGCACCAGGGCGCCAGCGCGGTCGCGACCGCGTCGACCACCAGGGCGTGCTCGTGGCGGTCCTTGGCTGAGGCCAGCAGTGCCTGCGCGCGATGCGCGTCCTCGTCCGGATCGACGCTGCGCGGCGCCGAACCGGCCAGGGGATTGGAAGTGACCCGCGCGCCGTGCTTGCGCAGCAGCAGCTCCGGGCTGGTGCCGACCAGTTGGCCGGCGCGCGTGTCGTCGCCGGCATCGACCGCGAAGGTGTAGCCGGCCGGGTCGCGCGCCAGCAGTGCCGACAGCAGCGCGTCGACGTCGACCCGGGTACGCAGGCGCAGGCAGCGCGACATCACCACCTTGTCCAGCTCGCCGCGTTCGATCCGCGCCAGCGCCTGCGCGACCGCGGCGAGGTAGTCCGATGCCGAGGGTACCGAGCGCGCCGGCGGCAAGGCGTGCGCGTCGCCGCCGCGGTCGGAGGGCCGCCGGCTGCCGCGATGCCGCGCGTGGCCGCTGGCGAATACCGCCTGTTGCGGCAGCCACAGCCGCGCCGGGGCGTGACGGTCGAACGGGATCGCGCCGATCAGTGGCAGGCGATCGCTGCCGTCGCGACCGCATCCGGCCAGCAGGGCGTCGGCGGCGTCGGCGAGTCCGTCGTTGGCGGCGCTGCGCAAACGCGCCTGTACCCCGCGGCAATGCAACTGCTGGCGTGGCGAGGAGAACAGGCCATCGCCCGGCCGCCAGGCATCGAGCAATGCATCGCGTGGCGGACGGGGAGAAATCCGTGGCGAGCTCGGATGCGGGATTGCCGGCGCGTCGGCGAACGCGGTCGCGGCGCTGGAGGAAGCGTCCATGAAGTTACCTGCGGGCTGTCGGGGGCTGTCAGTGGAATCAGCTGGCAGGCGTGGTGGCCCGCTGGCGGGATGCGGCATGCATCGACGCACGGCGTGGACGGGCGTCCGTGCCGTCGTCGCCGTCGATGATGGGCGACGGCGCGTTAAATGTTAGTGATTCGCATTTGTGTTTGACAGTCGATCCGATCACAATGTCGCCGCTTCCGCTGCGGCAGCGCGCCGTGGCGGTTCCCGCGGCCGGGTCCGGTGCAAGGGATCACGGCCCGGTTTGCGGCGCCGCTGCGCCTTCGGTCGGCCCCGGCGGGGCCGCCTCCATGACAAGGAAATGAAACATGGCTTTCACCCCCCGCTGCCTGTCGCTGACAGGCCTGACCTTCCTCGCGATCGTGCCGCTGTCGCAGGCCGCCGACGGCACCGACGCCACCACCATCGACACCATCGTCGTGGAGGCCGAGCGCGAGCCGGGCAACTTCGACATCGACGCCGACGAGGTCGAGCTCACCCAGGCCTCCGACCTGTCCGACCTGCTCTCCAACGAGTCCGGCGTCGCCGTCGGCGGCGGTTCGACGGTGTCGCAGAAGGTCTACGTGCGCGGCTTCGAGGACACCATGCTCAACGTCACCATCGACGGAGCGCAGCAGCCGGCCGAGCTGTACCACCACCAGACCCGGGTGCAGATCGAGCCGGAATTCATCAAGTCGATCGAACTCGACGCCGGCGCCGGTGCCGCCACCGCCGGTCCGGGCGCGCTGACCGGCGCGATGCGGGTGCGTACCAAGGATGCCTTCGACATGCTGCGTCCCGACCAGGACTTCGGCGCGCTGCTGAAGGCCTCGGCCGGCTTCAACGGCGAGAACAACTACAAGGGCGTGGCCTCCGTGTACGGGCGTCTGTCCAACGGCCTGGGCCTGATGGCGACCTACGTGCGCCAGGACGGCGGCGACTACGACGACGGCAACGGCGACCGGGTCGATCCGACCGCGTACGACCACCGTCGCGGCCAGGTCAAGCTGACCGGTCTGTTCGACGCGCACAGCTTCGACCTGTCGGCCGAGCACCTGGACGACACCGGGACCTACTACGAGCGTCCGCACATGACCAACTTCGCCGGCCGCTTCCTGCTCTCCGATCACAAGATGACCCGCGACACGGTGTCGTACAACCATCGCTACGATCCGGGCAGCGATGCCGTGGACGTGGAGGCGACGGTGTTCTACAACCGCTCCGAGTTCGAGAACCGCCGCAACAGCACCGGCCTGGTCTACGGTTCCGGCGAGCAGAGTTCGATCGGCCTGGACCTGCGCAACACCTCGCGCTGGCAGGACCTGGATCTGGTCTACGGCCTGGACTTCCGCCGCGACAGCCTCGACGCGACACAGCAGGCGACCCCACCGGCGTACTGGGGCAGCACCGAACAGCATGCGCGCGTCGCCGGCCTGTACGCGCAGGCGAACTGGCGCTTCGCGCCGGCATGGCTGTTGTCGACCGGCCTGCGCTACGACCACTACCGGCTCGACGTCGACAGCGGTGTCGGCGCCGGTGCGAGCAATTCCGACAGCAAGCTCAGCCCGAACCTGTCGCTGCAGTGGCAGTTGACCGATCACCTCAGTCTGCGCGGCGCCTATTCGCAGGCATTTCGCGGCATCACCATCCGCGAGGCCTTCTTCAGCGCGCTGTACGCGCACCGTGGCGACCTGCGCGGCGAGGAGGGCGACAACGTCGAGTTCGGCTTCGCCTACGAGCGCGACGGCTTCCACTTGCGCGGCACCGTGTTCCGCCAGGAGATCGAGCACTTCATCAACGCGATCTTCGTCGGCCCGCCGTCGACGGAGTGGGGCTACTGGGCCAATACCGGCACCGCCGAGGTCGACGGCTTCGAGCTGGAGGTCGGCAAGCAATGGGACGACATCGGCTTCAGCGTCGGCGTGTGGGAGTCGGACAACGCGTTCGACGGCCGCCCGCTCAACGACGCCGACCTCGGCCTGGGCACCACCATCGGACGCACCTGGACCGGCCGGCTCGACTGGACCCCGTCAGCGGTCGCGCACTACGGCATCCGTGCGCGCTACGTCGAGGCGGCCGAGAACCGGATCTCGCCGGAGGCGCCGGCCAAGGGCTCGTACGCGGTGCTCGACCTGCTCGCGAACTGGAAGCTGCGCGACGACCGGATCACCCTGGGCGTCGGCGTGAACAACCTGCTCGACGACTTCCACTACGACCACGGCACCTACTCCTACCATCCCGGCAGCGGCCTGAACATCGGCTTCCCGGCACCGGGCCGCGAGTTCGTCGCCACGGTCGGCTACCGGTTCTGAGCCGCCGCCGACCACGCCCGGATGGTGCGGCCGCGTGGCTCGACGATGGCAGCGCCCCGGCCCGGGCGGCCGGGGCGTTGCCGCAGGCGATGCGGGCACGGTGACGGAATCGTCCGCGCATCCAGGCCCGCGGCGGCGGCCGCCTATTCGGCCAGGGCGCAGATGCCGTTGGCGCCGCCCTTGCCGGTGTACGACAGCGACAGGGTGCCGTCGGTATTGATGCTGACCGAGACGGTCACGCCGGTCTCGGCGTCGGTCGCCTCGTAGTAGCTCTCGCTGAACGACTTGTAGGCGGCCTCGCGTCCGTTGACGAACACCGGGCCGCCGTCGTCGGCATGGACCTCGATGTCGCCGGGGCAGGTCGCGTTGAACATCGTGATCTTCGCCTTCGGCGCATCGTCGGCCGGCGCCGCGGCGTCCATCGGTGCGGGTGCGGCTTCCGGTGAGGGTGCCGGTTCCATGGGTGCGGCGTCGGGCACAGCCTCTGCGGCGGGTGCGGCGTCCGTCGGCGCGGCGGCGTCGGGCGCATCCGCGGGCGGGCTGCATGCGGCGGCGGCCAGGCATAGTGGCAGCAGGATAGGGGCGGCCTTCATCTTCGCTCTCCGGTGGCGGGATCAGTCCCGGGGGCAAGAGCCTAGCCAAGGCAAGGGCAAGAACGTGTGCAAGCACCCAGGGACGCCACCACGCGCGTCGAACGCATGCTGCGCGCGCGTGCCGGCGCAACCGATGGGGCCGGCCACGGCATCGCCGACTGAAGACTCGTGCCGGTCGTGCATGTCTGACATCCTGAACGGGACTGACACCTCCCCAGCGTTCTGCCCATTCAGATGACCCCTGTTGCGAAAGTCCATCGGCCCGGTGCCCGGCGACCCTGCCGGTGCGTCATCGCCTGATGCGGCCGCCGGCAGGACAGCGATGCGACCCGGCTCCGGGCCGTCAAGGACGATGCGTGTGCCATCGCCATTGTGAGTGGACAGATCGCGGACGTCGCCGCTGCGCATAGAAGTCGATGGGCCTGATCTGGATTCGTGTTCGCGCCGCCCGCGTGGTGGCATGGGTGAGCGTGCTGCTGGTGTTTGCGGTGGGCGCGATCCTGCCCGCCCATGCGCGTGGCCCGTGGGTGATCCGTCACTATCGTCTGAGCGACGGGTTGCCGGTGAGCAGCGCCGCCGGCAGTCACGTCGACGGCAAGGGATTCCTGTGGATCGCGACCCACGACGGGCTGGTGCGATTCGATGGCCAGGCCTTCAAGGTCTACAACACCTCCAACTCGCCGGCGATACGCGACAACAGGATCGTCGACATCTATCCGGACAGCGGCGGACGCCTCCATGCGTTGACGGCCGGTGGCGATCTGCTGCGTCTGGAGGTGGGCGGTGTTCGACGGATCCGCCTGGGCGCGGACGGTCGAACCGGTTCGCCGATACGTTCGATCCACGAGCGACCGCTGTGCGTGACCACCGCGCAGGGGATGTTCTGCGAGGACCGCGAAGGCGGCTTCCACGCGCGCCAGATCTTCGATCCGGGCGACGAAGTGACGGCGGCGTTTCCGGTCGGCGACGATCAGGCCTGGTTGCTTGTCCGTGGCAAGGGAATCGTGCTGCAGACCGGCCGGCAACGTCGTGTACTGTTCGACGACGCCGATGCCTACAGGCCTCCCGGGCTGCCCCCGATGGCGGTCGTGGGATCCGATGGCAGCCTGATCGTCGCGCTGGACCGTGGCCTGTTGCGCCTTGCGCGCGACGGCACATCGCACTGGCTGCTGCGCGGCGGGCGCGATCCGGTCCACATCGTCCAGCTTCGTTCCGATCGCGATGACACCTTGTGGGTCGGCACCGACCGGGGCTTGTTTCGCTTCGATCAGCGGGCCCTGCACCGGGTCGGGGATCGGGCGGGGCATCGCGGCCCGATGCGGTCGCAGAGCTGGCGCGCGGCCGACGGTGCGCTATGGGAAAGCTCCGGAGGCGCCCTTTTCCGCGACGGTGCGCAGGTGCTGGAAAGCGATGGCCGGATCACCGACGTCAGCTTCGACGCCACCGGGACGGCGTGGGTCAGTACCTTGCGGGATGGTCTCTATGCGTTGTCGCGGCCGCGCGTGGAGACCCTTGGCGTCGCCGACGGACTGTCATCAGACAATGTGTACTCGGTGACCCGCGACAGCGCCGGGACGATGTGGCTGGGAAGTCTCGACGGGCCGGTGCAGGCGATCGCGCCCGATGGCGACATCGAGCGCTATGGCATCGAAAGCGGGCTTCCGGGAGCGAACCCGTGGGTGGTCGCGGCGGCGCCGGACGACTCGATCCATGTCGGCACATACGCGCCGGGCCTGTTCCGCAAGCCCCCCGGTCGGCGCCGCTTCGAGGCGGTGCCCCTGCCCGGGCCGCTTGCGCAGGCACGAATACTGGCGATCAGCTTCGATCGGAGCGGGCGGTTGTGGCTGGGCACGACCCGGGGGGCCTGGTGCCGCAGTGGCGCATCCTGGCGTAGGGTCTGGCCGGAAACGGGAGATGCCGCGGTCCACAGCATCCTGCATGCCACCGATGGCAATGCCTGGCTCGGCACCGACCGGGGGCTGTGGCGGCAGGGCCGTGGCGCGGTCGCCGCCGAGCTGCTGGCAGGCATCACCGTGCGCGACCTGATGCAGGACCGCAGCGGCGTGGTCTGGGCGAGCACCGAAGGCTATGGGCTGGCTCGTATCGATCCGCGCGAGGCGCCCGAAGCCCTGCATCTGGGGCGCGCGGAGGGGCTGCCATCGGACAGTCCGCACGCGGTGCTCGAGGACGATGGTGGCAACTTGTGGGTCAACAGCAACCAGGGTGTCTTCAAGCTCGGAAGGCGCGATCTGCTGGCGTGGATCTCAGGGGAGTCGGCGACGTTGACGCCGCTGATGCTGGGATTCGCCGATGGGGTCACCGAGTTGGAGGGTAACGGTGGCGTGCAGCCCACCGCGGCATTCGACAGGGACGGAAGAATCTGGTTTCCCTATCAGCGCGGTGTGATCCGGGTCGATCCGAAGCGATTCTCCAGGACGAGGGCGGCACCGGTGCCGGTGATAGACGGACTGCGGGCCGCAGGCACCGGATTCGTTTCGGGGCCGTCGCCGTTGCCGGTCGGGGTCCGGTCGCTGAGCATTCACTACAGCGCCGCGGACCTTCATGACGGCAGGGCGGTCCGGTTCCGTTACCGACTGATGCCCGGCGACGGACACTGGGTCGACGTCGGTGGTCAGCGGACCGTTTCGCTGGCCTCGATGTCGCCGGGCCGCTATCGCTTCGAGCTGGTCGCCGCCAACGGAGACGGAGCATGGGCGGCGACCCCGGCGATGCTGGAGTTCACCGTTCCGGCGCGATGGTTCGAAACCACGCGTTTCAGGCTGACGGTGGTCCTGGGGCTGATGGCGCTGGTGCTGTTGGTGGCATGGCAGCGGGTACGCGGTGCCCGCCTTCAGGCCAAGGCGCTGGGGCGTCAGGTCGAGGCGAGAACCCGGGAACTGGATATCGAGAAGCGGCAGGCCGAGGACGCGTTGGTGAAGCTGTCCGAAAGCCACCGCATTATCGAGAAGAAGAACCTGCGGCTGGCGGATCAGGCCTCGCGGTTGGAGCGGCTCAACGAGTTCAGGGTGCGCTCGTTTGCCGACATCAGTCATGAACTGCGCACACCGCTGATGCTCGCGAGCATGCCACTCAAGGAAGTCCAGGCGCGTGTATCGACGCTGTCGGAGCACACCGCGGAACGGTTGCGGCTGTCGATTTCCCAGCTTGACCGGCTGACCCTGCTGGTGCAGCAGCTGCTGAGCCTGGCGCAGGCCGAGGCCGGCCAGCTCAAGTTGGACATCGCTTCGTTCGACGCCTGTAAATGGCTGGAGCAGGTCGTCGACGGGTTCCGGGTGTTGGACCGGAAGCTTGAGCTGGGCTACGAGCTGCGCCGCAATGTGGACTTCCTGCCGATATTCGCCGATCGCGACCGCCTGACGACGGTGCTGGAGAATCTGCTCGACAATGCCAGCCGCCACGCGCCGGCCGGCAGCGTGATCGATGTCGAACTCAGCGCGGAAACCCGGGACGAGACCCTGCGGATCACGGTCAGCGATTCCGGCCCCGGATTCTCGCAGGCCATCGCGAAGCAGTTGTTCCAGCGCTTCTTCCGGGGTGAGCGCGCCGGTCGCGACGGGCTTGGAATCGGCCTGGCCACCGCGAAGGAGCTCATCGAACTGCACGGCGGAAGGATAGGCGCGTCAAGCCGGCCGCAGGGCGGCGCGAGCTTCTGGATCACGCTGCCGCTCGGCAGCGCCCACGTGTCTCTGGACGAACTGGATTCCAAGCCGACGCAAGCGGCGGTCCGGTTGCCGGCCACCGGCCGCAAGGCGATGGACAGCAGGAAGGTGTTGATCGTCGAGGATCATCCCGAACTGGCGAACTATCTGGGACATCGCCTGGGTGAGTACTGCCCGGTCAAGGTGGTGTCCTCCGCGGAGGAGGCCATCGAACAGCTGCAGTGCAACGCGTTCGGTGCGGTGGTTTCTGACGTGGTGTTGCCGGGCATCAGCGGGATCGAGCTGTGCACACGGATCAAGGCCGATCAGCGCCTGGCCGCGATCCCGGTTTTGTTGATATCGGCCCGGGCCGAGACCCGCCGCAGCGAGGAGGGGGTGGCGGCCGGCGCGAGCGAGTACCTGGTCAAGCCCTTCGGCTTCGAGGCGTTGATCGGGGCCATCTCGCGGGCCTGGCCGGACGCCAGTCTGTATTTCAGCAGCGAGGAGAAGATCGTCTCCGACGCGGGGGACGTGCCATTGCTGGCGCCGGCATTGGAGGCGCTCGCCGATCCCGATTTCAGCGTCGGCGCCTGGGCTCGTCGAGCGCACCTGTCCGAGCGTCAGCTCAGGCGCAGGGTCATCGAACTGACCGGGCAGTCGCCGGTGGCATGGCTGCGCGAACAGCGCTTGCTGCGGGTCAGGCGGCTGATCAGCGACGGCAGTTGCCGGACCCTGTCGGAAGCCGGCGCCCGGGTGGGCCTCGACAACCCAGGCTATCTGTACCGCATCTATCGCGCCCGTTTCGATACGACCGACGACTGACGACCGTCACGAGGCGGCCGGCGGCCCTGTTGCGGTCATGGCGCGCGATCGCGAGAGATTCGATTGGTTCGTCACCCTTGAAATGTGATCTTGCTCTCGTTTTTCCGTGCATGGCCGTTCTTTGCATGTCGATGTCCGTTCTGTTCCTGTCCCGTCGCAGGGGCCGTTCCTAGGCTGAGCGTCCAATTCACGGGGCGGGAGCCGGGCAGTGCTGGAGAGCTTGGACGAAACGATCGAGGCACTGGTCAGGGCCGGCATACCGCCGAAGCTCGAAGACCAGATCGCGATCAGCTTCGCCCGGCCGGACGAGGATTTCGCGGCGACGATCCCGACCCTGAATCTGTTCCTGCACTCCATCCTGGAGAACCGCGACCTGCGCAGTCGCGTGCCGTCGGCCCGGCTCGAGGGCGACACCTATGTCGGCCATCAGGCACCGGTGCGGGTGGACTGCTCCTACCTGGTGACCGCGTGGGCCGCGGCCGGTGACCAGGCCCCGGAGAAAACCGAGCATCGCCTGCTCGGCTGGGCGCTGAGGTTGCTGCTGCAACACCGCTTCGTGCCCGACGAGCTGCGTCGGGGCGCGATGAAGCTGCAGCCGATGCCGTTGTCCACGGTGGCGATCCAGGGAACCGCCGAACAACGCGGCGACTTCTGGCTGGCCCTGGGCGGAAAGCCGAGGGCGGCGCTGGAATACAAGGTCACCATCTGCGTCGGGACCGGCGGCGTCGAAGACCTCGGCCCGCCGGTGCGCTCGAGCGTGCTCGACATGCAGCTGGATTCGGCAACGGCCACGGCGTCGTCGCGCCGGCCGGCAGAGGCTCCTTCATGAGCGACGGACATCGTCCCCGGACATCGCGTGGGCACCGGTCCGGTCTGCCGGTCCCGCGAACAGGGTCCGACGCGTCCCGCGGAGGGTCCGGTGGCCTGGACGAAGCAGCCGGAGCCCGTACCCGATACCGATTCGCCGCGTCCGCGCGCGGCATCACCTGATCAGCGTTTCATCCGAGGAGGAGCACCATGAGTACCACGACCTACCAAACGCCCGGGGTGCACGTACAGGAGGTGCCCCCTGCTCCCGGCCCGATCCAGGGCGCGAGCACCAATGTTGCCGCCTTTGTCGGCCTGACCGTCGGCGGGCCGCCGCCAGGAACGGTCCGCGTCGTGACCAGCTACCGGCAGTTCGCCGAGCTGTTCGCGGTGGACGGCAAGCTGCCTGTCTACGACGTCGGCCTCAATATGCTGGCCAACGGCGTCTATGGGTTCTTCGACAACGGCGGCACCCGCTGCTACGTCACGCGTGCGTCGTGCATGCATGAGAAGGATACGATCGCGGGCAAGGTCGGGCAGTGGTTCGGGGTCAAGGCCGCCGAGCAGTGGCTGGCCAAGAACGCGGTCGACCTGGTATCCGGGTTTCTCGCCGGTCATGGCCAGGCGCTGAAGGCGGACCGGCAGAAGCGCCTGCAGGCCGGTCTGCAGGCGGCGCTCCAGGACATGGACCTGCCGACGCGGCCGGCACAGGCGGGACCGTTGCAGGACGCGCTGTGGAACTGGCTCGACGAGAGCCTGGCCGATCTCGAATCGACCCCCAGGAGTGCGCTGAAGGAACTGCTGAAGGGCGCGTCGAAACGCTGGGCGGAGGATCTCTGGCTCAAGTACCGGGCCAAGAGCCTGGCCGATCTGAACAGTGCCGAGTACGACATCGGCAAGGCGCTGGCGGCCCTGGAGCCGTTCACCGACATCTCGATCGTCGCCGCGCCGGGGTTGACCGGCGAGAACCACTGGCGCGCGCTGATCACCCATTGCACCGACAACGCACCGAACTGCTTCGCGGTGCTGGATGCGCCGCAGGGCGCGGACTGGGCCAACCAGGACAACCAGCCGATCTATCCGAGCAGCCAGCTTCCGAACGACTCCGACTACGCGGCGATCTACTACCCGTGGATCCAGGTCGTCGACGCCGGCAGCGGCCAGAAGATCTACGCGCCGCCCAGTGGCCACATCGCCGGCGTGTATGCCCGGGTGGACGCCCAGCGCGGCGTGTTCAAGGCGCCGGCCAACGAGTCCGTCTACGGCGCGCTGGCACTGGAAACCTACGTCAGCGACAACCAGCAGAAGTATCTCAACAACCCCGGCTCGCAACCCAATGGCGACGGCGTCCTCGGCATCAACGTCAATTGCATCCGCCAGATCAACGGCGGGATCCTGGTCTGGGGCGCGCGCACCCTGCAGGTCGACGAGAACGAGCAGTTCAAGTACGTCAGCACCCGCCGCACCTACAACTACATCCGCCAGTCGCTGGAGAGCGGCACGCAGTGGGCGGTGTTCGAGCCCAACACCCAGGCGTTGTGGGGCCAGCTCACCCGCAACGTCACCTCGTTCCTGACCCGTCTGTGGCAGGAGGGCGGGCTGTTCGGCAGCACCGCGGCGGAGGCCTTCTACGTCAAGTGCGACGCCGACACCAATCCCGAAAGCGTGCGTGACGCCGGCGAGGTCGTCACCGAGGTGGGCGTGGCGATCACCAAGCCGGCCGAGTTCGTGGTGTTCCAGCTGGGCCTGACCTCCGGCAGCGCCACGCCGACCACGAGCGCCTGAGGACGATCGCATGCCCGCCCGCGACGCCAGCCCCCGCATGCAGGTCGTTGCTTCCACGATGGAGGCGACGCTTCCCGGCGTCTACCTGTCGCCTCGGGCCGTGGACGCGGGCGTCGAGCCCGTCCATACCGGTACGCCGGTGTTTCTCGGCGTGCGCGGTATCGACCGCGTCATCCGCCTGGATTGCGACGAGCGCGACGCGATCGTCGCCGCGGCAGCCGCGATGCGGGGGATGACGCCGTATGCGCTCAGAGGCTTTTTTGCCAATGGCGGGCGACGGTGCTACCTGGTCCCGGCGGACAGCGCCGGGACCGGGCAGGCGGATGTGGACGCGCTGGAGGCGATGGAGACGCATGCCGGCGACTTCGACCTGGTCTGCGCGCCCGACCTGGCGGCGTCGGTCCCGGCCGATGAGCTGGCCCGGGCGCATGCACGGATCCTGGCATGGTGCGCCCGTGGCGGCCGCCACTTCGCGATCCTCGATGCGCCACGGCGCGCGGACGACCTCGACGCCTATCGCCAGGCACTGGCGGCGGCCATGCGTGGGCGGCCGGGTGTGGAGGCCTCCTTCGGTGCCGGCTATGGCCCATGGCTGCAGGTGGCCCGTGGGCGTCCGTCGCAGCACACGGACGCGCATCCCGCGGTCGACGCGATGTCTGGCATGGCGGTGCCGGCATGCGGACACATCGCGGGTGTGTATAGCCGCAACGACCGCGCGGCGGGGGTCTGGAGCGCACCGGCGAACGAGGTCGTGATCGGCGCGGTGGCACTGGACGGCGAAGGCGCGGATGCGCCGGCGGCGGTGGGCCGGGCCGGCATCAATCCGTTGCGCGGCTTCCGCAAGCGCGGCATCCGTGTTTGGGGGGCGAGGACCTTCTACGACGGTGCTGATTCGGGGCTGCGCTACGTGACCGCGCGGCGGACCCTGCAGGTGGTGACGCGCCGGCTGGAGCAAGTGCTGGCTCCGCTCGTGTTCGAGCCGGATACGCCGCTGCTGTGGGTGCGGGTCAACCGCATCGTCAACGCCCTGTTCGAAAACATGTATCGCAGCGGCGTGCTCGCGGGAGGTACGCCGGAGCAGGCGTACTTCGTGCGTTGCGACGCCGATACCAATCCTCCGCAGGTACGCGAGAGCGGGCAGGTCGTGGTCGAGGCCGGTATCGCGGTGGTCGCACCGGCGGAGTTCATCACCATCGACATTCGGGTAGGCGGGAACGATCTCGCCATTTTTCAACACGTTGGAGGATAAGCAGTCATGGCCCAGACCGATCCGTTCAGAGGCTACAACTTCAAGGTCGAGATCGACGGCATCACCAGCACCGCGTTCAAGGAGTGCAGCGGGCTGGACAGCTCGACGACGGTGGTCAGCTACCGCGAAGGCACCGACCCCACCCTCGGCCAGCGCAAGCTGCCCGGACTCTCGTCGGGATCGAACGTGACCCTGCGCCGGGGCATTACCGCCGACCGTTCGCTGTGGGATTGGCGCGACAGCGTGAATTCCGGAGATCTGCAGCGCCGCGACCTGTCGATCATCCTGATGAACGAGAAGGGCGAAGAGCAGATCCGCTGGAATCTCAAGAATGCCTGGCCTGCGCGCTGGAACGGCCCCGGCTTCGATGCCACCTCCGACGCCGTCGCGATCGAGGCGCTCGAGCTGACCCACGAGGGCGTCGAGGTGCAGACGTGGTAGCGACGGCGGAATTTCCCTTCGTCCTGCCCTGCGGCTACACGGATGAGGAGGGAGCGACGCACCGGGAAGGGCGGATGCGCCTGGCGACGGCCTACGACGAGATCGCGCCGCTCAACGACGCGAGGGTGCGGAGCAACCCCGGGTACCTGGTCATCGTCCTGCTGTCCCGGGTCGTCGTCGGCCTGGGCGGGTTGAAGCACATCAACACCAAGGTGATGGAAGGGCTTGCGTCGCAGGACTTCGTCTATCTGCAGGACCTCTACAGGCGCCTCAACGAGCAGGGCCATGCGCGTCTGCCGGTGAGCTGCCCACACTGCCAGGAGCGGTTCGAGGTGGAGGTGCAGCCACCGGGGGAAGCGTGAGCTACCCCTCGGAGCGACTGTTCGAGGAGGTAGCGTACCTGTCCCGCTATCTGCATTGGTCCTACCGGGACGTCCTGGGTCTGGATCACCTGGAGCGACGGCGCTGGGTCGCCGAGGTCGCCGCCGTCAACGAGGAGCTCAATCGCCCGTCCGGCTGAGGCGCGGCGATGGATTCGAATCAGGAACGCAGCGGAGTTCATCTCATGTCGATAGGTATCAATGCGGCGTTGGTGGCTTCCAGGAATCACCTGGGAGTCCGCCTCGACCCGCATGCGGGCAACAACTTCTTCGTCGAGGTCGACGGCCTGCTGGCCGGCAGCTTCAGCGCGGTGGGCGGCCTGCAGAGCGAGGTGGAGGTGACCGGCCACGACGAAGGCGGGGTCAACGGCTACCGCCATCAGCTCCCCGGTGGAACCCGCCATCCACGGCTGGTGCTGACCCGCGGCGTGACCGAGCTGGACACCCTGTACAGCTGGCACGCGCGCGTGTGCCGCGGCGACCTGACCCGGCGCGACATCACGGTGATGCTGCTGGACCGGCGTCATGTTCCGGTGATGTGGTGGAACGTCAGCGCCGCGTTGCCGGTCAAGTGGGTCGGACCGGACTTCAACGCGATGCAATCCAGCCAGATCGCGGTCGAGCGGATCGAACTGGTCCATCGTGGGATCGACAAGCCCCTGCTCAGCCGTGGCGTTGGCGCGGCACATGCCGTGGCCGAGCTGGTCGAGTCGGAGACCGGTGGACGATGAGCGGGACGACGACAGTCGCGTCGATGGCGGACGACCACGCGAGCGCGCCGTGGCAGCGCCACCTCGTCCCTGGCCTGGTGGAGCGGCTACGGCGCAGGGCGACGGTCATTCCGACCGCGCTGGGCGAACGGATATGGCGGCGCATCGATTGCTTCCGTACCCGTTCGCAGCCTCTGGGCACCGGGTTGGCCGGACGCATGCGGGCGGCCGAGGGCATCGTGGAAGAGGCGCCGATCGTGCACGTGAGTTGGCGCGTCTCCGCGGCGGGCCCGTCTTCGGCCGGGCCGGTCCGGTCGTCGGGCGCCACCGCGATGGTGCCGGTGATCCGGGTGCCGCCGCAGCCAGAGCCGGAGCGCGCCAGCGCCACGATAGCGTCGACGGCCCCGGAGCGGTCGCGAACGCGGCGTCTGCCGGTGGTGGTGTCGCATCCGCAGTCGCCGGCCGCCAACAACGCTTCGGTGGGCGATGCCATGCCGGCGCTGCGACGCGTTCCTATCGAATCCGGCCGGGAGGACGAGGCGGCCGCGGCCCCGACGTCCCCGGGGCGTGCCGGCGCGCCGGTATCCGCGGCGACGGAGGCGCCCGTGCCGGCCAGCACGACGGTGCTCAGCGTACCCGCTGGCGGACACCGGGCGAGATCGCGTCGCGGCATTCAAGCCGGTGAGATGGTTACGGCGCAGCCGCAGCCGCAGCAGCGGGCCGCGACCGATGCGGGTGCCGACGGAGAGCCGCGCGTTGGCGCCGGTACGGTCGTCGTTCCGCCGCTGCGCAATACACGGACACGAGTGCGTTCCGCTCCTGCGGACGCGGTCCAGTCCAGTGCCGGTGGCCGACCGGGCGCAGGGTTGTCGGCTCCGATGCGCAACGTCGTCGGCAGGCCGGCGGATGCCGGACGCGGGCCAACGGACAACCCGGTAGCCAAGAGTGATACGGGCGGGTCATCGCCGGTATCGACGCCGCACATCGCCGTCGCGCCGGCATCGCCATTACCGGCGCAGCCGGCACCAACGCTTGCGGGCGCGGGGGCGAGCCGTCGCGACCCGTGGGTGGCGGGCGATGCTTCCGATGTGCTGCGTCCGGTTCTGCATTCGAGGCCGGTGTATCCGCCCGGTGGTGTTGGCGCCGAGCGCGGTGGGACCGTTTCGAGTTCCAGCTCAGCTGCCAGCCCGGTCGGGCTCAGGCCGACGGCGCCGCGCGCCGGGCATGCACGCGCCACGGTTGCGGCCGTACCGGCGACAGCCGTTGGGTTCCAGCCCGGCCGCAATCCGTCATCCACGCTTCCACACGCCGGGTATACGGATCCAGCGGCCTCGCGGTCCGCCGCCATCGATGCGGACAGCGGCGATGCGGTCGCCGCGTTCATGTCTTCGCCATCGCCATCGCCATTGCCGGCGACGGACGATGCCGGGCAAACCCCGGGGGTGTCCGTACCGCGCCCCGAACCGCGAGCGCCGGTCGACATCGACCAGCTGGCGCGCAAGGTCGAGAGGCACATCATGAAGCGCCTGGCAGTGGACGCCGAGCGCCAGGGAGGATGGTCGTGAAGCTCGAGAAACTCACGATCGAACATGTGCGGGACGGCGTGCCGGTCAGCCTGAAGGCGCTGTTCAATCCGGCCCGGCTGGTGTTCCGGCGCAAGGCCACGTGGGAGCGCGACGAGGCCGCGCAGGTCGGCTGGATATCGGCGCTGAAGTTCAGGGGCAGCCCGCCGGCCAGTCTCGCGCTGGACCTGTTCTTCGACACCTACGATGCACCGGACCCCGCGTCGGCACCGTGGGCCCGGGCATTGGTGCCGTTCGCCAGCGTGACCCGCAATGCGCCGCACGATGTGCTCGACCAGACCTGGGCGATAGAGCGGCTGACCCGGCCTGATCGCGAGACCCACGAACCGCCGACCTGCACCCTGCGCTGGGGGCGCGGCACCCTGTTCTGCGGTGTGCTGGCCGAAGCCGACACCACCGTCACCCTGTTCCTGCCGGACGGGACGCCGGTACGGGCGTCCGTGAGCTGCCGGTTCGTCGCCCGCGAGGCGCTGTCGCGCCCGGCCGACGAGTTGCACTCCGCCGACGTGGCCAAGAAGTACACGGTGCAGCCGGGCGACACCCTGATGCTCATCGCCGAGGCGATGTACGCCGACGCCCGGCGCTGGCGGCCGATCGCCGACGCCAATGCGCTGGGCGATCCGTTGCGGCTGACGCCGGGTCAGGTCCTTCTGGTTCCCAAACTCCGCAACTGAATGCCAGGCGCCCGATCATGAACGTTCCCGAGAACTGCGCGATTCCCGACTACCGGATCAAGGTCGATCGCATGCCGTTGCCCGTTACGGTGGCGCCGGACGTGCTGGGCATCACGGTGCTGGACGACATCGCCGGTCCGTCGATGTTCGCGCTGACCTTGGCCAGCTGGCACCAGGCCACGCAGAGCTACACCTGGGTGGACAGCGATCTGTTCGCGATCGGCGCCGAGGTCGAGGTTGCGCTCGGCTATGTCGACCGTCTCGAAACGGTCATCAGCGGCGAGATCACCAGCCTCGAACTCGGCGTCGGCACGGACGCGCAGCCGCGCCTGCTGGTGCGCGGCTACGACCGGCGCCATCGCCTGCTGCGCGGCGGGCGCACGCGGACCTTCGTGCAGATGAGCGATAGCGAGATCGCCGCGCAGATCGCCCGCGACAACGACCTGGCCGCGCAGGTGGTCGACAGCGGCGTGGTTCACGAGCACGTCTGGCAGCACGCGCAGTCCGACCTGGGTTTCCTGAGCGCCCGCGCCGAGGCGATCGGTTACGAGGTCGCGATGCAGGGCTCGACCCTGTGCTTCCGCCCGCACCAGACCGCGGCCGAACCGGTGGCGGAGCTGTTCAGCAACCGCGACATCGAGTCGTTCGAACTCAGGATGACCAGTCAGGGCCAGGTCGGCGCGCTGCAGGTCAACGGTTGGGACATCGGCAACAAGCAGGCGATCGTCGGATACGCGGACAGCGCGGGATTGCGGGCGATGGGCGGAACCCTGGGCGCGGATATCGCCGATCGCGCGTTTGGCGACAGCTGCTCGGTACGCATCGCGCAGCCGGTCGACTCCCAGGACGAGGCGGATGCCGCCAGCCGGGGGCAGTTCGCCAACCGCGGTCTGGCTTTCATTCTCGGAGAGGGCGTCTGTCATGGCTCGACCCGCCTGCGGGCGGGGAGCGTGGTGTCCCTCGGCGACATGGGCGAGCGCTTCAGTGGTCCGTACTACATCACCCAGGCGCGCCACGGCTTCTCTTCCACGAGTGGCTATCAGACCACGATCAAGGTACGGAGGAACGCATCATGACGCTGCCCGGATCAAGCCGGTGGCCGGATGCCACGCATGTTCCCGGGCGCATCTACGGCGCGGTCGTGGGGCTTGTCTCCAACAATGTCGACCCGGAAGGGATGGGGCGGGTCAGGTTGCGGCTGCCGTGGCTCAGCAGCGAGGACGAGAGCGGCTGGGCGCGGATCGCCACGCCGATGGCGGGCGCCAACCGCGGAGTGTGGATGCTGCCCGAGGTCGGCGACGAGGTGCTGGTGATGTTCGCGCACGGCAACATCGACCAGCCCTATGTCGTGGGCGCGCTCTGGAACGGCGTCGACGCGCCGCCGGACGACAATCGCGACGGCGGCAACGATCGCCGGGTGATCCGTTCGCGCAGCGGCCTCACCTTGACCTTCGACGACACCGAGGGCGCGGAGACGATCACCCTGATCGATGCCGCGCAACGCAACAAGGTCGTCATCGACGCCAGCCAGGACGTCGTCACCATCGAGTCCGCCGGCAAGGTGCGGGTCGCTGCCGCCGGGGGCATCGACCTGAGCAGCGACGACGGCGACGTCAATGTCTCCTGCAACGCCTTCAAGGTCACCGCGAGGTCGTCCTGCGAGCTGCAGGGGGCCAAAGGCCGGCTGTCCGCGGACAGCGGCATCGACATCGAGTGCCTGGCCGGCGTACGCATCAACAAGGACGCTCTGGAGGTGACCTGATGGGCTTTCTGGCAACCATCGCCAATACCGTGCTGTGCAGCCATGGTGGCAAGGCGGAGCCGACCGCTCCGAATCCGCGGGTCCGGCTTGGCGGCAAGCCGATCGTGACCCAGCCGCCGCCGTACCTGATCGCCGGCTGCCCGCACCTGACCGAGGGCGGGAGCCCGCTGCCCTGCGTGTCCGCGTTGTGGCCGACCGGCGCGCTGCGACTGCGCTCGATGGGACAGGCCCTGCTCCTGGACGGCGACCGGGGCGTCAGCGTGCCCAATGGCGTCGCGGTCAGCATCCTGCCCGGACAGACCCGGGTGAGGGGGCGCTGAGCATGGCTTCGGACAAGCGCCAGCGCGGCTTTCTCGGCAGTGGATGGAACTACGGTCTGCCCACGCTCGGCTCCGACGGATTCGGCATCGGTCTGGATGCGGATGGCCGCATCGCCGAGGCCGACGGCGAACAACTGGTCCACCAGTCGATCTGGCTGATCCTCGGCACCGCCATCGGCGAGCGCGTCAGTCGCCCGGATTTCGGCTGCGCGATCCACGACCTGGTCTTCGCGTCGCTCGATGCCTCGACCCTCGGACAGATCGACCATGCCGTGCGCCAGGCGCTGGAACTTTGGGAGCCGCGCATCGAGCTGATCGGCGTGCGATCGGAGCCGTCGCAGTCGTCCGAGGGCGCGGTGACGGTCGAGATCCGCTACCTGATCCGGGCCACCAACAGCCGTTTCAACATGGTCTACCCCTTCTATCTCACCGCTGCCGAGCCGGCCTGACATGAAGCCCATCACGCCTCCCGACATCGATTCGCGCGACAACGCAGACCTGGTCCGGCAGACATCGCGGCTGGCGCAGGCACTGTCGGGCTGGTCGCCCGGCGCCGGCCCGGATGCGGCCTCGGCCCTGATCGGTGCGTTCGCCGGCATGGCGCAGCAGGTCATCGTGCGCCTGAACCAGATGCCGAACCGGCATTTCCTGGCCTATCTGCGCATGCTCGGCCTGCAGCCGCGGCCCGCGCGCGCGGCCGAGGTGCCGCTGACGTTCACCGCCAACGGGGGCGCCCAGCAGGTGCGGGTGCCGGCCGGCACCCAGGTACGTGGACAACGCGCCGACGGCAGCAGCGTCACCTTCTACACCAGTGATGCGCTGGAGTTGCTGCCGGCCGGCGGGCCGCTGCTGGCGCGTGCGATCAGCTACCAGCCGAAGCAGGCGAACTGTCTCGACCGGATCTCGTTCGATACCTCGATCGCGACCGCCAGGGCGGCGGGCAGCTACCAGGTGTTCGCCGGAGAAGAGGCGGTGGAGCATGCGGTCTATCTGGCCGCCGACGAGGTGCTTTCGATTGCCGACGCGACGGTCGAGCTGTCGATCGACTTCGCGTCCGCCGCCGATGCCGAGGCCTGGGCGGACCTGCAGGAGGCCGGCAGCGTGGTCTGGGAGTATTTTTCCGACGCCGACGAGGGCGCTGCGTGGAAGCCGCTTGTCCCCGGCGCGGGCACGACCGACGACCGGACCTATCGCTGCCAGTTGTTCGATCCGCAGACGCGCCCCGCGGACATGGCCGGCTGCACGTTGCGGTCGGCGCCCGCGGCCGGGCACGCCTGCTGGGTCCGGGTACGCCTGGACGCCGTTCCGTTGGGAGGCGTCGACTCGATCCCCGATTGGTGCGACGCGCATCTGACCACGACCGCGCCGGTCCTGATGGCCGAGGCTGCACCCGAGCAGGTGTTGTTCAATGGTCTGGCGATCGACACCGGCAAGGACTACCAGCCGTTGGGGCCACAGCCGGCGTTGAACGATTGCTGCACCGTCGTCTACGCGCCGGTACCGGCCGCGGCGGACGCAACGATCACCTTGCGGGTCACCCTGGCCGCCTCGGACCAGGCGCTGGTGGCCGGCGACGATCCGCGACTCGCCTGGGAGCTGGGTGCCGGCGACAGCTGGTGCGCGGTGATGCCCGAATTCACCTCGGACCCGCCGCCGCAGGGGAGCGACGTGGCGGACGCCGATGCCCCGCCCGATGCCACCTACACCAGCGTGTCGACACTGAAGCACGACGGCACCGCGCGAATCCGGCTTTTCCGCGCCCCGTCCGATGTCGAGCAGCCGAGCCTGCGCATCCGGATCGCGTCGGGCAGCTATGGCACCGGCATCACCGCCGCCACCGACCCCGCCAACGGCGATGCGGTCACCGGCGTCATCGACAACGGCTGTCGTCCGCCTGTCCTCGCCGGCCTCGCAGTGAGCGCCGAGTACACCCCCAGCGTGAAGCCCGTCTGCGTGGTCGACAATGGCGAGGGCGGTCAGGTGCTGGATTTCTCGACCCCGCTGACGCCGTTCCGTTTCCGTGACGACGACCAGCCGGCGTTCTACCTGGCCTTCGGCGATTCGCTCGGCCAAGCCTCGGTGTCGCTGTATCTGGAGGTCAGCCCGCTGTCGGGCGTGACCCGCGAGAGCGTCAACGCGGTGAAGCACGGGAGCAACGGTTTCGGTGGCGAGGGCCTGGCGGACGTGCGCTGGGAATATCCGGTCTCCGCCGAGTCAGGCGTCACCCGGTGGCGGACGCTGCAGGTCGAGGACGGTACCCAAGGCTTCGCCCAGAGCGGCTTCCTGCGCTTCATCGCTCCGTCCGACCACCTGCGCAGCGCCCAGTTCGGATCGCTGCCCCTGTACTGGTTGCGTGCGCGCCTGAGCGCGGGCGGCTACGCGGTATCTCCGTGCGCGGGCCGGGTGCTGCCCAACAGCGTGGCCGCGAGCAACGCCCGGGGCGTGCACGACGAGGTGCTGGGGTCCAGTCATCAGACCCCCGGGCAGACCTTCGTCCTCGCCCATACGCCGGTCCTGGAGAACACCAGGCTGGTGGTGCGCGAACCGCTCGCGCCGTCCTCCGACCCGGCATCGGGCGGTGGCGAGCTGCCAGGGAAGGCGGAGCCGGACGACGGATCGGCGCAGACCGGCACCGCCTGGATGCGTTGGCAGCAGGTCGGCAGCTTCGCGGCCTCCGGACCGCAGGATCGCCACTACACGCTCGATCACGGCAGCGGGACGGTGACCTTCGGCGACGGCAGGAACGGTCGGGTTCCGCCGGCCGGCAGGAACAACGTGGTGATGGCCCACTACCGCTCCGGCGGCGGTGCCGACGGCAATCTGCCCGCGGGAGTGATCAACCGCCTGGTCACCGCGGTTGCCCACGTCGCTTCGGTCGACAACCTCGTGGCCGCGTCGGGCGGCGCGGACGGCGAGGACAACGGCGCGGTCATGGACTGGGGGCCGAAGCTGCTGCGCCACCGCGGTCGCGCCACCGCGCGCCAGGACTATGAGGACCTGGTCAGGCAGGGGTTCCCGCAGATCGCCAAGGTGAGGGCGATCACGCCGGGCTTCGACCCGACCGCCAGTGCCGGCTCCGCGCCCAGTGCCGGCCATGTTCTGGTCATCGTCGTTCCCGACGACGAGCGCGCGCGGCCGTCGCCGCAGTTGGGCCTGCTGCGCCAGGTCGAAGGCTTCATCCGCTCGCGCATGCCGCCCGCGGTAGCGCTGGGGCTGTCCGGACCGGACTGGATGCAGGTCGCGGTCACGGTCACCGTCGTCGCGCGCGGCATGGACCGTGCCGGTGCGCTGGGGGAGGAGGTCGAACGCGCGCTGGAGCGGTTTCTGCACCCGCTGTCGGGCGGTTTCGACCACGCCGGCTGGGAGCTGGGGCAGATGGTGCACGACTCCGACCTGATGCGACTGCTGGCCTCGCTGCCGGGCGTCGACGGGGTCGGCGAGCTGTCCGTGTCGCGACGGCCGCTGCTGACCCGGACCGGAGCCGCGGTCGGCAACGAGGTGGCCGAGGACATCGCCGACCGCAGGCTCGATGTGCTGCTGGTCTGCTCGGGCAGGCACGCCGTGACGATTGCCGGGAGCGCATGACCATGCCGATCGAACTGCCCGATCTCGACGATATCGACTACGACGAGCTGATCTCCGGCGCGGTTGCCGCGCTGCCGGGGTACGGCTCGGACTGGACCGACTACAACCCTTCCGACCCCGGAATCGCGGTGCTGGAGATGCTGGCGTGGCTGACGGAGATGCTGGTCTATCGCAGCAACCGGATCCAGCCCGAAAGCTACCGCGCGTTCCTGCAGCTGTTGACCGGATACGGAGAATCGGCGCTGCGCGATCTGCAGGCGGTCTCGGGGGATGAGGCTGCGCTGGCAGGTCCGCACGATCCTTCAGCCGGCGAGCCGCTGCAGACGGTGCGCGAAGTGCTGCAGCTGCTGCGCCGCCGCTATCGCGCGGTCACCGTGACCGACTACGAGCGACTGGCGCTGTCGACCTTCCCGCAGACGCACGCCGCCGATGCGATCGCCAGCGCCGATGGCGGGTCGATCGCGCGTCTGGTTTGCCTGCCCGAGGTGAATGCAGCCGCCGGCGGCGGCGAAGCGGCGCCGGAAGCGCAGCCCGGCGCGATCAGTCTTGTCGTGTTGCCGCAGGCAACCGACAGCGCCCCCTGGTCGCAACCGTCGGCCGATCTGGCCGATGCGCTGTCGGCGTTCTTCGAGGACCGCCGCATCGTGACCACGACGGTATGCGTGGCCGGTCCCCGCTTCGTAGCGCTGCAGGTCGCCGCCACCCTGTACATCGACAGCGACTTCCGCGCACCCGAGGTCCTGGAGCGGGCCCGCCGGGTGCTGTTCGAGTATCTGCATCCACTTCATGGAGGTGCCGATCGAGGCGGCTGGCCGTTCGGGCGCACCGTCCGCGGCAGCGATCTGACGGTGCGGCTGGCCGCGGTGCCCGGCGTCGCCTTCGTCGAGGGCGCGAGCGTCAACGGCGGCGACTCGGTCGTGCTGGCGGACGATCAGCTGCCGCAGATGGCGCCGTCCGATTTCGATCCGGCCGCGATGGTGCTGCAGGGCGTCCTGGGCCAGCAGGGCAGTCGGTGGGTCGCCTGGATGCCGGACACGGAGGTCGAATGATGATGAGGGGTGATTGCAAGGACGGTCAGGTCAGCCAGTACCTGCAGTACCTGCCGGCGCCGCTGCAGGACGGGCATTTCATTGGCCGTTTCCTGCTCGCCTTCCAGGCGGTGCTGTCCGGCGGAGTGACGGTGCCCGCGAGCGGCGCCGGACGCGGTGTCGAACGCCTGCAGGGACTAGCCGAGACCCTGGACGGGATCTCCGCCTACTTCCGCCCGCAGGACACGCCGGAGGACTTCCTGCCGTGGCTGGCGAGCTGGGTGGCGGTCGACCTGCGCGAAGACTGGTCCGACGCGACCCGCCGCAACGTGGTGGCATCGGTGGTGCCCCTGTACATGCTGCGCGGCACTCGCAGGGGGATCGAGCAGATGCTGAGGCTGTGCGTCACCGAGGCGGTGGAGATCAGCGTCGACGACGGCGACTCGTCGGTCAACCACTACCACTTCGTGGTGAGCCTGACCATCCGGGCGCGCCAGAACCCGGCGACGCTGCGCCAGCTCTACCGCAAGGTCGAGGCGGCGATCGAGCTGCAGAAGCCCGCGCACACCTACTACAGCCTGCAACTGCAGTACCCCTCGCTGGTCCTGCTGGATCGGCCCGATCCCGAGCTGGGCGATCCGCCCTCCCTGCGCGAAACGGTGCTTGCGGCGCAGGGCGTGTACGTGGCGCGCAACACCGTGCTCGGCAGCGTGCCGGTGGACATGCAGACCGGTGTGAAGTTGCCGGCGCCGCTGCTGCAGGCGGTGAGCGATCACCCGCCGTCGCGGACGTGAGCGCCACGCCACCAGGTCAGACCCGAATCATCGACAGGAGAGATGTCATGAGCAACACCCCCAGCACGCCGCCGGCCGACCAGCGACGGCCGCTGTACGTCACCTCGAGGTTGCGCTACTTCGATGGCGAGTTCCTGGCGACCGCGGACTTCGTCGACGAACAGAACTACCACGTCGATCGCCAGACCCGGCACGAGACGCACCTGCATGCGCCGGGTGTCCTCGAGGGCCTGGCGGTGCGGATCGACGGAAGTGGGGCATCGCCGTTGTCGGTCGTGGTCGCGCCAGGCTCGGCGCTGGACGCGATGGGCAACCAGGTCCTGCTGGCCGAGGCGACCACGGTGACGCTGGAAGCCGATGCCGCCAACGGCGACTACCTCGTCTTCGTCAGTTTCGTGGAGACGCCGTCCGACCCGCAAGAGGGCAGTGGCGGCGAAACCCGCTTCACCCAGGCGCCCGCGAAGACGATCGGTATCGGCAGCGAGGTGCCGGAGGGAGCGCTGCCGCTGGCCCGGGTGCGGGTGACCGGAGGCAGCATCGATGCCGTCGACATGGACTGCGTCCGGGTGGATGGGCGCACCCGGCGCTATGCCGGCGCGCACCTGCCGGGACCTCCGGGCGAGGCGGCGACGCTTCGGGTCGAGAACGTGGTTGCCGCGCAGACCGCAGACGCCTATCCGGAGGATGGCGGCTATGTGCCGCCCGACTACCGGGTGTTGTTGACCGCGCGCGGTGGATTCGAGGTCGATGCGGAAGCCGACAGCCCGTTGCTGGAGGTGACCGGGGAAGGGGTCGCAGCGTCCGTGCCGATGGAGGCGCGCGATGGCCTGGTGGTCACCGGGACCGGCGCGGTGACGGACCTGTTCAACGCCCAAGCGATGATGGCGGTCGGGACCGCGCAGTCGCCGACCTATCATTTCGAGGTCTGGAACAACGCCGACCCCGGCGCTTCCGCGCCGCTGTTCTGCGTCATGGACGAAACCAAGGGGGTCCAGGTCTATTCGAAGGCGACCATCGGCGCCAATGGCCGGATGTCGATCGGGAAGAGCTATTCCAACGGCAGTCCCGACGACAACCTGGAGGTATGGGACGGCAATGCGCGGCTTCTTGGCGTGACCTCCGAGAGTGCCGCCCTGGATGCGGGCGTCGTTCTGCATGCGAACGGCGGCGTCACCGTTGCGGATACGAAGATCTACGACAGCGGCGTAATGTCGATCGGGCATGCGTCCTCCGACCGCACGCATCCGCTGGAGGTGTGGAGCGGCGATGCGAAGTTGTTCGTGGTCACGCCCGGCGCCGTGAACGTGAGCGAGTCGATACCCTTGAAGCCCGGCGGCGGACTGGTGGTCGCCGACACGCGGATCGACGGCTCGGGCACCGTCTCGATCGGGCATGCGCCCGACAATGTCTCGCACCCGCTCGAGGTTTGGGACGGCGCCACCAAACTGCTCGCGGTCACCGCCGATGGCGTGAACGTCTGCTCGAACAAGCCCTTCTCCGCCAATGGCGGGATATCGGTGTCGGACACCTGCTTCGACGGCACCGGCACCCTGTCGATCGGGCATGCGCCCGACAATGTCTCGCACCCGCTCGAGGTCTGGGACGGCGCCACCAAACTGCTCGCGGTCACCGCCGATGGCGTGAACGTCTGCTCGAACAAGCCCTTCTCTGCCAATGGCGGGATATCGGTGTCGGACACCTGCTTCGACGGCACTGGCACCCTGTCGATCGGGCACGCCCCGGACGACGTCACGCATCCGCTGGAGGTGTGGGGCGGCGGCACCAAGCTGTTCGCGGTGTCCACCAGCAGTGTGGCCGTGGGCGCGACAGCCCGGTTGAACGCCAATGGTGGTCTTGCCGTGTCGGATACCCGCATCGACACCAGCGGGACCTTGTCGATCGGGCATGCGCCGGACGACAGCTCCCATCCGCTGGAGGTCTGGAGCGGTGGAACCCGGCTGTTCACGGTCACCGGCAACGCGGTGAACGTCGCCGGTGCGGCCCACATGAACGCCAATGGCGGCTTGACCGTGGGCGACGGCATGACCCTCAACGGAAATTCGAGTCTGCTGGGCCAGAGGCAGGACCTCGAGTTCGGTACCGAATACAGCGCTGCCAGCGACGGATTCGTGGTGGCCTGGCTGGACTGCCACATCGACAAGCGACAGGAAAATATTGTGGGCGAGGTGGGTGGAGAAACCCGCGCGGCCGCTTCCTCGCATCGCGATGCCGGCGGCAGCAACAAGACACTGGTGGACTACTGCAGCATCACGATGCCGGTGAGAAAGGGAGAGACGTGGAAGGTGAGTCACACGCAGGACTCCGATCTGCCTGGAGACACAAGCGGATCGAATCAGCGTCGCCTGTATTTCATGCCGATAGGCAACTGAACCCAATGGAGGATTTATGAACGACATGAACGTTGTTGCGGATAAAGATGTCACCGTCGAGACCCTCACGGTCAAGGACGGGATGACGCTGAACGGACCTTCGAGCCTGTTTGGCCCGACGCAGCAGGACTGCGAATGGGGCACCGACTACACCGCCGCCAGCGATGGGGTCGTGGTTGCATGGCTGGACTGTCACACCGACAAGCGTCAGGGGAACCTGGTGGGTCAGGTGAACGGAAGCACCCGCGCCGCCGCATCGGCGCATCGCGACGCCGACGGCAGCAACAAGACGCTGGTGGACTATTGCAGCATCACGATGCCGGTGAGGAAGGGCGAGGAGTGGAGGGTGGATTTCTCGCAGGACTGCGACCTTCCCGGTGGTACGAGCGGACCTGCCGCGCGCAGTCTGTGCTGGATGCCGGTCGGTAACCCGGCCGACTCGTGAACTGAGGGGAGGGCGGTATGAAGGAGCTTCTGGAGAGACGCCTGGAAACGCTTGCCGCCGAGCAGCAGAAGGGCCGGCAAGCCCTCGCCGAGCTCGATGAGCAGCGCGCGCAGCTTGCCCGGACCCTGCTGCGCATAGAGGGGGCGATGGCGGTGCTGGGCGAGATGCTCGCAAACCAGTCGGATGCGTCCGGCGTCCGCTCGCACGATGCGGGCGTCCGCCAGGTGCCGCCGGCGGCCGATGCCGCGATGCCCTCCTCGAACGGCGGGACCCCCTAGGCGTCGCCGTGACGAAGGCGGTATCCGGCATTCCGGCCCGGGAGGAACGGGGCCGTGTCGGGTGCCGCCTTTGTCGAAGGCGACGCAGGCCTGATCGGATCCAAAGGAACACGACCATGTCCAGCGCCCAGGCCGCGTCGATCGTCGACGCCGGCTTCACCTGTTCGAACTCACACCTGCGCGCCGAACTGGAGCGGGTGGAGTGGCTCGTGCGTGCGGCCACCGAAGTACGCGAGACCGAGGTGCCCGCGCAACCGGAGCATGCGCGGCAATGGCGGCAGCGTGGCGTCGGCGGGATCGTCGAAACGGTCGACACGATACTGACCGGAACCCTGCTGGAACCGGAAGCGAGGCCCGAACTGCAAAGCGCGCGCGAACGCGGCGAGGCGCTGCGGTCGCGAAATGCCGCATCGGCGCGGGTCGCGCAGGCGCGGGGTGTATGCCTGCGACTGGAGCGCCTGGCCGACTACGCCGCACTGGAGCCGCAGGACCGCGACCTGTTGCTGCTGTCGATGTTGCCGGCGCTGGACAGCCGCTTCAGCGACCTGCTCGGCTATCTGCTGCCCGATCATCGTGGTGGATGGCCGACATTGGAACTTGCCGAACGGCTGCTCGCCGTCGATGGCCACGCGCGCTGGCGCCTGCGCAGCCGACTCGGCGCACAGGCGCCGTTGCGGCGCCACGATCTGTTGCGGTTGCCGGATGGCCGCCAGTCCGATCCGCCGCCGGCGCCGAGGCAGCCGTTGCAGCCGGATCCGAGAGTGCTCGCGTTCCTGCTTGGAGACGATGCGCCGGACGAACGGATCGCTGCGTATGTGCGGGTGGTCGGGGTGGGCGGCGATGCCGGTGGGCCGACACTGCCACCGGGACGTCTTGCCGCCCTGATCGACCTGCTGGAGGCGCAACCCGTGCAGGGCCCGGGAGCGATCATCCACCTGGCCGGACCGGCGGGGTGTGGCAAGAAGATGCTGGCGGCGACGCTCGCCGCGCGCCAGCGGCGGCCGCTGCTGGTGGTCGAGCGCGCCCTGCTGGAGCTGGCGACGCCGGGACTGCCGGCGATCGTCCTGCGCGAAGCGATGATGCAGCGTGCGGCGGTGTACTGGGACGGACTGGACGACTGGATGTCGGGGCGCTCGCCACCGTTGCAGCATGCGATGCGGCAGGCACTCGCGGACTATCGCCCCTGGCTGTTCTCGGGCGGGTGCGACGACTGGCGACACCATTGCCGGCTCGGCCGGCGGCCGGTGGTCGAGGTGAGCGTTCCGACGCCGGATGCGGCGCAACTGGCCGCGTGCTGGCGCGACGCCACTTCCGTGTTCAAGCCGATCGACCCGGACCTGGACCTGGAATCCTTCACCGCGACGGTGCGATTGCCGCCCGCGGCGATCGAGGCCGCCGGGGCGACCGCCGCCGCGCTGTCGCGGCTGCGGGAACCGCGGGCACCGTTCGTTTCCCGACGCATGCTGCTGGCCGCGGCCCGCCAACTGCACAGCGGCGGACTGTCCGCCCTGGCCCGGCGCATACGTGCGCGTCCGGGCTGGGACGATCTGGTGCTGCCGGATTCGCGCCGCAAGGCCCTGCGCGATCTCTGCCATCACGTCCGCTACCGCCACAAGGTGATGGCGCAATGGGGCTTCGACCGCACCCTGATGCTGGGGCGTGGGGTCAGTGCGCTGTTCTCCGGGCCGCCCGGCACCGGAAAGACGATGGCCGCCGCGGTCCTGGCCACCGAGCTGGGCCTGGACCTGTATCACGTCGATCTGTCGCAGGTGGTCAGCAAGTACATCGGCGAAACCGAGAAGCACTTGGCGCGCCTGTTCGACGAGGCCGAGGCCAACAGCGCAATCCTGTTCTTCGACGAGGCCGACGCCCTGTTCGGCAAGCGCACCGAGGTCCGCGATTCCCACGACCGCTACGCCAATCTGGAGACCAGCTACCTGCTGCAACGGGTCGACGAGTACGAAGGACTGGTGATCCTGGCGTCCAACCTGCCCAGGAACATGGACGAGGCCTTTGTCCGCCGCCTGCGCTTCATCGTGCCCTTCACGGTTCCGGACCGCACCCAGCGCCTGGCGATCTGGCAGCGCCTGCTACCGGCGCGGACGCCACGCAGCGATGACATCGACCTGGAACGTCTTGCCGACGGCATCGAGCTGTCCGGCGGCTACCTGCGCAACATCGCCGTGTCCGCCGCCTACCTCGCCGCGGCTGAGGACGTCGCGGTCGGCATGCGTCACCTGTCCGCGGCCACCCAGCGCGAGTACGCCAAGGTCGGGCGGGTGTTCGAGGACGAGGAACTTGAATCCATCTTCCGCACCGAGCGGAAACAGCCCTAGGAGGCGCATCGCCATGCCTGGTTCGGAAAGAGAACTGCCTGAAGAGACACTGGCCCGCCTGCAGGGCGAGGGGGCGCTCGAACCGTACAGCGAACCGGTCGACGGGTTCGATGACGAAAGCGACGACGCGTTCGATGTCGAGCATGACCCGGACATGGACGACTTCTCGGACGATACGGCGCCGGGGTTCGATCGCCCGAAGGCCTCCGGTGCCCGGGAATTGCTAGACACGCTCGAAGACGTGGAACTGGAGGGCGGCGGCGATGTCGCGGCGCTCGTGGCCGATATCGGAGAAAACGATCCGGTCGACGAGGAGTCCGACGACGAGTACGACGAGCTCGGACCGGACGATCCGGAGGCGTCCGGGGTCGGCAACGAGCCGACCATAGAAAGCCTCATGGAGTTGATCGAAAGATCGACCGTGGTCGAGAGCGAGGGAGCGGGTGGCGCAGAAGCGGACGGGCGCCGGAACGTCGCCGCGGACGATCTGCTGGAGATGTACTTTCAGTCCGGGCGGAACGAGCATGCCGAGGACCGGAGCGCCTCGGATGTCGGTAGCCCCGAAGTCGCCACCGAGGATTCGTCCCGCATTTCCGGAGTGTCGCGGATAGATGAGTCCAGCTCCCTGGATGGCCTCCAGAACCCGGACGCGGTCATGGGCGGCGGGCCCGCGAGTCGCGATGCCATCCGGCGCAACGGGCAGCGACGCTACGTCAAGCTGTACAACGCGGCGGTCGGCAGGGGATCGCCGCTGCGGAAGCTTCGCAAGCGGGGTGCCGCATGCAGTGTCGATGGGTCGGGCACGTTGGGGATTGACGTCATATCGATGGCTCTGACGGCGGGCGCGCTGGGCATTCCCGTGCCGACCAGCCTGCTCGCGAGGCTCGGTCCCGAGTTGACCTTGCAGCTCAGCGGGACGATCACCACCGGCGACGACCACAAGATCCGCTCGGCAATCAAGATCAAGGTCAGCGGCGCCCTGAACATCAACATCGCCGAGAAAGCCGGCGCCAGCGCCTCGGTGAGTGCCGGGATCAGCGGGGCGCTTGTCGGTTCGTACGACAACCTCGAACATTTCGTCGCGCACTACCTGCGCTCGATCTCCGACGTTGTCACCACCTTCGTCCTGTACAAGGCGGGAAAGTTCGTCAAGCGGATGCTTAGGCGACTGGGGGGGCGGGGTACCAGGCTGAAGAACGACGATCCGCAATACAGCGCCATTCGTGAACTGGAGCGACGCAGGCGGACTCGGGTCAAGGCCATATCCGTCGACGCGCGTGCCGATGTCCGAGCCTTGATGGGCTTGTTTGGCGCGGGAGCGGGGATCTCGGTCACCGGCAAGCGGTTCACCAGGAAGATCAATTTCGACAGGGGCGAAACCGCCAGCCGGGGGCGCAAACACGAACGCAAGACCGGTTTCGTCATCGAGGGCGTTACCTCCGTCGATGCCGGACCATTTAGCGGGACCCTGTCGTTGTCGCATATATACAACGATGCCAATCCGGACAACGACGGCACCTATATCACGGCCACCATCAGCGGCAGCGTGGAAGCCGTCGCCAACCTGCTGCGCGCGCCGGTCGATGCGACCGCCGACATCAGCGTCACCGCCGGCGGCACCTTGATGGACCTGCTGAGCGGCACCGTCGGCGCGACGATCGAGAAGATGAGCCTCCCCGTGGGCAGCGTCGGCATCGGAGTCAATGCGGGGACCCAGGTCACGCTGGTCTGGTATCAGAGCGGAACTACGACCAGGCGCATGTTGGCGAGAGACGTCAGCCTGCCGAGCTTCAAACTGTTGTACAAGCGCGCCACCGTGCCGGTCGGCCTGAGCGCCGGCGTCGGTGGCGTGCCGCTGTATGGGGGGCTGACCCTTGGGCTCGGTGCCGGTTTCGGTCTCACCTTCGCCGGACACGAGACGATCGGCCACTCCTCGATCGCCTATGTGCAGACGATCTACCTGGGCCTGCAGGCGGACGATCGGGGCAACCACGAGGGTCGGGCCCGCTGGTTGAAGTGGGCCCGAAAGCATCGGGACGATCTGGAAAAGATGCGGCAATCGCGCAACGTGAGGAGAGAGCTGCACGAGCTGGCCACGTCGCTGGGCAGGATCGGGACGTTCCAGGACGCATATGCCGGCGACGATGTCGACCAGTGGCTGGGCGGCGTCATGGCCCTGTTCGATGCCGAGGGCGCGCGTCGCAGAGGCTCGCGATGGTCGAGGTACGCTTCGTATGGGGACTTCGTCTCGTATTGACGACGCTGTCAGTTGATCGGGCGGGCAAGGATGAAGCCGGAGCCTTCCGCAACGGGCGCGAACGGCCTTTCCGGACGCGGACGCGAAGCGACCGCGGCGGCCGGAGGCATCAGCTGGCCAGATCCCGCTCCAGTGCGGCCCGCAGGTCCGCCGGCAACGGCACCGGGCGCCGGGTGTCCGGCGATACGCAGACCTGGGTCTGGGAGGCGCGGAAGGTCTCGGTGCCGTCGCGGTTGCGGGCGACGACCCGCAGCGCGAACGCGTGCGTGCGGATCTCCTCGACCGACACTTCGATCGCGATCTCCTCGTCCCAGGTCATCGGGTGCAGGAACTCGATCGACAGCGCCCGCGCCGGTGGCAGCACCCCCATCGCGAAGATCCGCCGCGCCGCCGGTCCGTCGAGGAGGTGCGACAGGAACGCCAGCCCCGCCTCGACCACGAAGTGACCGATCCGCGGCGTGTACACCACGCCCCCGGGATCGCAGTCCCCGAACAGGATGGTGCGGTTGATCGTCAATGGCATGGCGGGCGGCCTCCGGTCCGGCGTGGGCGGTGCTGGATCAGGTCAGCTTGTCTTTCAGTGCGTGTTCCACCGACATCGATGTGCGGGCGCTGGCCGGGTGCTATCCGGGGCAAGCCGGGCCTGGTCCGGAGTTGCGTGTCGAGGGAGCGAACTAGTCCGAAGTCGGCGGCGTATTGCGTGACCAGACGACCGAGGCGATCTTCCAACCGGTGTCGGTCTTGACCATCAGCCAGTACTCGCGGCCGACGTTTAGGGCCTTGCCGTTGCGCAGGAACTTGAAGTCGAACGCTACGGAGGCGGCCGAGCCGTCGGTATCGATCTGCACGTCCTCGAAGGTCTCCTCGATGCCCGCCGCGCTGTTGACGATGCCGTCGATGAATTTCTCGGGCGTCTCCTCGGGGCTGTAGGCAGCCCTCGCCGCGGCCGGCTCGATGAGCTTGGCGCGGGCATGTCGCTCATCGGACATCACCGGTTGCCAGGTGGCGCGGTCGTGCAGGAACAGGTCGAGAAACGCAGGTTTGTCTTTCTCGATGATCGCGTGCTTGAACGCGTCCACCACCGCCAGGATCTCCTTTTCGGCGGCGTCATCGGTGTCCATGGCCGAGGCGCCGGGGAATGGCGATGCGACAAGGGCTGCGGCTAACAGATAGCGATACATGAGGCTTCCCTATTGGCTGTCTGGGGGCGAACGGGTCCCACGCATGGGATGAGCCCCGAATCGTGTGCGCCGGTGCGGGACCGGTCAAGCACGGGCACGCGCCGTCATGGTTCGCCGCCCGCGCGCGGAGGATTCGGATGCGCGGTCAGCCATCGCTTGGCGGTGATGTCGCGAACTGCGCCTTGATCCATGAGGCAACCGCGCCGACGGCCGGATTGTCCATTGCGCGTGGCCGCGTCACCAGGAAGTAGTCGTGGGCGGGCATGCGCGGCCCGAAGCATTCCACGAGCGCACCCGAGGCCAGTTCCGGCGCCACCAGCAGGGTGCTCAGCAGCCCGATGCCCTGTCCGGCCACGGCGGCCTGGATCGCGTGGGTTTCGTCGCTGAAGCGCAAGAACGGGGTGTCGTCGGGAATCGCCACGCCGGAGGCCTTGCTCCAGCGTTCCCAGGTCGGGTTGCGCGGCGTCGCGCGCTTCCACTTGAAGTCGATGAGGGGCGTGGTGGCGACCGCTTCGGCGCTGTCGATCTCCAGCAGGGGGTTGCAGACGGGGGAGAACTCGTCCTGCCACAGACGCTCGACGACGTGGCCAGGGTAGTCGCCCTGGCCGTAGCGGATGGCGATGTCGACCTCGCTGCGGGCAAGCGGCACGACATCGTCGGAGGCCGCCAGTTGGAGGTCGATCGACCGCTCCAGCTTGCTGAAGGCGGCAAGCCGCGGCACCAGCCAGCGCGCGGTGAAGGCGTTGGTCGCCCCGATCGTGACGACGGTGCGGCCTCCCGGTTTCGCCGCCCGCTCGATCGCGTCCTGGAACGCGTCGAAGCCGTTGCGGAGCACCGGGAACAGCTGGAGCCCGGCATCGGTGAGGACCACTTTGCGGACCTGGCGGGTGAACAGCGCGATGCCCAGTTCCGCTTCCAGGTCGCGGATCTGGTGGCTGATCGCGGTCGGGGTCACCCCGAGTTCCTCGGCGGCGCCCTTGAAGCTGCCGATCCGCGCCGCTGCCTCGAACGCGCGCAGGGCGGACAGCGGCAGTCTTCTTCGGGTCATTGGCATACGGGTGAATTCATCTCATCTATGTGGCGAGAAATGGTCGTTTGTCGGCGTTTTCACGCTCTGGAAGAGTGGTCCTGCGCTCTCGACATGAGGGCGACTCATCCAAGTCAGTCTATCCCAGGAGAACCCCATGATCGCCAAGGTCAACGCCCATCCGGACCCCTACGCCCCCTATCTGCTGTCGCAGGCCATCCGCGTCGACCGCCTGCTCTTCGTCAGCGGCCAGGCCGGCTACGACGCGTCGGGCAAGATCGTCCCCGGCGACTTCCTTGCCCAGGGGCGCCAGGCCTTCGCCAACCTGCGGCGAGCGCTGGAGGCCGGCGGCTCGAGCCTGGACAAGGTCGCCAAGGTCACGATCTTCGTGACCGACATGGCCGACTTCAAGGACGTCGTCGCGCTGAGGCGCGAATTCTTCTCCGAGCCCTATCCCGCCGACACCATCGCCCAGGTTTCCGCGCTCTACGATCCCAAGGTGGTGATCGAGATCGAGGCGATCGCGGTCGTCGACGAGGCGCGCTGACATGCACGCCTCCGCCACCCCGATGCACCCCCACGGGATCCTGTCGACGCCGACGCGGATCGGGCCGATCCAGTTGCGCAACCGGCTGTCGGTGGCGCCGATGACCCGGGTGAGCGCGACCGCGGAGGGCGTCCCCACCACGCGCATGCGCGGCTACTACGAGGCGTTCGCGCGTGGCGGGTTCGGGCTGGTGATCACCGAGGGCATCTACACCGATCGCGCGTTCTCGCAGGGCTACCTGTACCAGCCGGGGCTGACCGACGATGCGCAGCAGGCGGCGTGGCACGGGATCGTCGATCGCGTCCACGCCCATGGCGCGCGGATCTTCGCCCAGTTGATGCATGCCGGCGCGCTGTCGCAGGGCAACCGGTTCCGCGACCGCGGCGCCGGACCGTCGACGGTCGAGCCCAGGGGCGAGCAGATGAGCTTCTACCGGGGGCAGGGCCGCTATCCCGTTCCGCTGGAGATGGGGCAGGCGGAGATCGACGAGGCGGTGGACGGCTTTGCGCAAGCCGCCGCGCGTGCGTTCGCCGCGGGCTTCGATGGTGTGGAGATCCATGGTGCCAACGGCTACCTGATCGACCAGTTCCTGACCCGCTACTCCAACCACCGGCAGGATGGCTACGGAGGCGATACCGGCAACCGCATCCGCTTGCTGGAGCAGGTGGCCGTCGCCGTCCGCCAGCGGGTGGGTGACGGCAAGGTCGTGGGGGTCCGCGTTTCCCAGGGCAAGGTCAACGACTTCCTGCACAAGTGGGAGGAAGGGCTGGAAGACGCCAGGACCATCTTCCAGCGAATCGGCCGGCTGCCGGTCGACTACGTGCACACCACCGAGTTCGAGGCGTGGCAGCCGGCGTTCGGGGCGGGCGCGAGCCTGGCGTCCCTCGCTCGGGAGCATGCCCGCCTGCCGGTCATCGCCAACGGTTCGCTCCATCATCCCGAGCGCGCCACCGCGATGATCGCCGCGGACGAGGCCAGCCTGGTTTCGCTGGGACGTGGCGCGCTCGCCAACGCCGATTGGCCGCGACGTGTCGATGCCGGGCTCGCCGTCTCGGAGTTCAATCGCGCACTGCTGTCGCCGGTCGCCGATCTGGAGAACGCCGAGCGTGTCTGCGCGGAAGGCTGATGGCCGCGGCCGACCGCTCCTCCAGTCGGGAGGGGCGTCGCCACGAAGGTCGTTGTGCTCGATGCGCCGTGCCCGAACCTGCCGATGTCGCGCACGGTCGGCGGCAGATCGTGGCCGGGACGTGGAGGTTGGCGATTCTCTGGACGTCCAGAAGTTGATTGGACCTGCAGGATCGAATCCTGCGGTCTGAACATGCGACAGGAGAGACGCCATCGGGCGGGCTATTGCCGCGGCTTGGCTGGCAGGTATTGCTGCTTGTCGTCCAGACGCTTGCCGTTGCGATCTACGTTGACACAGATGCGGCCGTCGCAGAGGGTTGCGTCGGAGGCGTAGAACGCCTGCACGACCGGCACGGCGTTCTCGTAGCGCGAGAGTTCGTCCTGGGTCTGGGCGAGTTCGCGGCGGTAGTAGCCCAGCACGCCCCAGCCGATCGCCAGCAGTAGCACGGCGAGCATCGCCAGGCCACCGTACCAGGTCCATACGGTCCGGCTGACGCCGCGCAGTTGCGCCGAGGTGCCGGCAACGGCGCGGCCGTACTCCGAGGCGACCGGACCCATCGCCGCCCTGGCTTCCTCGGTGATCCGGGCCTGGGCGCCGTCGACGATGCCGTTGACCCGTTGCTGCAACTGGCTGACCTCGTTCCCGAGCGCCTGCAGCCTCTGGTCGAACGCGGCCTGCATTCGTGCCTCGCGCTGCTCGAACTTGGCCACCAGCGCGGTCAGCAGCCGGGCGGCGTCCTTCATCGAATCTCCACCGTCCATGGAGCCTCCTGCGTCTATCCGAGGGAATGGGCCGCGCTCTGTTGCTGCTGGGCCTGGCGTTCCTGCTCCTGCTGCCGCTCCTGTTCGGCGAGCGCCTGGTGGCCTTGCCGGACCATCGCCTGGACCTCGGGCGACCGCTCGATCTCGGCGGCGATACGGGAGAGGGCCGCGTCGTCGTCGGTCAGCAGCGCTTCGGCGAGTCGGTCGAGCTGGGGATCGCCGAGGTTGCCGGTTCGCGGCCCGCGCTGGTTGACCGGTGGCTCCAGCGGGTCCGGCAGGCCGGGGCGATGGTCGGGGTGGTCCGGATGTCCGGGCGCGGTGGGCGGCTCCGGCACCGCAGGCGGCATCGACTGGCCGTGCATGAAGTGGTCCTGCCGATCGACCTCACGCGAGCGCGTGGGCGGGGCGAAGCGCAACGTGGCCGGATCGACGTCTCCGGTCTGCGGCACACCGTGGTCGCGCTGGAAGTCGAGCACGGCCCCCTGCATGCCGAGGCGGTAGACGCCGTCCTGGTCCAGCGGCTGCCCACCGGCCGCGCGATAGCCTTCCTCGGCCATCACTCGCTGAAGATCGCGAACCCGCTCGCCGGATTCGCCCAGGCGGAAGATGCCGTCGTCGATGACGGGCTGGGGTTCGACGTTCTCACGATGTTCGGCTTCGATTGGAAGCCTCCCACCGACCAGGTCGGATACGTAGTTCTCGAACTGCTGGTAGTAGCGGGTGTCCATCTCCATGTGGACGTGCTTGTTCGGGGTCTTCTGATTGCTTTGAGTGCCGAGTGATTGACCGTATTCGATGAACTGGCCTTCCTCAACAGCGATCGGCTTCATGTGCCGGATGCGAGCTATGACTTCACCACCCGGCCGGTCATAGATGTCCACCAGTCCATAGGTGTCATCTGTCTTGCCGATGTATCCAGCGACAGGTGAAGGAACATCGACGGCGCGAGCCGCACTGGATCTTTCAGGGTGATCCGGGTCCTCCAGGATGAAGTCCTTCTTCAATAGGACCTGGTCGGGTGCCAGACCATAGGTGCGCCCATTCCTGGTGACTTCGATCTCCTGTACTTCGCCTCCTATGAACCCGTGAACGCGCCCCTTCTGTCCATTGACGATCGTTCCTTCGTGCATTCGTGCGTTGTGGTTGTCGCCCGGGTGATGCGTTTCCAGGCTGTCGAAGTCGGTTACGGGCTCATTCAACTGAATGCCTCCCCGGATGGGGCCCAACTCCATCACCCTATAGGCACGCGCGTCGTTGTCGCTCATGGCTCCTCCTGGGCGCACTTCCTGTAGGCGTCCACGAAAGGCTTGTAGTCCGAAACGAGGATCCCGTCCTTCAGCGTGAACTCAACTGGGCCGTACTCGGAGAAGAAGCCGCTGGGGCCGATGTCGACCTCCGTATCGATTTTCCACGACATCGGCGAGTCGGACAGTTTGGTGACATGTGTCGCTTTGAGGATTTCCTCGTAGCCAATGAGCTGGTCCGAGGAAATCTCCATCAAGCCTTCGGTGTCATCCGAGCAGTTCTGCACAGAAGAGACCCAGAAGCCGCGCAACGCTTCGGGAAACTGAACGTGTCCGGATGACGACTCCAGGGGCGCCTGGTCGCGGCGCTGGTCAAGTGTGGGTGGAGCGTCGGTGGCTTCCGGTCCGGAAGGCTGGCAGGTCAACGGATCTGTATGTTCACACGCGGCCGCATCCTGTTCGGCCAACTGCGCGAGACAGTGCTCGCGATCATTGGCCTCTCCGATCGAGAAGCAGCTTTCGTTCTGGTTCGCTGGGGCCGCCTCAGCCTGCTGTGCTGCACGTGTCGCGCTGCACGCCGCCAAGGCGACGGCCAGCAACGCGGCAAAGCTCAGTCGCCCAGCCCCAGTACCCACAACGATATCCATTCGATGCTCCTGCCGGTTGATCAGTTGCCTACGGAAGGCGTACCTGCCAACGAGCATGCCACGTCGTCCGGTCTGGACGTATCGGAAAACCACCCGGGGGAAGGGTCGGAAAACTCCCATCGAGCGGTGGCCAGACAACCGGCGGTCACGGCGGGTGTCCAGACGCGGTCACGTTGCTCCCTCCAGTGGCTAGGTGCCGTGACGAGGGCCATGCGGCCGGCGGGGCTATCCGATATGTCGGGCCGGGCTCGTTCGCCGCCTCCATTCGACCCGCCCCCGACAACCGGCGAGAATGGCGGTCCCCCAGTGCCTGTCCGCCACTTCGTCCCATGACCGCTCTCACTCCATCGTCCTCCGGCCCGACCTCCGCCGCGATGCCGGATCCGGCCTCGCTGCGCCTGTCGGTGGCGCCGATGATGGATTGGACCGACTCCCATTGCCGGGTGTTCCATCGGCTGCTGGCGCCGCATGCGCGGTTGTACAGCGAGATGGTCCATGCCAACGCGGTGATCCATGGCGATCGCGAGCGTCTGCTGGCGATGGACCCGGTCGAGCATCCGGTCGCGCTGCAACTGGGCGGCAGCGAGCCGGCGTTGCTGGCGCAGGCGGCGCGGATCGGTGCGGAGTGGGGCTTTGACGAGATCAACCTCAACTGCGGCTGCCCGTCCGACCGGGTCCAGGCGGGGCGCTTCGGTGCCTGCCTGATGCGCGAGCCGGCATTGGTCGCCGATTCGGTGGCGGCGATGGTCGCGGCCTGCGCCGGACTGGAGCGGCCGGTGCCGGTGACGGTCAAGTGCCGGCTCGGGGTCGACGACGACCACGACTACGACCGCTTCCGCGCCTTCATCGACACCGTCGCCGCGGCCGGTTGCGGGATCTTCGTGGTCCACGCCCGCAACGCCTGGCTGCAGGGCCTGAGTCCGAAGGAGAACCGTGAGGTGCCGCCGCTGCGCTACGACTGGGCCTACCGGCTCAAGCGTGAGCGGCCCGATCTGCGGGTGCTGGTCAATGGCGGGATCGCCGATGCCGACGAGGCGGCCGCGCACCTGGCGCACACCGACGGCGCGATGCTCGGCCGCGCGGCCTACCACACGCCGTACCTGCTGCACCGGCTCGACGTGGCCTGGTTCGCGGGGCCGCCTTTCAATGGCGTGCTGAAGTCGCGCGGCGAGCTGCTGCGCGCGCTGCGGCCGTATGTCGAGGCGCAGCTCGAGCGCGGGGTCTACCTCAAACACATCACCCGCCACCTGCTGGGGCTGTTCGCCGGCGAACGCGGCGGTCGCGCGTTCCGCCAGGTGCTCAGCGAGGGCGCGCACAAGCCCGGGGCCGACTGGTCGCTGGTCGAGCGCGCGCTGGCGCTCACCGAGTCCTTCGCCGGGCCCGAGCGGCAGCGGGCCTGATCCGGTCGCTCGCGGGCCCGCCGACATGACGCCATCGCCATGATCACCCGCGACCCGTCCGCCTTCCTCGATGCCGCGCGTGGCTGCGCCGCCGATTTCGGGCCGGCGACCGCGCGGGCGGCGTTCTTGGTCGCCCCGGATGGCTTCGCCCGCGCCGAGCAGTCGGCCGGCGACAACCGTTACATGGCCGCCGCCGGTTTCGATGCCACGCGCGCGCTGGCCGAGCATCGCGGGCTGCACCGCGCCCTGTCGGCCTGCCTGCCGACGGTCTGCTTCGCCGGCGATCCGGCCACCCCGGATGCGGTGTTCCCCAACAATGTGTTCGCGACCGTGGCCGGGCGCTGCCTGGTCGCGCGGATGCGCCATCCGGTCCGCCAGCGCGAGGCCGCCCGCGCGGACATCCGCGGCTTCTTCAGCGATGTGCTGGGCTACGCGCTGCACGACCTGTCGACCCAGCCGCATCCCTGCGAGCTGACCGGCTCGATGGTGATCGACCGCGCCCGCGGGCTGGGCTTCTGCGGCTTGTCGGAACGCTGCGACGAGGCCGGGGCGCGGCTGATGCACGAGGCCTTTGGCCTGCGCGCGACCCTGATGTTCGAGCTGGCCCCGGGCGAGTACCACACCAATGTCGTGCTGGCGGTGCTGGCCGGACGCGCGGCCCTGGTCTGCGCCGACGGTTTCGCCGACCCGGCGCTGGCCGCGACGATCGCCGGCCTGTACGCGCCGCATGCGTTGATGCTGTCGGCCGGGGCACGCGCCGCCTACGCCGGCAATGCGATCGCCCTGGGCGCGGACACGGTTTGGATGAGCACGCGCGCGCAGCGGGCACTGGGCGAGGCCGGGCGATTCGCGCTGCGGGCGGCGGGATTCCGGGTGGCCGCGGTGGCGCTGGACGCGATCGAGGCCGCCGGCGGCTCGCTGCGCTGCTGCGTCGGCGAGATTTTCTGAGTCCGCTCAACGGCTTGCCGACAGGGCCCATGGCGGCGGCCCGCTTGCGTCCGTTCCCCGGGCGTGGCTGAATGGGGGCCGCCCGGATACCGGAAAAGTTCAGATCGGATTCACCGCCTTGTTCAGAGAATGCCCCTGCAACGCCACCCACGTGGCCTCTGCACAGCCGCGTCGGCACCGGTTTCCGGTGAACGGTCGCGGCAGCTCCCGAAACGACCTGTTCCGCAAGCGCCGGAGACCCATGCCCAGATCGCTCGCCCGCTCCACCGTGTTGATCCTGCTGGCCGCGTCCGCGGTCGTCGGCGGTGAGGTCGCGGCGCAGCAACTCGGACGCGGTCCGGCGCCGACGGACCGTCGCGAGTCGCGGCCGGCCGAGCCGGCCCGGCACTCGCGCGGTGCCGACCACCGTGCGCTCAGCGACGCGGTGCGGCGGGTCGAGCGGCGTACCGGCGGGCAGGTTCTCAGCGCCGAACGCGTGCCTTTCGACGGGCGCGACGTGAATCGCATCAAGGTGGTCGACTCCAGCGGCCGGGTCCGCGTCTACATGGACGATCCCCATTCCTCGCGCGCGCCGCGCCCGATGCCCGAGCGGCTCGATGCGCGACGTACACGCGACGACGACGACTGAAGCTCCAAGGTGTAGGCATTCCCGGGCCGTTGGCGGCCTCGGGCATCCCCTCCACGGAGTTCCCCCGAACGGAGTTCCCATGCGAATCCTGCTTGTAGAAGACGAAGCCCCGCTGCGCGAGACCCTGGCCGCCCGCCTCAAGCGCGACGGTTACGCGGTCGACGCCGCCCAGGACGGCGAGGAAGGCCTGTACATGGGCCGCGAAGTGCCGTTCGACCTGGGCATCATCGACCTCGGCCTGCCCAAGATGTCGGGCATGGAGCTGATCAAGGCGCTGCGCGAGGAGGGCAAGAAGTTCCCGATCCTGATCCTGACCGCGCGTTCGAGCTGGCAGGACAAGGTCGAGGGCCTGAAGCAGGGCGCCGACGACTACCTGGTCAAGCCGTTCCACGTCGAGGAGCTACTGGCGCGCATCAACGCGCTGGTCCGCCGCGCCGCGGGCTGGAGCAAGCCGACCCTGGAGTGCGGGCCGGTGACCCTGGACCTGGCCGCGCAGACGGTCAGCGTCGACGGCCAGAACGTCGACCTGACCAGTTACGAATACAAGGTGCTCGAGTACCTGATGATGCATGCCGGCGAGCTGGTCTCCAAGGCCGACCTGACCGAGCACATCTACCAGCAGGACTTCGACCGCGACTCCAACGTGCTGGAGGTCTTCATCGGTCGTCTGCGCAAGAAGCTCGATCCGGAAGGCGCGCTCAAGCCGATCGAGACCGTGCGCGGTCGCGGCTACCGCTTCGCGATCCCGCGCAGCGGGGAGTGAAGCCGGCGTCGGTCCCGGATTCGACGTGGACCGGCCACGACGGGCGTGGACAGGGCAGCGGCCTTGTCCGCGCCCTTTCGTTTCCAGCGTCCGGTTTCCCGGCCCGCTCCGCCCGAAAGCGCCCTGATGCATCCCCGGCCGCCGCACCGCTAACCTGTCGCCGCATGTCCAGCCCGTCTTCCAACCCACTTGCACTTGTCCGGGCGCTTCCTGCCATGCAGGGGGCCATGACCGCGACGTGCGCACGGCCTGGAGGACGGTGTCTCGTTCCGGGATCGTCCGCCTCGCGAATCACGGACAGCTCACCGTCCCGTGGAGCTGGACGGTGAGCTGGGGCCAGCCGCGTTCGCTGCAGGCACGGCAGCTGCTCGCCGCCAGCCTGGGCCTGCTGGCGTTCCTGGCGCTGGCCGGCTATGCGCTGGACCGCGCGTTCCTGGATACCGCCGAAAGCAATCTGTACCAGCGGCTGAAGAGCTACGCGCTGGCCTACACCGGCAAGGGCGAGTTCGCCCGCAACGGTGAGTTCATCCCGCCCTACGACGCGGTCGACCCGCGCTTCGACATGCCCGGCAGCGGCCTCTATGCCGAGGTGGTGCTCGACGGCTCGCACTGGGACTCGGCCTCGGCGGTCGGCCCGGAGCTGCCGCCCGGCGACATGCTGGAGGCCGGCGAGGAGCGCTTCGACCGCAAGCTGCCGGTGACCGAACTCGACGGCAGCATCGGTGAGGTCTACCGCTACGGCTATGGCGTGATCCACGAGACCGGCGACACCGGCGAGGGCATCCGCTACACGATCTACATCCTCGAGAACACCACCCAGCTGCGGCGCCAGGTCGCGGTGTTCCGCGAGGCGCTGTGGCGCTACCTCGGCGGCGCCGGCCTGATCCTGCTGCTGCTGCAGGGACTGATCCTGCGCTGGAGCCTGCGCCCGCTCAAGCGCGTGGTCGACGAACTCAAGCGCGTGCAGCGCGGTCTGCTGTCGCGGATGAGCGGCCGTCACCCGCGCGAGCTGGAACCGCTGACCGAGAGCATCAACGCGTTCATCGAGAGCGAGCGCGAGAATCTGGAACGGCAGCGCAACACCATGGCCGATCTCGCCCACAGCCTGAAGACCCCGCTGGCGGTGCTGCGCGCGCGCAGCGCCGAGCACGTGCCGGCCGAGGAACTGCGCGAGGAGGTCGATCTGCAGGTGCGGCGGATGAGCGACCTGGTGTCCTATCAGCTCGGTCGCGCGGCGCGCTCGGGCCACATGCTGTTCGCGGCGCCGGTCGAGATCGAGCCCTACGCCGACCAGATCGTGCGCAGCCTGGAGAAGATCTACGCGTCCAAGGGCGTGCTGTGCGAGTTCGAGATCGAGCCCGGAATCGCCTTCCATGGCGAGCCCGGCGACCTGCAGGAGGTGCTTGGCAACCTGCTGGAGAACGCGTTCAAGTGGGCCGGCTCGCGGGTGCTGCTGACGGTCAAGCCCGGCGAGGTCGCCCCCAATCGCCGCCCGGGCCTGTTGCTGGCGGTCGACGACGACGGCCCCGGCATTCCCGTGGACAAGATCGAGCGCGTATTGCAGCGCGGCGTCCGTGGCGACGAGCGCGTGCAGGGCCACGGCATTGGTCTGGCGACGGTGCAGGACGTGGTCCGCAGCTACCGCGGCACCCTCGACGTGCTGCGCTCCGAGGAGCTGGGCGGCGCCCGCTTCGAGGTCAGGCTGCCGCCGGGCCTGTAACGGTGGAACGGGTCGTAGGCGCGGCGTAAGCCGCGATCCCCGGGCTGCGCCCGGATATCTTCCATCCACACCCCTATTCGCGCACTGCGCGAATCACGGGGCTGGGTCCCGAGCTGTTGCCCGTAGGAGCGGCTAGGGCTCGAACGGCGATGCACCGTACAGCCGGCGCAGGTGATCGGCCACCGCCGGCATCTGGCTGCGCAGCAGTTGCGGGTCGCTGAAGTGGTACTCGGTGGCGACCGCGAAGAACTCCTCCGGCGACTCGGCCGCATACGGGTCGATCGCGGTCCTGCGGCCGGCGTCGACCGCGTCGGCGAAGGCGTCGTAGGCGCTCTGGAAGTCGCGTGCCCATTCGCGTTGCCACGGTCGCGGCAGCGGCGGCGTACCGTCGAGCACGCCGTCCAGGGCGTCGAGCTTGTGCGCCATCTCGTGGGCGGCCACGCAGTAACCGGCCCGCGGATCGGCGCAATCGGCCTCGATGTCGGCCCACGACAGGATCAAGGGCCCCTGTTCCCAGGCTTCGCCGATCAGCTCGTCCTGCCACTCGTGCAGCACGCCCGCGGCGTCGACGTGACTGCGATTCACCCGGAAGGCGTCCGGATACACCAGCACCTGGCGCCAGCCGTGCAGCCCTTCGCCGCCGAACTCCAGCAGCGGCAGGCAGCACAGCGCGGCAAGCCGGCAGCGCGCGGGTGCGTCCAGGGTCAATTCGCCGACCGGGGTGATCGCCTTTTCGTGCAGGAAGCGGGCGCTGAGTGTCGCCAGCCTGCCGGCACGAACCTCATCGAGCCGGCACAGCCAGGGCGTGTCGGCACGGACGCTGTTCCAGATATCATCGGGAATCGGTGGCGGCGTGCGACGCAGCCGCTTGAACAGACCGAGCAAGCGCAATCCTGTGCGGAATCGTGGAGGCGGTCAGGGGGATCGAAGGCGGCGCGCCGCCGCAGCGTCGCTCAGCGCACCATGCCCGGCAGGAAGCTGTGCCAGCGTCGCGAGGGCATCCGCCCGCTGTGCGGGGCATCGCCGTGCACGCTCGGCTTGGCGCGGGTCTCGCGCTCCGGATTGGTTGCGCGGCTGGCCTTCGGCGCCGGCGTCTCCCTGAGGGCCGTCGCAGGCGTCGGCGACTCCGAGCAACCGCCACCGTCCGGACTGCTCATCTTGGTGTCGCGCGCCAGCACCGGCGCGGTGATCGCGACGGCGAAGGCGATGATCGACAGGCAGAGGCGAATCCGGAGCATGGGGGGTCCTTGCCGGGCGCCGGGCGGTCCCCGGCAGATCCCGAATATAGCCCGTTTTTGCGGATCGTGTTCGATTGTTCATGCTGCATTGCAGCAGGAGCGGCTCGCGCATAATGCCGCCGATGAACCGCGCCATGACTGTTTCCCGGGCTCCGGCCCAGTTCCCTGAACACGATGACCGTCCGTCGGCCGGAGGGCGCCGGCATGGATGAGCGCGACCTGCTGCAGGCATTGATGACCGGCCCGGTGTCCGGCGACGCGCTCGCCCGGCGCTTCGGACAGACCCGCGCGGCGGTGTGGAAACGGGTCCGGGCGCTGCGCGAGGCGGGCGTGCCGATCCAGGCGCGGCCGGGGCGCGGCTACATGCTGGCGACGCCGCTGGACCTGCTCGACGCCGAGGCGATCCGCGCGGCCCTGCCGGCGCCGCTGCTCGCGCAACTGCAGACGCTGGAGCTGGCATGGAGCATCGACTCGACCAACAGCGAACTGCTGCGGCGACCGTCGGCCGATCTGCAGCCGCGGCGGGCACGGGTGTTGCTGGCCGAGCGCCAGACCGGAGGGCGCGGCCGCCGCGGACGGGTCTGGGTATCGCCGTTGGCGGCGCATCTGTACCTGTCGCTGGGGCGCCGCTTCGAGGGCGGGCTGGCGCGCCTGGGCGGCCTGAGCCTGGTCGCCGGCATCGCCACGGTCGAGGCGCTGCATGCGCTGGGCGTGCGGCAGGCGCGGCTGAAGTGGCCGAACGACATCGTCGTCGAGGATGCGGACGGGCTGCGCAAACTCGGCGGCCTGCTGGTCGAGGGCGGCGGCGAGCATGCCGGCCCGGCGCATGCGGTGATCGGCCTGGGCTTGAACGTGCGGATGCCGGCCGACGATGCGGCCGCCTCGATCGGGCAGCCATGGTGCGACCTGGCCGGATTGGCCGCCGACGGCGCCTGCGACCGCAATCGACTGGCCGCGACCCTGCTCGCGCACTGGCTGCCGGCGCTGACCACGTTCGACGTCGAGGGGCTGGCGCCGTTCCTGCCCCGCTATGCGGCGCTGGACGTTCTCCGCGGCCGCCGGGTGACCCTGCATTCGGAAACCGGCGGCCGCGCGGCGACGGTCACCGGGCTGGCCGCGGACGGCGCCCTGCAGGTGCGGCTGGCCTCGGGCGAGGTCTGCAACGTGCATTCGGGTGAGGTCAGCGTGCGGCGCGAAGCGGCGGACGCGGCACGGAACCGGGAGGACACCCCGTGAGCGCGACATCCAAGAGCCGGCCGCCGGGCCGGTGGCTGTTCGATCTGGGCAATACCCGCCTCAAGTGCGCCCCCTTGCGCGCGGACGGCGGCGTCGGCGAGGTGCTGGCGCTGCCGCATCGCATCGAGGATGTGGCCGCGGCGATGGACGCGGCGTTGCCGGCACGCTTCGAGGTCGCCTATCTGGCCAGCGTCGCTTCGCCGGAGCTGACCGCGACCGTGCTCGATGCCCTGAGCCGGCACTGCGGCCGGATCTCGTGCGCACGCACCCAGCCGCGCTTCGCCGGGATGACGATCGCCTACGCGCGTCCGCACAAACTCGGCGTCGACCGTTTCCTGGCCCTGGTCGCGCTGCATCGGCGCGGCGGTCCGGCGCTGAGTTGCGGCGTCGGCACCGCGTTGACCGTCGACCTGCTCGACGCCGGCGGCCGTCACCTCGGCGGCCGCATCGCGCCATCGCCGGCGCTGATGCGCGAGGCGCTGAATGCCCGCGCGGCGCAGCTGCCGGTCTCCGGTGGCGACTACCGCGAGTTCGCCGCCGATACCGAGGACGCCCTGGCATCGGGTTGCGACGGCGCGGCGCTGGCGCTGATCGCGCGCAGCGTCGAGGAGGCCGCGCGCCTGCTCGGATCGAAGCCGCCCCTGCATGTGCATGGCGGCGGAGGCGAGCGCCTGCTGCCGATGCTGCCGTCGGCGCGGTGGTCGCCCGGACTGGTGCTGGAGGGGCTGGCGCACTGGGCGACGGCCGAACTCGACCCGCTAGAATCGCCGCCATGCTGATCCGAGCCCTGATCGTATTCCTGGCCGTCCTCAACCTCGGGGTCGCCGCCTGGTGG
>NZ_VICD02000072.1 GCF_006546735.2 Marilutibacter maris | reverse complement strand
CGCTGGAACCGCCCGAGGAGATCAGCGGCAGGGTCAGTCCCTTGGTCGGCAACAGGCCCAGGTTGACGCCGATCGAAACGAAGCTCTGCAGACCGATCCACAAGGCGATGCCGAAGGCGAGGTAGCCGGCGAAATGGCGGCGCATCTCCACGCACTGCAGGCCGATCCACAACGCGCGCCCGACCAGCAACGCGTACAGGCCGATCACCACGCAGACGCCGACAAAGCCCAGCTCCTCCGCGATCACCGCGAGGATGAAGTCGGTATGCGCTTCGGGCAGGTAGTACAGCTTCTGGATCGACCCGCCCAGGCCGACGCCGAACCACTCGCCGCGGCCCGCCGCCATCAGCGCATTGGTCAGCTGGTAGCCGCTGCCGAACGGGTCGGCCCACGGGTCCATGAACGAGGTCAGGCGGCGCATCCGGTACGGCTCGGCGATCGCGACGATCGCCAGCAGCGGCAGCCCGACCAGCACCGGCCCGAACATCCGCGGCATGTTCACGCCGCCCAGCACCAGCATGCCGGCGGTGATCGCCAGCAGCAGGGACGAGGAGCCGAAGTCCGGCTGCAGCAACAACAGCACCACCAGCACCGCGACCACGCCGATCGGCTTGAGCATCGCCATCCAGGTCGCATTGACCTCGTCGCGGAACCGCACCAGGTAGCTGGCCAGCCAGACGATGAAGAAGACCTTGACCGCCTCGACCACCTGGAAGCCCGCCACCCCGAGGTTGATCCAGCGGTGCGCGCCCTTGACGCTCACGCCCAGCCCGGGCACGAACACCAGCGGCAACAGCACGAAGCACCCCAGCAGCATCAGGTGGTTGTAGCGCTCCACCGTCTTCAGCTCGTTGCGCATCGCGATCGCCATCAGCACCGCGCCGCCGGCGAGGAAGGCCAGATGGCGACCGAAGTAGTGGTACGGATTGCTGTCCTGGTAGAGCGAGGCCGAACCGACCATCACCACGCCCAGCGACGCCAGCGCCAGTACCGCACCCACGATCCAGGGGTCGAAGCGACCCTTGATGTCGTCGATGCGGGTGGCCTGGCGGCTGCCGGGGCGGGTGGTGGCGTAGTCGCTCATCAGCGCACCTTCAACGTCGCCAGGCCGATCAGGACCAGGATCACCGAGATGATCCAGAAGCGGACGATGACCCGCGGCTCCGGCCAGCCCTTCAGCTCGAAGTGATGGTGGATCGGCGCCATCCGGAACACCCGCTTGCCGGTCAGCTTGAAGCTGGCGACCTGGATCATCACCGACAGCGTCTCGACCACGAAGATGCCGCCCATCACCACCAGCACCAGTTCCTGGCGGACGATCACCGCGATCGTGCCCAGTACCGCGCCCAGCGAAAGCGCACCGATATCGCCCATGAACACCATCGCCGGATAGGTGTTGAACCACAGGAAGCCGAGCCCGGCGCCCGCGATCGCCGCGCAGATGATCACCAGCTCGCCGGCGCCGGGCACCCGCGGGATCTGCAGGTACTGCGAGAACTCGGCATGGCCGGAGGCATAGGCGAACACGCCCAGCGCGCAGGCGACCAGCACGGTCGGCATGATCGCCAGTCCGTCCAGCCCGTCGGTCAGGTTGACCGCGTTGGAAAAGCCGACGATCCAGAAGTAGGCGATCGCGACGAAGGTGATGCCGACCAGCGGCAGCGCGACCGCCTTGAAGAACGGGATGTAGAAGGTGGTCGTCGCCGGCGCATCCGCGGTGTAGAACAGGAACAGGCCCGCGCCCAGGCCGAACAGCGACTGCAGCAGGTACTTCCAGCGCGACTTCATGCCGTTGGGATCGCGCTTGACGATCTTGATCCAGTCGTCCCACCAGCCGATCCAGCCGAACGCGACCATCACCACCAGCACCAGCCAGACGTAGCGGTTGCGCAGGTCGCCCCACAGCAGCACCGATGCCAGCACCGTCAGCAGGATCAGCGCTCCGCCCATGGTCGGCGTACCGGCCTTGGAGAAGTGCGACTCCGGACCGTCCTTGCGGATCGGCTGGCCACCCTTGAGCTGGGCCAGCCGGCGGATCACCCATGGCCCCCACCACAGCGACAACGCCAGCGAGGTCAGGGCGGCGAGAATGCCGCGGAAGGTCAGATAGCCGAACAGTCCGAATACGCTCTGCAACTGTTCGAGCCAACGGGCGAGTTCAAGCAGCATGCGGCCCCCTTGTTTCGTCTGCGGTCGGGGCGCCTGCTCCGTCCGGATTGTCTGTGGCGAGCAGTGCGGACACGATCCGTTCCATCGCACTGCCGCGGGAGCCCTTGACCAGCACCCGGACATCCCCGCCCGCGGCTCCGGCAAGGCCGGTGTTGAGCGCGGCCGCCAGGGCGTCGTGATCGGCGAAGACCTCGCCGCCGTCTCCGAACGCGGCCGCCGCCTCGGCGCTGAGCGGACCCAGCGCGAACAGGCGGCGCAGGCCGGCGGCGCGCGCGCGCCGTCCGACCTCGGCATGCAGGGAGCCGGCATCGGCGCCCATCTCGCGCATGTCGCCGAGTACCAGCCAGCCCTCGCCGCCCAGCGACGCCAACGTGTCGATCGCGGTCGCGGCGGAGCCGGGATTGGCGTTGTAGCTGTCGTCGATCAGCATCGCGCCGCCGGACAGGCGGTGGGCGACCAGGCGTCCGGCCACCGGCTGCGCCGACTCCAGGCCGGCGGCGATCGTCGCCAGTTCGGCACCGGCGCCCAGCGCCAGCGCCGTCGCCGCCAGCGCATTGCTGACGTTGTGCCGTCCCGGCATCGCCAGGGCGACCTCGACCTCGCCCACCGGCGTGGTCAGCACGAACCGCGAGCCGCCCTCGTGCAGGCGGATGTCGCGCGCACCGACCTCGGCGCTGGCCTCCAGGCCGAAGCGGATCAGCCTGCGTCCGTGCGCGCGCTCGGCGAAGAACGGGGCGAACGCGTCGTCGGCGTTGATCGCCGCGACGCCATCGGCCGGCAGCGCGTCGTAGACCGCCGCCTTGGTGTCGGCGATGCCCAGCAGGCTGCCCATGCGCTCCATGTGCGCGGGCGCCACGTTGTTGACCAACGCCAGGTCCGGCGGCGCGATCCGGGTCAGATAGGCGATGTCGCCGGGCTTGCCCGCGCCCATCTCGTAGATCGCCACGGCCGCGTCCTCCGGCGCTTCCAGCACCGCCAGCGGCAGGCCGATCTCGTTGTTGCGGTTGCCCGGGGTCGCGTAGGTCGCGGCGGCGCGTTGCATGATCGAGGCCAGCAGCGCCTTGACGCTGGTCTTGCCGTTGCTGCCGGTGATCGCGATGACCTTGTTGTGGCGCTCGCGCTGCACGGCGGCGGCGAGATCGCCCAGCGCGCGCTCGGTATCGGCAACGACCACCTGCGGCAGCGCGCAATCGATCTCGCGCGAGACCAGCGCCGCGATCACCCCGCCCCCGGCCGCCGCTTCGACGTGGTCGTGGCCATCGAAGCGCTCGCCGCGGATCGCCACGAACAAGACCGCGCCGCCAGGCGGCAGGTGACGGGTGTCGGTGGCGACCACGTCGATCACCCGGTCCTCGCCGGACAGCCGGCCGCCGGTCATGCGCGCGATATCGGACAGCTGCAGCGGCCTCATGCGTCCACCCCCAGCGCCGCACGCGCGACCTCGGTATCGTCGAACGGGTGACGGACGCCGTCGATTTCCTGGTAGGGCTCGTGGCCCTTGCCGGCGACCAGCACGATGTCGTCCGGACCGGCCGCGCCGATCGCGCGCTCGATCGCGACGCGGCGATCGCGCTCCACGATCACGGCATCGGCGCTGGCGAAGCCGGCGAGTATCTCGGCGACGATCGCATCGCCGTCCTCGCCGCGCGGGTTGTCGTCGGTCACGATCACCTCGTCGGCCAGGCGTTCGGCGATCGCGGCCATCTGCGGGCGCTTGCCGCGGTCGCGTTCGCCGCCGCAGCCGAACACGCAGATCACCCGCGCCGCCGCGTGCGCGCGTACCGAAGCCAGCGCCTGCTCCAGGGCGTCGGGGGTGTGCGCGTAATCGATGACCACCAGCGGATGGGTGCCGTCGCCGCCCAGGCGGTTCATGCGGCCGTGGATCGGCTGCAACCGCCCGAGCACCTGCGCGACTTCCGCCGACGAGTGACCCAACGCGGCCAGCGCGCCCGCGACGGCGAGCAGGTTGTCCACGTTGAAGCGGCCCAGCAACGGCGAGGTCACCGGATAGCTCTCGCCGTCGATACCCAATTCGAACAGCAGGCCGCGCGCATCCAGCCGCAGTTGGCGCGCGGTGACATTGGCGCCACCGGTGCCGCGCGAGCTGCAGGCCAGCACGCGCAGGCCCGTGCCCTCCAGCGAACGGACCAGTTCGCGGCCGAAGCCGTCATCGACATTGATCACCGCGGCCTTCAGTCCCGGCCATGCGAACAGGCGCGCCTTGGCCGCGCCATAGCGGGCCATGTCGCCGTGGTAGTCGAGGTGGTCGCGGGTCAGATTGGTGAACACGCCGACGTCGAAATGCACGCCGTCGGCGCGTCCCTGGTCCAGCGCGTGCGAGCTGACCTCCATCGCCAAGGCGTCGGCGCCCTGCGCGTGCAGGTCGGCAATCAAGGCATGCAGGCGCAGCACCAGCGGGGTGGTGAAGCCGGTCGCAATCGCCCGTCCGTACAGGCCCGAGCCAAGCGTGCCGATGGTGCCGCTGGTGGTGCCCAGCAGCGACCAGGCCTGCGCCAGCAGCTGCACGGTCGAGGTCTTGCCGTTGGTGCCGGTCACCCCGACCACGTCCATCCGCTCGCTGACCCGACCGTAGAAGCGGTCGCCCATCTCGCCCAGGCGCGCGCGCAGTCCGGGGACCGCGATCGCATCGGCCGGGGCCGGCGCGTCGGCGGGGGCCGGCGGCTCGAACAGGATCGCGGCGGCGCCCTTGGCGCGGACGTCGTCGACGAACTTGAGGCCATGGGTGCCGAAGCCGCCGATCGCGACGAAGGCGTCGCCGGCCTGCAGCTCGCGGCTGTCCATCACCAGGCCGCCGATCGCCAGCCCGGCCGGAACCGCCGGCACGTCCGGCAACAGCTCGGCCAATGGCGTCCGCTTGCGGGTCACCGCGCTCATCGCACACCTTCCGGGGCGGCGGCCGCCTGCGCGGCCAGGGTCGCGGCGCCCGCTCCGGCGACACTCGCCGCACGCCCGTCGGCCTTGTGGCGCTTGGCCTCCTCGGCCGCCTGCGCCGCCAGCCAGGTCTCGATATCGTCCGGCGGCACGTCCATCAGCCGCAGCGCGCCGTCCATCACCGTCTTGAACATCGGCGCCGACACCAGACCGCCGTAGTAGCCCTTGGCCGGATCGGGATCGTCGATCACCACCACCATCGAGAAGCGCGGATTCTCCACCGGCACCACGCCGGCGAAGAACGAGATGTAGCGGCGCGAATAGCCGCCGCTGCTGTTGAACTTGCGCGCGGTGCCGCTCTTGCCGGCGACGTGGTAGCCGAGGATCGCGGCCTGGGTCGCGGTGCCGCCGGTCTCGGTCACGGTCTGCATCATCCGCAGCACCTGGCGCGCGATGCGCGGATCCAGCACCTGCGCCGGATCGTTGCGCTGGCCCTTGACGAAGGTCGGCGCGATCAGCTTGCCGCCATTGCCCAGCGCCGCGTAGGCGGAGGCGATCTGCAGCGGCGTCGCCGACAGCCCGTAGCCGTAGGACATGGTCTGCTTGGTGGTGCCGCTCCAGCGCGACGGCGGGGTCAACACCCCGGCCGACTCGCCGGGGAACCCGCTGTGGGTGCTCTGGCCGTAGCCCATCCGGTGCAGGAAGTCGTAGTACGGCTGGTCCTGCAGGCGATGGACGATCTTGGAGACGCCGACGTTGGAGCTCTTGCGGATGATCCCGGTGACGTCCAGGACCCCGTAGTTGCGGAAGTCGCTGGTGCGGAAGCGGCCGTTCGGCATCCAGCCCGGGCTGGTGTCGATCACCGTGGACGTGGTGATCGCGCCGGCCTCCAGCGCCGCGGCCACGGTCAGCGGCTTCATCGTCGAACCGGGCTCGATGACGTCGGTCACCGCGCGATTGCGGCGCGCGTCGGACGGCTGCCCGCCCAGCGCGTTGGGGTTGTAGGTGGGCAGGTTCGCCATCGCCAGGATCTCGCCGGTGGCGACATCCAGGACCACGGCCGATCCGCTGCTGGCGCCGGTGCGCTCCAGGGTCGCGCGCAGTTCGCGGAAGGTCAGGTACTGGATCCGGCGGTCGATGGTCAGGGTCAGCTCATGACCGGGCTGGGCGGCCTCGATCAGCTCGACGTTCTCGACGATGCGGCCGCGGCTGTCGCGGATCACCCGCTTGCTGCCCGGCGTGCCGCGCAACCATTCGTCGAAGGCCAGCTCCAGACCCTCCTGGCCGCGGTCGTCGATGTTGGTGAAGCCCAGCACGTGCGCCAGCGCCTCGCCCTGGGGATAGAAACGACGGAACTCCCGCTGCGAGTACACGCCGGGAATGTTGTGCGAGAGGATCGCGCGCGCCTGGTCGGGATTGATCCGGCGCTTGAGGTACATGAACTCGCGATCGGCGCGCTGGGTCAGCTTGCGGGTCAGGCCGTCGGCCGGCACCCCCAGGACCGCCGCCAGCTCGGGGATGCGCTCCGGCGCCTTGAGCAGCTCCTGCGGATTGCCCCAGACCGACTCGACCGGGGTCGACACCGCCAACGGCTCGCCGTTGCGATCGGTGATCATGCCGCGCGAGGTCGGGATCTCGATCTCGCGCAGGATCCGCTCGTCGCCCTGGCGACGGTAGAAGTCGGCGTTGACGACCTGCAGGGTGAACGCGCGTGCGACCAGCGCCAGCGAGCACAGGCCGAGCACGCCACCGACCAGGAACAGGCGGTTGCGCGGGTTGTAACGGACTCGGTTGCGTGACTTGCCCGCACCCGGACGGTCGCGCAGCAGACCACCGATACGCTCGCGCATCGAGTCGCGGAAGTTCGAGCCGGGGCGGCGGCGCGGGCTCATGGACGCACCACCACGATTTCATCCCCTTCCGGGAACTTCATTCCGAGCCGGTCGCGCGCGACCTGGTCGATGCGATTGCTCTCCGCCCAGGTCGCCTGTTCGAGCTGCAGGCGGCCGAACTCGATGTCGAGCTCGTCGCGGGCCTTTTCCAGCCGGCTCAGCTGCACGAACGCCTGCCGGTGCTGGTGGCGCGCATAGACCACCGCCAGCGCGCTGGCCAGATTGGCGACCAGCAGTACGACCAGGGCCAGGCGCAGGGTCATGCGCCCCTCCCGCCGGCGACCGCCAGCTTCTCGGCCACGCGCAGCACCGCGCTGCGGGCACGCGGATTGCTCTCGGTCTCGCCGGGCTCGGCCTTGATCGCCGAGCCGATCGCGCGCAGCCGCGGGGTGAAGGCGACCTCGACCGGCATCCGCCGGTTCGCCGGCGGCGCCTTGCTGTGGCGGGCGATGAACTGCTTGACGACGCGGTCCTCCAGCGAGTGGAAGCTGATCACCGCCAGCCGCCCACCCGGCTTCAACCGCTCAAGCGCACCGTCCAGCCCCGACTCCAGGTCGGCCAGCTCGCGATTGATGTGGATGCGGATCGCCTGGAAGCTGCGGGTCGCCGGATGGGTTTTGCTATCGCCGCGCGGCATCACCCGCGCGATCAGCTCGGCCAGCTGCGCGGTGCGGGTGAATGCAGCGCGCGAGCGATCAGCGACGATCGCACGCGCGATCCGCCGGCTCATCCGCTCCTCGCCATAGGTCCACAGCACGTCGGCGATCTCGCGCTCGTCGGCATGCGCCAGCCATTGCGCCGCGCTCTCGCCGCTGTCGGGGTCCATCCGCATGTCCAGCGGACCGTCCTTGCCGAAGCTGAAACCGCGCTCGGCCACGTCCAACTGCGGCGAGGACACGCCAAGGTCGAACAGCACACCGTCCAGTCCGGCCTCGGTGGCGTCCCAGTCGGCAAGCGCGGCGAAACTGCCGCGCCGGATCGACACGCGCGGATCGCCGCCGAACTCGCGTTCGGCCACGGCAATCGCTTCGGGATCCTTGTCCATCAGCAGCAGCCGGCCTCCGGGGCCGAGTTGTTCGAGCACCCCGCGCGCGTGACCGCCACGCCCGAAAGTGCCGTCCAGGTAGGCTCCATCCCCGATCACGCGCAGGCCGTCCAACACCTGGGCGTACATCACGGGGAGGTGGCCGGATGGCGCCGATGCGCGCTCCATGCCACCCCCCCTCACAGCTGCAAATCGAGCAGCTCTTCGCTCAGATCCTCGTCAGACACCGTCTGCTGGATCTGCGCGTGATGCGCCTGCTCGCTCCACAGCTCGAATTTGTCGCCCATGCCCAGCAACACCGCCTTGCGTTCGATACCGACCGCGGCGCGATGACTGGCAGGAACGGTGATGCGGCCATTGCCGTCGAGTTCGACATGGCTCGCCGCGCCGACCAGCTTCAGCTGCATCGCGCGATTGACCTTCTTGACCTTGGGCAGGGCATTGACCTGGTCGCGGATGCGCTCCCAGACCGCCTGCGGATACAGGTACAGCGACCCCGACTCGAAGGGGTTGTAGGTGATCACCAGCCGATTGCCGCACTCGGACGCGACCAGGTCGCGGTAGGCGGTGGGCACCGCCAGCCGGCCCTTGTCGTCGATCGTGATGGCGGTCTCGCCCTGGAACATGGGTCACCTGTTGGAAGCCGGCCTCTGCGGGCGGGTCTGCCTTCTGCCTGTCGATGGGAACGTCGGATCCGGACATTCCCGGCCACGAAAAACCACAAAAATCCCGGTTTTCCCTCGGATGCCCACCTTAGGCACGCCCCACAGGGTTGTCAACAACTTTTCGGGACAAATTTCACCAAGCACATCAATGGCTTAAGCCGAACTTCAGAGACTTGTTCAAGACTTATCCACTAAGTGTTGTTTCGTCTCATTTTTTGAGACAAAGCCCAGAACCGGCACGATGTGAAGGCTGGTTCAGCTAGATCGCTCAGCCAGACCGCCACCCCGGGTCACCCTGCCCGCCGCGGCGACCGGATATTGCGACGCAGCATCAGCAGCGCGGACGGCAGCGTCCGCCCGCAATCGGACACCGCGCGCCCTGCGGGGACGTCGACGCCGTCAGTGGCAGGGCCACGACCGCATCAGTACCCGCGAACGCGGTCCCACCCAGTCCCACCCCTCAGCCCACGCCCCCTTGGCAAGGGGGCGGCGAACGCCGCAGGCGCGAGCGGGGGATTGGGAGCGCGAGCCGGGGCCCGAGGTTTGCAACGCAAACCTTGGGGTGGCATTGCCGCATGGCGGCAAGGTCACGCGCCCCCTTGGCAAGGGGGCGGCTCGCGCCGCAGGCGTGAGCGGGGGATCGGGAGCGCGAGCCGGGGCCCGAGGTTTGCAACGCAAACCTTGGGGTGGCATTGCCGCATGGCGGCAAGGTCACGCTCCCCCTTGGCAAGGGAGCCGCGAACGCCGCAGGCGCGAGCGGGGGATCGGATGAATGGCGCCGGGCCGGGCGATGCCCCCGCATCGCCCGGTTTCGCGCGAAGCGCGAACGGCGTAGCCCACCCACATGCCAACCCGGTGCTTTGCGCACCGGGTTGGCATGTGGGTGGGGCGGAGCCGGCCGATAAGCCGGGTTCTGTCGTGGACAGTCATTCCTCTAGGCGCAACGTCGCCGCTGCGCTCAAGCAACCTACCCGGAGACACCGCGGGCCGCGGCATTGCCTCCCTATTTGGTCTTGCTCCCGGTGGGGTTTGCCGTGCCGGTCCGTTGCCGGACTCGCGGTGCGCTCTTACCGCACCGTTTCACCCTTGCCTGTGCCCGCCTCCGCCTTTCGGCGACGGCAGGGCCATCGGCGGTCTGCTCTCTGTTGCACTTTCCGTCGGCTCTCGCCGCCCAGGCATTACCTGGCACCGTGCCCTATGGAGCCCGGACTTTCCTCGGCACCCTTGCGGGTGACGCGACTGTCTGGCCGACTCCGCGGCTGCCATTCTACAGCTTCGCGGTCGAAGCGGACGGGGGGGGCGCCTCCGCCGCAGACCCTCGTGGCATGCCGCAAGGATCAGGCGCATGTCCACCCGGCCGACGCCCTACCCGCCATACAGCGCCTTGCGCGGCGCGCCGCTGAGCTCGGCGGCCAGCTTGGCCGCGGTCGATGGCGGCAGGTGATCGGCCAGCTTCGCGTACAGGCGACGGCCCTCGACGATGCGCGCGTCGGCATCCTCGCCGGCGCCGTCGACGATCAGCACGAACTCGCCCTTGCGCTGATTCGGATCCTCGGCCACGCGCTGGCGCAGTTCGCCGAGCGCGCCGTCGAGCACGGTCTCGAACAGCTTGGTCAGTTCGCGCGCCAGCACCGCGTGGCGGTCCTCGCCGAACGCCGCGGCCATGTCGGCCAGCGACGCCTCGATCCGATGCGCGGACTCGTAGAAGATCAAGGTGCGCGGCTCGGCCGCGAGCCGGGCCAGCCGCTCGCGGCGGG
>NZ_VICD02000071.1 GCF_006546735.2 Marilutibacter maris | reverse complement strand
GGACTTCGGGGTCGGTGCCAATGCCGCCGCCTGGGGCGTGCTCGGCGCGGGCGGCACCGCTCTGGACGCGGTCGAGGCCGGCGCGCGCTGGGCCGAGGCCGATCTGTGCAACCCGACCGTCGGTCGCTGCGGCAATCCCGACCGCGACGGCGTGCTGACCCTGGACGCGAGCATCATGGACGGCGACGGCTGCTGTGGCGCGGTCGCGGCGCTGGAGGACATCGCCCATCCGGTCTCGGTCGCGCGCGCGGTGATGGAGAAGACCTCGCACGTGATGCTGGTTGGCGACGGTGCCCAGCAGTTCGCGCTCGAACAGGGCTTCGAGAAGACCCCGCTGCTCACCGACGGCGCCCGCGAGGCCTGGCGCGAGTGGCGCCGTGAGTCGCGTTACGAACCGAAGATCAATGTCGAGCGCGACCGCATCCAGCAGTCGCGGCCCGGCGACAGCCACGACCACGACACCCTCGGCATCCTCGCGCTTGATGCGCAGGGGCGGTTGGCCGGCGCCTGCACCACCAGCGGCATGGCCTGGAAGCTGCACGGGCGGGTCGGCGACAGTCCGATCGTCGGCGCCGGCCTGTATGTCGACAACGAAGTCGGCGCGGCGACCGCGTCCGGCGTCGGCGAGGAGATGATCCGCAACGCCGCCAGCTTCCTGGTGGTCGAGCTGATGCGCCAGGGCCGTTCGCCGATGGACGCCTGCCGCGAGGCGATCGACCGGGTGGTGCGCAAGCGTCCCGAGGCCAGTCGCCGGTTGCAGGTGTGTTTCCTGGCCTTGAACCGCGATGGTGAGGTCGGTGCCTTCGCCCTGCACGAGGGCTTCGTCTACGCCCTGCATGACGGCGGCGCCGGGCCGCACGAGCGTCTGCATGACGCCGGCGCGATCTACTCCGAAGGCGTGCGCTGAACATGTCCGCCGGCGCGCCGCTGCTGGAGATCGCGGCCAACTCGCTGGCTTCGGCGCTGGCCGCGCAGGCCGGCGGCGCCGACCGCGTCGAGTTGTGCGAGAACCTCGGCGAGGGCGGCTGCACGCCGTCCTGGGGCACCATCGCGGCGGCGCGCGAGCGCCTGAGCATTCCGCTGTACGTGCTGGTGCGCCCGCGCGCCGGCGACTTTCTCTACGACGAGGATGAGCGCGAGGCGATGCGCCGCGACATCGAAGCCTGCGTGCGCATCGGCTGCGATGGCGTGGTGATCGGCGCGCTCGACGCCGATGGCGATGTCGACATGGCGACATGCCGCGAGCTGGTGGCCGCGGCCGGCCCGCTGGGGGTGACCTTCCATCGCGCGCTGGATGCCTCGCGCGACCCGGTCGCGGCGCTGGAGGCGGCGATCGCGCTCGGCTGCGAGCGTGTGCTGACCTCCGGGGCACAGGCCAACGCACTGGACGGCGCGGCGACGATCGCCACCCTGGTCGAGCGGGCTGCGGGGCGGATCAGGGTGATGGCCGGGGCCGGGGTCGAGGCGGCGACGCTGCCGTTGCTGCGCCAGCGCAGTGGTGCCGACGAGTTCCATGCCTCGGCGCGGGCGCGCCTGGCCTCGCCGATGCGTCATCGCGTGCCAGGCCTGCCCGGACTGGAGCCGGAACGCTGGCAGACCGACCCGGCACGGGTCGCGGCGCTGTGCGCGGCCCTGCGCGATGATTGATCCGGTCCAAGACCGCTGGAGCGGCCTCGGCCGCGAGGCCTGAACGAAACTCTCCCCCTCAGTCAGGGGGGATTCGCCCCGCAGGCGCGAATGGGGCGGAGGCGCAATGGCGGGTGCGCAGCAAACTTTCGGAATTCCGGGGTGCAGTCCGGGGATCGCGGCTTACGCGGTTCCCACAAAAGGCTTGGCGGTGCCGGTGAGGGGATCGGCCCACGACTTCCTGCGAGCAATCAATGCCTCATCCACCGTAGCAGCGGCGTAAGCCGCGATGGGTTCATGGGAAGGCCCTCGCGGCTTACGCCGCTGCTACGGGACAGCCTCCCGAGTCAGGGCGATTCGCGCGCAGCGCGAATGTGGGCTGGAGACGCATCGACGGGGCCCGGCAGGTGCTGGGGTTTACCGAGTGGAGCTTCGTCAACGTCGCAATGCGTCGGCCAGCGAGCGTACCGCCAGTGCCGTGCGCAATTCCTCCAGGCCGGCGTCGGAGCGCAGTCTGACGACAGCGGTCTCGCCCGGCAGCAGGGTCAGCGCGTTGTCCGACAACTCGGCATCGATGTCGCCGAAGTCGATCCATACCGCGCGTGCGATCCGTTCGCTGCGCAGTTCCAGCGCATAGCCGTCACCGTCGCGGTCCAGGGTCGCCTGCAGCTCGGGGACGCCCCAGTCGATCCCGCTGGCCGGCCCGAACCAGACCACCCGACGCGAGGGCGGTTCGCCCTCGACGCTCAGCTCGAACACCGCCGCGGTCGCAGCCGGGTCGGCGTCGCCGAGCAGTTGCGCGTCGGTGTACTGCGCGAGTTCGGTCGAGGACAACGCGGGCAGGACCACGGTCTGGCGCTCATCGCGCAGCACCTCGCCGCCCAGGCCCATCACCCGCAGCCGCAGCTCGCCGCGCAGCTCGCGAGTGCGGTCGGAGAGCAGGTGCACCCGGGCCCGGCCGTCCTTGCGCAGGGCCGATACCGCGACCGGGGCGAAGAAACGGCGGGCATGGAACTGCAGTGCCTTCCAGCGTCCGAACCAGTCGATGCCCGACCACGAGGCGCCCGGCCAGACGTCGTTGAGCTGCCAGTACAGCGTGCCCATGGTGTGCGGACGGCTGGCACGGTGGTGCAGGGCGGCCAGCTCGATGCCCTCGGCCTGGGCGACCTGGCTGAGGTAGATGAAGTCGGAGAAGCGGGTCGGCTCGCCGAACTCCATGCGCACGTAGTGCATCAGCCGTTCGTTGCCCTTGCCGGCGAGGAATTTCTGGTGGGCTTCGATCACCGGCGTGTCGATGCCCTGTTCGCCGGGCGCCGCGAAATGGTCGACCGTGCGTTGCACCGGCCAGGCCTGCAGGCCGTACTCGGACATGAAGCGCGGGGTGATGTCGAGGTACTTGAGTGGCGGGTGCGCGGGATTGCCCCACACCTCCCAGTAGTGCATGTCGCCAGCGTCCTCGGTGTTGGCGACCTCGGCCAGATCGTTGCTCGGCGAGCTGGCCCAGTAGGCGATGCCGCCGCCTTCCTCGGCGACGACTTCGCGCAGGTCGTGGCCGAACAGCTGCACGTAGCCGTCCCACACCTTGTCGGCGAACACCGGGTCGGCCTGTTTCAGGTCGCGGCCGTGGCCCCAGTACTTCCAGGCGATTTCCTCTTCGTTGTTGCCGCACCACAGGACGATGCTGGGATGGTCGCGCAGGCGGCGCACGTTGTCGCGCGCCTCGGCGACGACGTTGGCGCGGAAGGCGTCGTCGTAGGCCGGCTGCATGCCGCCGCCGAACATGAAGTCCTGCCACACCATCAGGCCCAGTTCGTCGGCGATGTCGTAGAAGGTGTCACTCTCGTAGTAGCCGCCGCCCCAGCCGCGGATCATGTTCATGTTGGCGTCCACCGCGGACTGCAGCACCCGCCGCAGCTGCGCCTCGCTCACGCGCGGCTGGAACATGTCGAAGGGGATGAAGTTGGCGCCCTTGGCGAACACCGGGATGCCGTTGATCTCGAACTGGAAACGGTTGCCGCGCGCGTCCGGCTCCCGGTTCAGCACCACGCTGCGCAGGCCGGTGCGCCGTTGCGCGCGGGACACCCGCTTGCGGCCGTCCAGCAGTTCCGCCTCGAAACGATAGAGCGGTTGCGCGCCATAGCCGACGGGGAACCAGCGCTGTGGGTTGTCGATCCGCAGCGGCACGGTGATGGTGCTGTCGCCCTGGTCGACATCGATGCGCTGGCGGGCGACGCGCGTGCGCCTGCCGTCCGGCGCGGTCTGCCACAGGCGCAGCTCGTACTCGCCGGCGCGGGCGGCATCGACGCCGACACGCACGCTGAGCTCGGCGCGCTCGGCGCCGACGCGCTCCTGGCGCACGTGCAGGTCGTCGATGCGGACCGTGTCCCAGCTGCGCAGCTTCACCGGACGCCAGACGCCGGCGGTGACGTAGCGCGGGCCCCAGTCCCAACCGTAGTGGTAGCCGGGCTTGCGCACGAAGTTCGCGGTCATCGCGTCGCGCGGCTCGTCGCCATAGGGCGAAGGGTAGTTGCCGGCGATCTTGTGCGGCATCGCCTGCACCTGCGGCAGCATGCGGTTGATCGGCGAGTGCAGCACCACGCGCAACCGGTTGCCGCCGTCCTTCAGCCTTCCCTGCACCGGTACCCGCCAGGTGCGGAAGAAATTGTCGGCGTCGAGGATCTTCTCGCCATTGAGATACACCTCGGCGAAGGTGTCCAGCCCCTCGAACACCAGCTCGCTGCGCGCGGCATCGTGCGCGCCGGCGGGGGCGTCGAATTCGACCCGGTATTCCCAGTCGGCCAGGCCGATCCATTGCAGCCCGGCCTCGGGCGCGCCGACGTAGGGGTCGGGGATCAGGCCGTGGGCGAGCAGGTCGGTATGGACCGTGCCCGGCACGCTTGCGCTGCGCCATGGCGCGGCTTCGGGATGCGCCCGGGCCTGCGGGCTGGCGGGCAGCTGGCGGAACTGCCAGTCGCCATCGAGGACGATCTCGCCCGCGCTACCCGCGAGGGCGGCACTGGCGGCGAGGGCGAGTGGAACGCCGGTGAGCAGGCGCAGGAGTGGGCGCAAGAGCGGGCGGATGCGGCGGCGGGCGCCGGTCGGGGCCGTGTGTGTCATGGGCTGGGCGCCTTGCAGTACTGGTCGATGAAGTCCTGGTGCCGGGGCATCGCGCCGACGCAGTTGGCGATCACCCGTCGTACCCGCTCGACGTGTTCGACCAGGTCGTCCTCGGGCATCTCGTCGACGATCGGGTGGTAGCCGCGCGGCATGATGCGCTGGCCAAGCATCACCTGGATCCAGCTCGGCAACGCGAAGAAGTCCTCGCCGTTGCGGAAGTAGCGGCCGTCGGCGCGGAACAGCTCGATCGCCTCGCGCAGGGTGTCGGGGATCGACATCGTGCGGCAGTAGTTCCAGAACGGCGTGTCGTCGCGCTCGGTCGCGTTGTAGTGCAGGATCAGGAAGTCGCGGGTGCGCTCGTACTCGAACGCGGATTCGCGATTGAAGCGATCGACCAGCAGCGGATCGAAGTCGCGGCCCGGGAACAGTCCGAGCAGGCGCTGGATGCCGGACTGGACCAGGTAGATGCTGGTCGACTCCAACGGCTCCAGGAAGCCGCTGGCCAGGCCCAGCGCGACCACGTTACGGTTCCAGAACTTGCGCCGCATGCCGGTGGTGAAGCGCAGCGGACGCGGGTCGGCGAGCGCTCGGCCGTCGAGATTGGCCAGCAGGGTCGCGGCCGCCTCGTCGTCGCCGAGATGGCCGCTGGAATAGACGTAGCCGTTGCCGACGCGGTGCTGCAGCGGAATGCGCCACTGCCAGCCGGCCTTGAGCGCGGTCGAGCGTGTGTAGGGCGTCGGCGCGCCGACGATCTCGCAGGGCACGGCCATCGCCCGGTCGCAGGGCAGCCAGTGGCTCCAGTCGACATAGCCGGTCTTCAGGGTCTGCTCGATCAACAGGCCGCGGAATCCGGAGCAGTCGATGAACAGCTCGCCTTCGATGCGCTCGCCGCTTTCCATCACCAGCGCTTCGATGAAGCCGTCGTCGGCGCGCTGGACGACGTCGACGACCTTGCCTTCGGTGCGCTTCACCCCGCGGCGCTCGGACAGTTCGCGCAGGAAACGGGCGTACAGGCCGGCGTCGAAGTGGTAGGCGTAGGCGATGTCGGACAACGGCGATCCGGCCGGGGCGTTGTCGGGGCTGACCATGAACCGGTCCTGCGTCGCCGCCGCGGTCTGCAGCGAATAGGCGCCGATGTCGGCCGCGCGCCCGGCCAGGAACAGCTTCAGCCAGAACTGGTGGAACGGCAGCGGCCCCAGGCCCTGGCCGATCCTGCCGAAGCCGTGGACATAGCTGTCGCCGAGGCGGCCCCAGTTCCTGAACTCGATGCCGAGCTTGAACGTGCCCTGGGTGCGGGTGACGAAGTCGACCTCCCTGATCCCCAGCATCTTGCTGTTGAAGGTCTTCATGTGCGGGACGCTGGCTTCGCCCACGCCGACGATGCCGATCTGCTCGGATTCGACCAGGCGGATGCTGGCGCCCTTGCCGAGGTAGGTGGCCAATGCCGCCGCGGCCATCCAGCCGGCGCTGCCGCCACCGACGACGACGACGTTCCTGATGCGGTTGTCGGAGCTCGTCATTGCGGATCCTCGGACAAGAAGGGCGGGCCCGTGCCGGTCGGGGAAGCGGGGGCCGGCATCCGGCCCTGTCCCGCGCTGGCGACCGCGTGCGGAGCGAGAGGGTGGTCGTCCGGTCAGGCGCAGACCTGGTCACATCCTGCGCGGGGCCCGGTACCGCGGAGCAGGTCCGCGATGGACCCGCCCGGCGTGAATGTAAGTCCCCCTCGTGCCGTCGGGCACGAGGGGGAGGGGGAAGCCTAGAACTTGTAGGTCAGGCCCATATAGTAGATGCGGCCGGAGTAGTTGTTCGAGTACAGGCGGTCCTTGGTGTCGTTGCCCAGGTATGAGCGCTCCTCTTCCTTGGTCAGGTTCAGAACCGAAGCGGTCAAGGTCAGGTTTTCCAGGATGTTGTAGCCGAAGTTCAGGTCGATCTGCTCGTAGGGGTCGGAGTAGACGTTGAAGCCGTCGATCAGACCGCCGATCCGTTCGCCGCGGCGGTTGTACGACGCCCGCGCCAGGAACTTGTCGTTCTCGTAGAAGACGGTGAAGTTGGCCTGGTTCTTGACGCTGCCGAGCAGCGGCGACTTGCCTATCTTCTCGCCGCTCGAGAGCACGACGGCGGCCAGGTTGGTGTCGTTGTAGGTGTAGTTCGCCTGGAAGCCGAGGCCAAAGTCGAAGCTGTGCTGTGCGTACAGCTCCACGCCCTGCGAGACGGCATCGCGACCGTTGACCATAGTCGAGAAGTCCTGGACCGTCACCGTCTGGCCGTCGATCTCGAGTTGCTGGTCGAAGACCGCCGGCAGGGTGAAGTTCTCCACGTCCTTACGGAACAGGCCGACACCGACGACCGCACCCGGGCGGTAATACCACTCAAGGCCGAGGTCGTACTGGATCGCTTCGAACGGCTCCAAGTCCTTGTTGCTGCCGCTGCCATACCAGCCCGGGTTGGTGCTGCCGCCGATCACTCCGCGGTCGTCGCTGTATTCCTGGCTGACGAACTGAAGGCCGCCGGGACTGGCGATCGAGGTGAACGCGGGACGTGCGATGACCTTGGAGGCGGCGCCGCGCAGCACCAGGTTGTCGGTCATTTCCCAGGCGATGTTGAAGCTGGGCAGGACGTCGTCGTAGCTGCGGTCCAACGATGCCAGGGCGAAGGTCTTCTCGGTGACTGGCGCCCACACGAAGCCGCCTTGGCAGGCCGCTCCCGGTGGCGGGTTGTTGGGATCGCAAGGCAGCAAGTTACCGTTGGCATCCTTGCCGAGAAGGGATATCAGCTTCTCGATCGAATCGGTGGATTCGGCGCGCTGGTTGGTGTGCACCAGCCTGAGCCCGAAGTTGCCGCGCAGGCGGTCGGTACGGAAGTTGGCCTGCACGTAGCCGGAATGGATTTCCTCGTCGACGTTGTAGATGAAGTCCGGTTCGCGGCGGCGCTGGGCTCCGCCGTAGCGGTTGTTCAAATAGTCGATGTAGGCCTGGTAGTTGATGCCCGGGAACACGTTCGCATTGAAGCCGCCGGCAATGTTGCCGATCGGGCTGCCCAGGAAGAAGCCCGCCTGTGCGATGCCCGCCTCCGGATCGCAGCCGGTCTGGTATCTCATGTCGTAGTCGTCCGGATCCGCTCCCGGACAGACCCAGTAGGTGTTACCGGTATTGCGGTGGACGCTTCCGTCGCGGAACTTGACGCCGAACTGCAGCGATTCCAGCCAGCCGGACAGGAACAACTTGGTGGCGTCGACCTGGAAGTAGTCCTGCTCGATGCTGGTTTCCTTCCAGGACGAGTCGGTCGAACCCAGGTCGATCTCGGCGACGCCGGCCATCAGCTGCTCCTGCAGATCGGGCGAGAACGTCGCCGTTGGCGTGCCGCTCAGGTCCCAGGAGCTGAAGGTATTGCCGGCCTGCCAAGCGCCGTTGATGAAGCGGCGTGGCTTGGCGGACATGCGGAAGTTCATCGACGGACCGCCGGAGGATTGGGTCCGGCCGGCCTTGGCGGAGATGCGCAGGAGGTCGGTGGCGTTCCATTCCATCGCCACGTCGAAGGTTTCCGACTTGGTCTTCTCGCGGCTGTAGCCGCCGGTCAGCTGCGGCGTCGGCACGGTGCAGTCGTCCGCGCCCCAGCCGCCCGGCGCTTGGCCGCCCGCGGCGGCGTCGTCCTCATTGCAGTAGTAGGTCTTGCCGGCGATCTTCTCGTACTCGGCGCCGGTGACGATGGTGCCGCTGGGATCGAAGGTCAGGCCGTTGAGCAGACGGCCGCCCGGATAGTTGCCGTCCCAGGCGATGCGGGCCAGGTTCCACTCCGGGATCTTCAACTGGTTGAAGGCGTAGTCGCCCTGCAGGTCGAAGCGGAAGTAGTTGGCAGTCAGCGTCAGGTCGTCGGTCGGCTTGAACTGGAAGGTCAGCTGGGTGCCCTTGCGTTCGCGCTTTTCCTCGCGCACGCCGAAGTTGACCGAGGTCGGCATGAAGAAGCCGGAATAGTGGTTGCCGTTCTGGTCGTTGAAACCGGAGCCGCCCCAGAAGGTCGAGACGTCGTCCAGTTGTTTGCCGTTGACGTCGACCGGCGGCTCGGTGGCGCCGTTGTCGCGATACCACTGCCAGCTCTCGGTGCTGACCTCCATGCGACGGGCGGTTCGCTCCTGCTTGCTGACGCCGACCAGGAAGCCGAAACGGTCGTCGTCGCTGTGCCAGGAGAACATGCCCGACAGCTGCGGGTCGGTGGTCTTGCTGGTATCGGAGTAGGTGCCCTCGGCGGAGACGAAGCCGGAATAGGCCTCCATCTCCAGCGGGCGGCGGGTATGCAGGATCACGGTGCCGCCGATGCCGCCTTCGTCGAGTCGTGCTTCCGGGGTCTTGAACAGTTCCGCGCTGGACAGCATGTGAGCCGGCATCAGCGTGTAGTTGAAGGAGCGCGAGGCCTCGTCGTTGCTCTCGGACGAGGCGATGAAGTTGCCGTTCAACTGGGTCAGGGTGAGTCCTGGCGCCAGGCCACGGACGCTGAGGCTCTTGCCTTCGCCACCGTCGCGGGTGATCACCACGCCGGGCACGCGCTGCAGCGCGTCGGCGACGTTCTTGTCGGGGAACTTGCTGACGTCCTCGGCGGTGATGACCTCGACGATCGCGTTGGCGTTGCGCTTCTGCTCCAGGCTTTCCTCGATCGCGTAGCGGTAGCCGGTGACGACGATCGCATCCAGATCGGTGGCCTCGTCGGACGACGCGGTTTCCGCGGCCTCCTGGGCGAAGGCAACGGCTGGAACCGCCGTGGCCGCGGTCAGCGCGATGGCGATGGCCGCGGACAGCGAGTTCCGGAAATACGTATGTGACATCTCAATCTCCCTCTCCAGGTTGAGTGGCCTCGAACGAGCGATTTACATCGATCCAAAACGAGGGCGGCGTCGATCCCCATCAGGCACCCCCTGTGTCTGCCGGCTTGCGCTGTCCGTCTTGCGGACATTCGGCCTGCCCCCCTCTCCCGGGGGTGGCGGGTTAGATCGATCCAATGCGTCGCGGGCCTAGATTTATCACAGGGCGCGGCGACATGCATGCTGCTTTGCAATATGAGGCGGGCGGTTCGACCCGCTCGGGTGCTTGCGGCCAGGGCGTGCGCAGGCGCCTGTCGGCGGTCGGGTTTGGCGCTCGTGCGAGGGCGGGCGTATAAGGCCTTTGGATCGATCCATCTTCGTCATGAATTTAGATCGATTCAAACAACTTGTCCGTGTTGCCGGGCAGGACGGGCAGGCCCTTCGAACAGCCTGACAAGGAGGCACCTATGTTTGACCGTAACCCGTTGTTGCGTGGCGCATGGTTGGTCGCGGCGTCGTTTGGTCTGGGGCTCGTTTCGCCATCCGCATCCGCCGATTCGGCGGTCTATGGCGGCGGTCCGTTCTACAACGGCGGCCAGGCGGTGATGGATGATCTGCGCGGATCGGGCTTCACCACGGTGATCCTGTTCGGCGTGCACGTGCACGCCAATGGCGACCTGCACTACAACAACGATCCGATCATCACCGACGGCACCTATATCGGCGATCCGGGCTGGCCTTCGCGCCTGGCCACGCTGAAGCAGGCGCCGACCTCGGTCACCCGCATCGAGGCCTCGGTCGGCGGCTGGGGCACCGGCGACTTCCAGAACATCAAGGACCTGATCGCCGCCCAGGGCACCGGGCCGGACAGCGTGCTGTACCGGAATTTCCAGACCCTGAAGCAGATCACCGGCGCCGACGCGATCGACTTCGACGACGAGAGCACCTACGACCTCGCCTCGTCGACCCAGTTCGGCAACATGCTGTGGGAGCTGGGCTACTCGATCACCCTGGCGCCGTACACCAACATGGGTTACTGGCAGAGCCTGGCGAGCAATCTGTCGGGCAAGGTCGACGGCATCCATCTGCAGGCCTACGACGGCGGCGCCGGCAACAACCCGTCGACCTGGTCGAATGCGCTGGGCATGACCGTCGATCCGGGGCTGTGGTCGCGTCACGGCAGCGGCTGCGCCTCCGGCGACAGCCCGGCCACGGTGCAGAGCAAGATGAGCAACTGGAAGAACTCCGCCGGGATCGTCGGCGGCTTCATCTGGCTGTACGACGACATCCAGGCCTGCTGGGCGCAGGGCACCAGCGCCGATTACGCCAACGCGATCAATGTCGCGGTCGGCGCCAACGCGCCGCCGCAGGCGAGTTTCCAGGCCAGCGTCAACGGATTGAGCGTCGACTTCAGCGATACCTCCAGCGACAGCGACGGCAGCATCGTCTCGCGCCATTGGACGTTCGGCGACGGCGGCACCTCGACGTCGGCGACGCCCAGCCATGCCTATGCCAGCGCCGGCAGCTACACGGTGACACTGACGGTGACCGACGACGACGGCGCCAGCGCTTCGCGCACCGACACCCTCGTGGTCGGCGCGGCCAATCTGGCGTTGAATCGGCCGGCCACCGGCTCGGCCTCCTGCAACTCAAGCGAGAGCCCGGACAAGGCGGTCAACGGCAGCGTCTCCGGCGGCAACGGCGACAAGTTCTGCAGCCTGGCCGGGTCGAAGTGGTTGCGGGTGGACCTGGGGGTCTCGCAGAGCGTCGGCCAGTTCGTGGTCAAGCACGCCGGCGCCGGTGGCGAATCGACGGCCTGGAATACCCGCGGCTACGACATCCAGGTGTCCGGCAACGGTTCGAAGTGGACCACGGTGGTCTCGGTGGGCGACAACACCGCCAGCGTCGTCAGCCATCCGATCCAGCCGGTCACCGCCCGCTACGTCAGGCTCAACATCGCAACGCCGACCCAGAACGGCGATCCGGCCGCGCGGATCTACGAGTTCGAGGTCTACTGATCCGGGCCCGGGGATGGGCGATCCGCGGGGCGGATCGCCCATCCGGCTGCCCTGGGAGAGGGGCGGGAGGTGTCGGTGTGACCCGATCGATGTTGCGGTGCACGATGCATGGCCGGGCCGATTGTGGTTGATTTAGATCGATCCAGTTGAGCGGGGACATGGGTAGGTGCCCTTCGCTCGGGCCGGAATTTAGATCGTGACAAATCCGTTTTCCCCCTCCCTCGGGTTGGAGCCCGGTTACGACCGGGCTCGTTTTTCTCCCAGGGGGCGCTGCAGGCGCAGCGGGCGGGCGACTCCCGATCGAGCCGGTCCGGTCCAGTTCGACCTGTTTGTCGCAGAACTTTGTCGCAGAACTCTGTCGCAGAACCACGCGGTTGCCGGTTGGCCGCCGCCCAGACCCAGAGGTGAGCCGTGCCCCGAAGCCCGTCGCCAGACCGTCCGAACCGTCGCCCGCCGCTTCGAGCGCTCATGCTCGCGGCCGTGCTGGCAGTGCCGTCAGTGGTGTCGGCGACGCCGTCGGCGGCGGATCTCGCCGCGACGGTCAACACCTTCATCGGCAGCAAGGACGACGGCAACACCTTCCCCGGTGCGTCGGCGCCGTTCGGCCTGATCCAGGTGTCGCCGATCGGCGAGCACTACTCGGGCTGGCGCTACGACGACCCGAAGATCCACGGCTTCGGACATTCCTTCATTTCCGGCGCCGGCTGCTGGGAGCAGGGCGGCCAGGTGTCGGTGCTGCCGGTCACCGGCACGATCGGCCCGGACGGCGACTTCGATACCGCCGACGCCGCCAGCTTCGACCACACCCGCTACGGCTCGAAGTATGCCCATGACGGCGAGATCGGCCAGGCCGGCTACTACAAGGTGCGCCTGACCGACCGCGGCGGCATCGACGCCGAGGCCACCGCGCTGACCCGCGCCGCCGCCGAGCGCTACACCTTCGCGCCGGGCAGCGACAGCGGCCACGTACTGGTCAACATCGGCCAGGCCAACGCCAAGCACGAGGTCGTCGGCAGCGTCGTCCATGTCGTCGGCGATCGTGCGGTGGAAGGCAAGCTGGTCACCAAGAGCTTCTGCGGCGGGCGCCAGTACACGACCTGGTTCCGGCTCGAGTTCGATCGCCCGTTCAAGGCCTTCGGCACCTGGGACAAGGACGGCGGCGTCCCCGGCTCGCGCCACAGCATGGGCGCGCAGTGGGAGGTGCCCAACGGCGCCTGGCTGAGCTTCGACCTGGGTCCGTCGCGCAGCGTCACCGCGATCAGCGCGATCTCCCACGTCGACGCCGAAGGCGCGCGTCGCAACCTGGAGGCCGAGGGCAGGCGCGACGGCCGTCTGCTCGGCTTCGATGAGATGCGCGAACAGGCACAGGACGCCTGGCGTCGCGAGCTGGCCACGGTCCGGATCGCCGGCGGCGGCGACGACGACCGCACGGTGTTCTACACCGCGCTCTATCACGCCCTGTTGCAACCGTTGACCGGCAACGATGCCGACGGCCGCTACCGCGGCTACGACGACGAGATCCACGTCGCCGACGGCTGGACCTACTACGAGTACTTCTCGCTGTGGGATACCTACCGCTCGCAGAACCAGCTGCTGGCGATGCTGCGTCCACAGCGCTCGCGCGACATCGCCCGTTCGGTGCTGAAGATCCACGAGCAGATGGGCTGGCTGCCGCGCTGGGGCTACGCCAACTTCGAGACCAACATCATGACCGGCGATCCGGTCACGCCGTTCCTGGTCGATCTGTGGAAGTTCGGTGCGCTCGACGGCCGCGAGGAACAGGCCTGGCAGGCGCTGTGGCAGAACGCCAGCGGGCGTCCGCCGGCGATGTCGCGTGCGCAGGGCCGTGCCGGCAACGACAACTACCTGGCCCACGGCTTCGTCACCTACGACCGCGCGTTCCCGTCCAAGGGCATGGATGTCGACCCGCATCACGGCGGTTCGGCCACGCTGGAGTACGCGCTGGCCGACTGCTCGCTGTCGCAGATGGCGCAGGCGCTGGGCGAGGGCGAAGCGGCCGCGGCCCTGCGCGCGCGCGGCGGCAACTGGCGCAGCATCTGGGACGCCTCGGTCGTCGATGACGACACCGGCTTCCGCGGCTTCCCGCGGCCGCGCACCGAGGACGGCGGCTGGTACACGCCGCCGCATGCCGGCTACGACCCGCGCTCCAACCACGGTTTCCACGAAGGCACCGCCTGGCAGTACCAGTGGCTGGCGCAGCAGGATGTCCCGGGTCTGGCGGCGGCGATGGGCGGCGAGGCGGCGGCGTTGAAGCGCCTGGACACCTTCTTCGCCTACGACGCGCTGCTCGCCGACCCGGCCCATGCCGCGCGCAAGCAATGGGTGGTCGGGCCGTACAGCTACTACAACCAGTACCGCTACAACCCCAACAACGAGCCCGACCTGCACGCGCCGTGGCTGTACACCCTGCTCGGCGAGCCGTGGAAGACTTCGGCGGTGCTGCACGCGGCGCAGACGCTGTTCACCAATGCGCCCAACGGGGTGACCGGCAACGACGACCTCGGCACGATGTCGGCCTGGTATCTGTTCAGCGCGGTCGGTCTGTACCCGCTGATGCCGGGCAGCGGCGAGCTGGTGCTGCATGCGCCGCGCTTCGAGCGGATCGAGCTCGACCTGGGCAACGGCCGCACCCTGAGCGTGCGCGCGCCGGGCGCGGGCGGCGAGGGGCCGCGCTATCCGCAACAGGTGCGCTTCAACGGCGAGCCGGTCGAACGGGTCTGGCTGGACTGGTCGCGGCTGCGCGCGGGCGGCGAGCTGGAGATCGAGCTGGGCGCCGAGCCGTCGGACTGGGGCGTTGCCGCGTCCAGCCGTCCGGCGGCCGTGTGCGCGACCAACGGCGCCGGCAGCTGAGGGCGCGACGGGCGATGCCGGTCATGGGCTTCCAACGCGATGTCGCAGCGGCACCGACGCCGCTGCGCGGGCGCGCGGGACGGCCTGCGGCAGCGGCGGGGCGGAGGATCCGTGGCGGTCGCCTTGAATCGATCTACTTCGGCAATAATCGGATGCATCCAGGGATACGCATCAAGGAGCCTCCGATGACCGCAAGCAAGTCCAGGCGCAAGGCCGTCACCGTCACCGACATCGCCAAGGGCTGCGGCGTCTCGCGCGCGACCGTGTCGCTGGTGCTGCGCGGCAGCCCGCTGGTCCACGCCGACACCCGTGCCCGGGTCGAAGCCGAGCTCAAGCGCCAGCGCTACGTCTACAACCGCGCCGCCGCCAACCTGAGGCGGCAGACCTCCTCGTCGGTGGCGCTGGTGATCAACGATCTGTCCAACCCGTTCTTCGCCGAGTTCGCCGCCGGTGTCGACGAGGCGCTGGGCGAGGGCCGCTACGTGACCCTGCTCGGCAGCACCGCCGAGTCGCCCGAACGGCAGGAAGCGGTGCTGGCCTCGCTGGTCGAGCACGCGCCGGCCGGGATCATCCTGTCACCGGCCGAGCACAGCGACGGTGCGGTGCTGCTGCGCCTGATCGGCGCGCGCACCCCGGTGCTGGTGTTCAACCGCGAACTGGCCGGTCACGACTGGGACTTCCTCGCCCTCGACAACGAGCGCGGCGCGCGCCTGGCCACCGAGCATCTGCTCGGGCTGGGGCATCGGCGGATCGCGTTCTTCGGCGGCCATGCGGACTCCAGTTCGTGCCGGCAGCGCCGCGAGGGCTATCTGGCGGCAATGCGCGAAGCCGGCATCGAGCCGGAGGCCGGTTGGCTGGTCGAATCCAGCCCGACCCGCGTCGACGCCGCCGCGCGCACCGCCGAACTGTTCGAGCGCGCGCCCGACGCGAGCGCGGCGGTCTGCTACAACGACAACGTCGCCTTCGGTCTGATGCTCGGCCTGCGCGCGCGCGGCGTGCGCCCCGGGACCGAGTTCGCCGTCACCGGCTTCGACGACATCAGCGAGGCCGCCCTGTCCACCCCGCCGTTGACCACCTTGAGCGTGCAGCCGCGCGCCTGCGGCCGCAGGGCCGCGGAAATGCTGCTCGAACGCGTGCACGACCCCGACGCGCCGCCCCGCAGGACCGTCGCCCCGGTCAGTCTGGTGGTGCGCGGCAGCTGCGGGGAGCCGCAGCCATGAAGCCTTTGTCATGACCCAATCCGGTGCCGTCGCGACGGCACCGACCAGGAGAGCATCGCCCCATATGAGCACGCCGAGCACGCCCGCCCGCCTCGAAAATCCGCCCGCCGGCATGAGCAGTACCGCCTCCGGGACCCGCATGGCCCTGATCGCAATGACCGCGATCTTCTTCATGTGGGGCTTCATCACCGAGCTCAACGGGGTACTGATTCCGCACCTGCAGTCGGTATTCGAGCTGACCCATGCGCGCTCGATGCTGCTGGACTCGGCGTTCTTCGGCGCCTACTTCGTGATGGCGCTGCCGGCCGGGCGGGTGGTGGCCCGGGTCGGCTACAAGCTCGGTATCGTGATCGGCCTGCTGATCGCCGGCGCCGGCGCGCTGCTGGTGCTGCCGGCGGCGCAGATGGCCTCCTTCAACCTGTTCCTGCCGGCCTTGTTCATCCTCGCCACCGGCGTGGTGGTGCTGCAGGTCGCGGCCAATCCCTACGTCAGCCTGCTCGGTGCGCCGCAACGCGCCGCCAGTCGACTCAACTTCGCCCAGGCGGTGAACTCGCTCGGCCACACCATCGGCCCCTATGTCGCCGGTCTGCTGATCTTCAGCGCGACCCTGCTCAGCGCCGAGCAACTGGCGGCGCTGCCGGCGGCCGAGCGGGTGCAGACCGTGCAGCCGCTCTACATCGGCGTGGCGGTGGCTCTGCTGGTGCTGGCGGCGGCGGTGTACTTCTTCCGCCTGCCGGCGCTGTTCGAGGCCACCGAGCAGGCCGACAGCCGTCCGCACGGCTTCGCCGAGGTGTTGCGGCTGCCGCATGTGCGCTGGGGCGTGCTGGCGATCTTCTTCTACGTCGGCGTCGAGGTCACCGTCGCCCACTTCATGGTCAAGTACGTCTCGCAGCCGACCATCGGCGGGATGAGCGAGCGCGACGCCTCGTTGTACCTGTCCTACTACCACGCGGCGGCGATGGTCGGCCGCTTCGTCGGCGCCGCGCTGCTGATGCGCGCCAACCCGCGCCGAATGCTGCCGTTGTACGCGGCGCTGAACATCCTGCTGCTGCTGGTGACGATGACGACCCTGGGCGGGGTCGCGATGTGGAGCGTGGTCGCGGTCGGACTGTTCAACTCGATCATGTTCCCGACCATCTTCACTCTGGCGATCGAGCGCCTGGGGCCGATGACCGAGAAGGCCTCCAGCCTGCTGGTGATGGCGATCGTCGGCGGCGCGGTGATCCCGCCGTTGCAGGGCCTGTTCGTCGACCTGTTCAACGCGCGCCTGGGCGACGAGACCCGGGCCCTGCAGTACGCGTTCTTCGTTTCGATCCTGTGCTACGCCTACATCCTCTGGTACGGCTGGCGCGGCTCGCGCCTGAGTGGAGCGGGCCTGCCCGGAGCGGGTCCGAGCGGGGCGGGCGTCGTGGTGGCGAAGGACTGAGGCCGACATGCGCAAGATCGTCTGCTTCGGAGAAGCCCTGATCGACTTCCTCGCCCAGCCTTCGGCCACGCCGGGGGCGGAGCGGGCCTTCATCCAGCACGCCGGCGGCGCGCCGGCCAACGTTGCCGTCGCCGCCGCGCGCCTGGGCGCGCCGACCCAGTTCGTCGGCATGCTCGGCCGCGACATGTTCGGCGACTTCCTGCTCGAAAGCCTGGAAGGCGCCGGCGTCGGCACCGCGCATATCGTGCGCACCGACGAGGCCAAGACCGCGCTGGCCTTCGTCGCGCTCGACCATGAAGGCGAACGCAGCTTCAGCTTCTACCGGCCGCCGGCCGCCGACCTGCTGTTCCGCGCCGAGCACTTCGAGCCGGACTGCTTCGCCGGTGCCGCCGCGTTCCACGTGTGTTCCAACAGCTTGACCGAAGCGGCGATCGCCGATGCCACGCTGGCCGGCATGCGGATCGCGCGCGACGCCGGCACCCTGGTCAGCATGGATCTGAATCTGCGACCGGTGCTGTGGCCGGACGGTGTCGATCCGCGACCGCGGCTGTGGAACGCGCTGGAGGCGGCCGACGTGGTCAAGCTCGCGCGCAACGAACTGGAGTTCCTGGCCGCGGGCTTCGGCGGCGGCGAGGACGGCGAACGCGCGGTTCGCGAGAAGATTCTCGAAGGCGCGACCCGCTGGCTCGTGGTCACCGACGGCGCCGCGCCGCTGCACTGGTACGGCCGCGATGTCGGCGGCGTCGCCGGCAGCGGTTCGCTCGAGGGTTTCCGGGTGCGCGCGCTCGACACCACCGCGGCCGGCGACGCCTTCGTCGGCGGCCTGCTGTTCCACCTGGCCGGTGCCGGTGTCGATGCGGCGGGACTGCCCGCTTTCGTCGGCGATCGCGTCGCGGTCGAGGAGGCGCTGCGTTTCGCCGCCGCGGTCGGCGCGCTGGCGGTCACCCGTCATGGCGCGTTCGCGGCGATGCCGACCCACGCACAAGTACAGCAACTGCTCAAGGAACAGTACGACGATGTCGCCTGAAAACTCCGCGTCACCGGCGTTGCCGGACTTCCACTCGCCGCAGCTGCTGCGCGCGCACATTGCGCAGACGATGGCGTTCTATCACCCGCGCTGCATCGATCCGGATGGTGGGTTCTTCCACTACTTCAAGGACGACGGCCGCGTCTACGATCGCGGCCACCGCCACCTGGTCAGCAGCACCCGTTTCGTCTTCAACTATGCGATGGCGGCGCGCGAGTTCGCCGACGATGCCGCGCTGGCCGGTCAGTACCTCGACGCCGTGCAGCATGGCTTGCGCTACCTGCGCGAGGTCCACCGCGACCCGCGGACCGGCGGCTACGCCTGGACCCTGCGCGATGGCCAGGTCGAGGATGCGACCAACCACTGCTATGGCGTGGCCTTCGTGCTGCTGGCGTACTCGTGCGGGCTCAAGGTCGGCATCGAGCAGGCGCGCGAGTGGATGGACGAGACCTGGCAGTTGCTGGAGTCGCGTTTCTGGGAACCGGACCCGGGCCTGTACCGCGACGAGGCCGACGCCGACTGGAACTTCAGCGGCTACCGCGGCCAGAACGCCAACATGCACATGTGCGAGGCGATGCTGGCGGCCTACGAGGCCAGCGGCGAGCGCCGCTATCTCGACCGCGCGCTGACCCTTGCCGATCACATGACCCGGCGCCAGGCCGCGCAGGCCGGCGGCCTGGTCTGGGAGCACTACGACGCCGACTGGAACGTCGACTGGACCTACCATCTCGACGACCCCAAACACCTGTTCCGTCCGTGGGGCTTCCAGCCCGGCCACCAGACCGAGTGGGCGAAGCTGCTGCTGATCCTCGACCGCCATCTCGCCGGCGTCGGCATCGAGGCCGACTGGCTGGTGCCGACCGCGCGCCGGCTGTTCGACACCGCCCTCGAGCACTCCTGGGACGAGGCGCGTGGCGGCATGGTGTACGGCTTCGCGTTCGAGGGCCTGCGCGACGCCGCCGGCGGCAACGCCAGGGTCGAGGGCGCGGCCTATCCCTGCGACGAGGACAAGTACTTCTGGGTCCAGGCCGAGTCGCTGGCCGCCGCCGCCCTGCTGGCGAAGCGCACCGGCGAGGCCGGGTACCGCGACTGGTACCAGCGGCTGTGGACCTATGCGTGGACGCACATGGTCGATCACCGGCACGGTGCCTGGTATCGCATCCTCGACGCCGACAATCGCAAGTACGACGACGACAAGAGTCCGGCCGGCAAGACTGACTACCACACCATGGGCGCCTGCCACGAGGTGCTGGGCGTGCTGCGCGGATGAGGGCCGCCGGCGCCGTCCTGATCGCCGTCTGGCTGGCAGGCTGCCTGGTGTCGGAACCGGCATCGGCGGCAGCGTCCGCCGGGCCTGCGCCTGAGCGTTTCGGCTCCTCGTTCGAGGACGGCGATCCGCAGCCTATAGCGCGCAGGGGCGAGGAGGCGCGGGGCGCGACCCTGACGCTGCGCCGCGCCGGCGGCCCCGACGCGGCGTACACCGCGCGCACCGGGGTCGGTTTCACCGGTGTGCGCTCGCTGGAATACGCCGGCCGGATCGACGCGGAGGGCGGCGGTGCGGCGCGCGCGGCGGTGTTCGACGTCTCGATTCCGGTGACCGCCGCGACCGAGCTGTCGTACCGGATCTTCCCGCGCTTCATCGACGACGATCTGCGCTATCCCAGCACCTGGGCCGCGGTCGATCTGGAGTTCAGCGACGGCTCCCGGCTGTCCGACCTGGGTGCCCTGGACCAGCACGGCTTCGGGCTGTCGCCGCGCGGGCAGGGCGGGTCGAAGTCGCTGTATACCGACCAGTGGAACCACAAGCAGTCGCGCATCGGCGAGGTCGCCGCGGGCAGGACCATCGCCCGCATCCTGGTCGCCGTGCAGGCGCCGTTCGGCCCCGCCGACTTCCGCGGCTGGATCGACGACATCGCGGTGACGGACCGGCCGATTGCGGACGCGGCCGCATCGGCGGCTCCCGCCGACCACGTGCTGACCACCCGCGGCACCCATTCCTCCGGCGCGTTCTCGCGCGGCAACAACATTCCCGCGACCGCGCTGCCGCACGGCTTCAATTTCTGGGCGCCGGTCACCGATGCCGGCTCGCTGAGCTGGTTCTACGAGTACGCCCGCCGCAACGACGCGCGCAACCGGCCGCGTCTGCAAGCGCTGACGCTGAGCCACGAGACCAGCCCGTGGATGGGCGACCGCCAGACCTTCCAGGTGATGCCTTCGATCGCCAGCGGCGTGCCCGACCCCCGCCGCGATGCGCGCGCGGTGACGTTCCGGCACGAGAACGAGGTCGCCAGGCCCCACCACTACCGGGTCGAACTCGACAACGGCATCGTCGCCGAGATCGCCCCGACCGACCATGCGGCGATGTTCCGGTTCCATTTTCCGGGCGACGACGCCAGCCTGATCTTCGACAACGTCGACGACCGCGGCGGCCTGTCGTTGTCGCCGGAGCGCGGCGAACTGAGCGGCTACACCGACACCCGCAGCGGGCTGTCCAACGGCGCCGGGCGCATGTACGTGTACGCGAAGTTCGATCGCCCGGTCGTCGCCGGCGGCAAGCTGGTCGTCGAGGGCGACGCCAGGCAGGGCAGGCGGGCCAAGGTGCCCGGCTACTTCCGTTTCGATGCCGGCAGCGAGCGCACCGTCACCATGCGCATCGCGACCTCGCTGATCAGCCTCGAACAGGCCCGCCACAATCTGGCGCTGGAGATCGGCGAGCGCGACGGTTTCGAGGATGTCCGCGAGCGCGCGCGCCAGGCCTGGAACGCACGGCTCGGGGTGATCGAGGTCGAGGGCGCCACGCCCGACCAGCTGACCACCCTGTACTCCAACCTGTACCGCCTGTTCCTGTATCCGAACTCGGCGCACGAGAACGTCGGCAGCCACGAGGCCCCGGTGTGGCGTCATGCGGTGCAGGCTTCCGCCGGCACCGACATCGCCGAGGGCACCACCGACACCCGCACCGGCGCCGCGGTCGTCGACGGCAAGGCCTACGTCAACAACGGCTTCTGGGACACCTACCGCACCACCTGGGCAGCCTACTCGTTGCTGGCGCCCGGGCAGGCCGCGGAGATGGTCAACGGTTTCCTGCAGCACTACCGCGATGGCGGCTGGGTGCCGCGCTGGTCCTCGCCCGGCTACGCCAACCTGATGACCGGCACCAGCTCGGACGTGTCGTTCGCCGATGCCTACGTGAAGGGCGTGCAGGGCATCGACGCGGCCGCCGCCTACGCCGCGGCGATCCGCAATGCCGCTGTCGCGCCGCCGAACGACAACGTCGGCCGCAAGGGCATGGACGTGTCCCCGTTCATCGGCTATGTGCCGAGCACGGTAGGCGAGGGCCTGTCCTGGGCACTGGAGGGCTACATCAACGACTACGGCATCGCCAACATGCTGGCGGCGATGGCGAAGGCGCCGTCGCCCCCGGTCGCGCGCGAGCGCCTGCGGGCGGAAAGCGCCTACTACCGCAACCGCGCGCTCAACTACGTGCATATGTTCGATCCGGCGATCGGCTTCTTCCAGGGGCGCTCGGCGGATGGCCGCTGGAAGTCGACGGCCGAGCGCTACGACCCCGAGGTCTGGGGACACGACCACGACTACACCGAGACCAATGGCTGGGGCTTCGCCTTCCTGGTGCCGCACGACGGCCAGGGCCTGGCCAATCTGTACGGCGGCCGCGACGGGCTCGCGCGCAAGCTGGACGAGTACTTCGCCACCTCCGAGACCGCGCGCTTCCCCGGCTCCTACGGCGGGGTGATCCACGAGATGGTCGAAGCGCGCGACGTGCGCATGGGGCAGTGGGGGTTCTCCAACCAGGTCGCCCACCACGTGCCGTGGATGTACCTGTACGCCGGCCAGCCGTGGCGGACCCAGGAGATCGTCCGCGAGACGCTGGCGCGGATGTACGTCGGTTCGGAAATCGGACAGGGCTATCCCGGCGATGAGGACAACGGCGAATCGTCGGCATGGTGGCTGTTCGCCGCGCTGGGCTTCTATCCGCTGCAGATGGGCAGCGAGGAGCTGGTGATCGGCTCGCCGCTGTTCACCCGCGCCACCGTGCATCTGGACAATGGCCGGGAGCTGGTGATCAGCGCACCGGACAACGGCCGCGACAACGTCTATGTCGCCGGCGTCACCGTCAACGGCAGGCCCTGGCACCGTACCGCCATCCCGCACCGGCTGCTGGCCGAGGGCGGGCGGATCGAGTTCCGGATGGCGTCCAGGCCCACGGAGTGGGGGAGTGAGACGTCGGCGCTGCCGTCATCGCTGACCGCGCCCGGAGCCGCACCGAGGCCGATCGCCGACCTCACCGGTAGCGGCCGCGGCAGCGCATCCAGCGATCGCTCCGGTATCCGCGCCGACGACCTGTTCGACAACGACTCGCGCACCGAAGCGGTGTTCCCGGGGGAGTCGCCGGTGTCGGTGACCTGGACGTCCGCGCGGTCCCCGGCCCCGGTGAGCTTCTACACGCTGACCTCCGGCGCCAGCGCCGGCCACCCGACCGACTGGGCGCTGGAAGGTTCCGACGACGGCGACGCCTGGCAGGTGCTGGACCGCCGCCGCGGCGAGGCCTTCGAGTGGGCGCGCCACACCCGGCCGTTCCAACTGGCCGCGCCGGCGACCCACAGGCGGTACCGGCTGGTCGTCGAGGCGAGCAGCGAGCCCGGATCGTTCTCGCTCGCCGAGATCGAGCTGCTGGGCGAGGCCGATCCCCCAAACAGGGCCGATACGCAGTGAGCCGGCGGCTGCGCCGCTCGCTGCTGCCGGTGTTGGCCGTACTGGCGACACTGGCGCTGCTGCTGGCCGCCTGCGCCCACCGCCCGCTTCCGGACGCCCGCACGGCATTGAACCCGCGCGCGATCGTCTTCTACTACAACTGGTACGGCAGCCCGGAGATCGACGGCGAACGCCTGCACTGGTCGCATCCGGTGCTCAAGTTCAACCCGGACGATCCGGACCGGCCGCCGATACCCGGGGATGGCGACATCGCCGCCGACTTCTATCCGGCGCTGGGCGAGTACTCCAGCGCCGACCCGGACACCGTCGAGCGGCACATGGCGATGATCGCGCGGGCCGGCATCGGCATCGTCGCGGTCACCTGGCTGGGCGAGGGCGATCCGAGCGCGCGCAGCCTGCCTTTGTTGTTCGAGGCCGCGGCCCGCCATGGTCTGCGGCTGTGCTTCCAGATCGAGCCCGCCGCGCGCCCGGACATCGGCGCCGCGCGCGAGGCGATGGTGCGGATCGTCGAGCGTTTCGGATCGCATCCGGCGCTGTTCCGCGATCCCGACAGCGGGCGTCCGCTGTTCTTCGTCTACGATTCCTACCAGATCCCCGCCGTCGACTGGGCGCGAGTGCTGACGGCCGATGGCGATCTGAGCCTGCGCGGCACACGGTTCGACGCCGACGTGATCGGCCTGTGGGTCGGGGCCGACGAGCACGCGTTCTTCCGCGACGGCGGCTTCGACGGTTTCTACACCTACTTCGCCAGCCGCGGTTTCAGCTACGGCTCCACCCCGGCGCACTGGTCGTCGCTGCAGCGCTGGGCGCAGGACAACGGCATGCGCTTCATTCCGTCGGTCGGCCCCGGCTACCTCGACGCGCGGGTGCGGCCGTGGAACGGGGCCAATGCGCACGATCGCGACGGCGGTCGCTACTACGACGACATGTTCGCCGCCGCGATCGCGAGCGGCGCGACCCACGTCGCGATCACCTCGTTCAACGAATGGCACGAGGGCACCCAGATCGAGCCGGCGGTGCCGCATACGTACCCGGGTCGCCACTATCTGGACTACGCGCCATTGCCGCCGGATCACTATCTGCGGCGCACGCGATACTGGTTGTCGAAGCACCCGCCGGGCCTGCAGCCGCCGCCGTCGCGGTGACGAAACGCCGGGCCGCGCTTACCCGTGTCGTGCGAATCTGCGCATAATCGGGCGATGAACAAGACAAAGATCCCACTGCTGATAGATACCGATCCGGGCGTCGACGATGCGCTCGCCCTGTTGATGGCGTTCAACGATCCGCGTTACGACGTGGTCGGCCTCACCATCGCCGCCGGCAATGTCGGCCTCGAACACACTGTGCGCAACGCGCTGAAGGTTTGCGAAGTCGCCGGCTGCGACGTGCCGGTGTTCGCCGGCTGCGAGACCCCGCTGCTGCACCCGGCGCCGGATGCCGCCGACGTGCACGGCAAGGACGGCCTCGGCGACATCGGCTACACCCCGGCCGCGCGCAGCGCCGAGGCCGAGCACGCGGCGTTGGCGATCATCCGCCTCTCGCACGAACACGCCGGCCGCCTGGTGCTGGTCGCGCTCGGCCCGCTGACCAATGTCGCGCTGGCGCTGAAGCTGGACCCGAGCCTGCCGCAGCGGATCGCCCGCTTCGTGGTGATGGGCGGCGCGGTCACCGCGCAGGGCAACATCACCGCGGCGGCCGAGTTCAACATCCATTTTGATCCCGAGGCCGCGCACATCGTGTTCGACGCCTTCCCGACGACCGACCTGGCCGACTGGGAGGCCACCGTCGCGCACAGTCTCGATCACGCCGAGCTGCGCGGCTGGTTGTCGGCGCCGAACGATCGCGCCCGCTTTTACGAGGCGATCTCCAGGCAGACCCGGGAGTGGTCGGAGAACCGTCGCGGCAGCCGCTGGTTCTGCGCCGACGCGCTGGCGATGGCCTGGGTGCTGGAGCCCGACGGCGGCGAGCGGGTCGAGGCGCGGCCGATGGCGGTGGCGCTGGAGGGCCGCCACAGCCGTGGCGCGACCGTGGTCGACTGGCGCCGCCAGGGCGGCCGTCCGGACAACGTGCGGATCCTGCTCAAGTACGATCAGGCGCGGTTCGAGGCGATGATCCGCGGCGCGATCGGGGCCGAGACCGAGGCGCAGGCCGCGGCCGGCTGAACGCGGAAGCCGGCGGTCACGGCCGGGCTTGTGCCGGTGGGGGAGTGTCGCTATACTGCGCCGCTTCCCTCCGATTACTTTGGTGAGTGCCATGAAGGCCGGCATCCATCCCGAATACCGCGAAGTCGTGTTCCAGGACGTGACCAGCGACTTCCAGTTTCTGACCCGTTCGACCCTCGAGAGCAAGGAATCCGTAAAGCTCGAGGACGGCAACGAGTATCCGCTGATCAAGGTCGACATCTCGTCGGCTTCGCACCCGTTCTACACGGGCAAGCACAAGATCATGGATACCAGCGGCCGCGTGGACAAGTTCCGCAAGCGCTACGCCAAGAAGTAAGCAGCCGCGCGCTGCGTCGCGCGTTTTCGCGCGCGATCGAGACAGTATCCGGACGACGGCTGCCTGAGGGTGGCCGTCGTCTTTTGCGTGCGCGCGCGACGACCGCCGGCCGTGCCGTCATATACGTGTGGCAGGCTGGATGCCCGGATCGGAGCGAGGCGCGTCGCGGGCCTGGATCCGACGCCCCCGTCCCCGGGTCCGAGCTTCGACTCTGAACGCTTGTGCGATAATTCCCCGGTTACGGCTCGCTCGGGTTAAAACCCGGCCGGCTGGCCGTGATCCTGTCCCCCATCCGTGCCCGGGCCTTCGCCCGCACGTCGACATGAGGAGTCTTCCGTGTCCGATTCGACCAAGTCCGGTCTTGCCGAGGTCACCCTGACCGCCGGCGACAAGAACGTCGTCCTTCCCGTGCAGCACCCGACCCTGGGCGCACCGTGCATAGACGTCGCCCGTCTGCCCAAGGAGACCGGCTGCTTCACCTACGACCCCGGCTTCACCGCCACCGCCAGCTGCAAGTCGGCCATCACCTACATCGATGGCGATCAGGGCGTGCTGTTGTACCGCGGCTACCCGATCGAGCAGCTGGCCGAGAAGTCCAGCTTCCTCGAGGTCGCCTACCTGCTGATGAACGGCGAGCTGCCGAACAAGGACGAGTTCGCCGGGTTCGAGCACGAGGTCACGCATCACACGATGATGCATGAGCGGCTGAAGAACTTCTTCCACGGCTTCCAGTACGACGCCCACCCGATGGCGATGCTGGCCGCGACCGTGGCTTCGCTGTCGGCGTTCTATCACGACACCCTCGACCTCGAGGACCCGGAGCAGCGTCGTCTCGCCGCGATCCGCCTGCTGGCGAAGATGCCGACCCTGGCCGCCGCTGCGTACCGCTATTCGATCGGCTGGCCGATCCGCTTCCCGCGCAACAACCTCGACTACGTCAACCGCTTCCTGCACATGATGTTCGAGGTCCCGAGCGAGCCGCTGGAGATGAACCCGGTGGTCGCGAAGGCGCTGGACCTGTTGTTCATCCTGCACGCCGACCACGAGCAGAATGCGTCGACCTCGACCGTGCGTCTGGTCGGCTCGACCGGCGCCAATCCGTATGCCTCGGTCGCCGCCGGCATCACCGCGCTGTGGGGCCCGGCGCACGGTGGCGCCAACGAAGCGGTGCTGAAGATGCTGGCCGAGATCGGCACCCCGGACAAGGTCGACGCCGCCGTCGCCCGCGCCAAGGACAAGAACGACAGCTTCCGCCTGATGGGCTTCGGCCATCGCGTCTACAAGAACTTCGACCCGCGCGCGAAGATCATCCGCGAGATGACCCACAAGGTGCTCGGCGAGCTGGGTGTCAACGATCCGCTGCTGGAAGTGGCGATGAAGCTGGAGGAGGCGGCGCTGAAGGACGAGTACTTCGTCCAGCGCAGGCTGTACCCGAACGTCGACTTCTACAGCGGCATCATCTACAAGGCGCTGAAGATTCCGACCGAGATGTTCACCGTGATGTTCGCGATCGGCCGCACCGCCGGCTGGGTCGCGCACTGGCTGGAGCAGCAGGTCGATCCGGAAAACAAGATCGGCCGTCCGCGCCAGATCTACACCGGCTCGGCCACGCGCGATTACGTCGCCATCGACAAGCGCTGAGCGCGCGGCGGCCGTGCCGCCGCACCGGCAACACCGACGCCCCGCATCGCGGGGCGTTTTTTTGTCCGCGACATCGGCGTTCGTGACCGGGTTCGCGGACGCGCGTCCGTGCACGGTCGCGGCGGTCCGTGGTCGGGAAGGCGGTGCTATGATCCGCTGCGCGACGGGTGGCCAGGGGCCGCCGTCGCGTACAGGGATGTGCATCGGTGCGCGGCGTGATGCGCGCGTCGCCGGCCTCCCTGGACGACGGGCCGCCGCGGCCGGACCTCACCATGGACAGGAGACGAATGATGAGAACCTTGATCAGCAGCCTCGGCGTGGCCCTGTGCCTGTTGCTGGCCTCGACCGCTGCCTGGGCGCAGGAGATGTCCTTCCGCAGCGGCGTGATCACCGACATCGAGACCATCCAGGTCGAAGCGGCCCAGCCGCAGGAGACGACCCGGGCGCAGTCGGCGGGCGCGCGGGCGGTGGGACGCACGGTCAAGCGCGCGTTGTGGCGCGCGGCGCTGAATTCCAGCAGCGACCATGCCTACGACACCTATGACGTGGCCTCCGGTGCGGTCGACGACACCGCCGAGGTGGTCGCCGAGAACCGTGCCGAGGCGCGGAACACGGCGTATCTGGTGATGATCCGCTTCGACGACGGCAGCCAGTCCGCGATCCAGGCCGGCGAGGTCGAAAAGCTGCAGGTCGGTGCCCGCGTGCGAGTGCTGGGTTCCGGCGATTCGGCCCGGATCATGCCCGAGTAAGCGTCGCGGC
>NZ_VICD02000070.1 GCF_006546735.2 Marilutibacter maris | reverse complement strand
CGTCGCTGCCGTCGGGCGCGCGCACGCAGACCGAGCCGCCGCCGGGGCCCGCCAACTGCTCGGCGCGCTGCTTGGCCTCGGTGATCCGCATCGTGGTCACCGGGTGGGTGCGCAGATAGTCGGGGAAGTCGTAGTAACCCGCGGCGTTCGTCCGTGATTTTGCCTGCATCGTCGCGAAAAAATCGGCCATCGCGACCGGGTCGTAATCGCTTCGGGCCAGCGTCTGGATGCCGATGCGGTCGGCTTCCTGCTCGTTCGAGCGGGTGTAGTCGATCTGCCGCTGTTGCATCAATCCCATCGCGCTGGCTATCGCCGCTTGGGCCGCGTCGTCGGCGGAGTTGCCGCCGGCGGCCTGGGCCGCGACCAGCGCGCCGAGCATCGCCAGCAGGATCGGAACCTGGTCGCGCTGGGCCCGCTCGACGCCGCGCAGCACGTGGTACTGGGTGACGTGGGCGATCTCGTGGGCGAGCACGCCGGCGACCTCGTCCTCGCGTTCGCTGGCCAGCACCAGGCCGGCATTGACGCCGATGTAGCCGCCGAGGGTGGCGAAGGCGTTGATCTGCCGGTCGCGCATCATGAAGAAGGTGAACGGTTGGGCCGGCCGGTCGCTGTGCGCGGCCAGGCGGTTGCCCATGCTCTCCAGCCAGCTGTCGATCAGCGGGTCCTCGAGCACGTATTCGTAGTGGCGCAGTTGCGCCAGCATCATCGCGCCGTACTGCTCCTGCTGCACGGGACTGAGCAGCTCGCCGGCGGACGAACCGATATCCGGCAGCTTGGCGTCCTGGGCGTGCGGGCTGCGCGCCGGCGTACAGACGATGGCCAGGCCCAGGGTGACGGCGGCGGCGAGGGGGCGTATGCGTTGCGGGGACATGGCGCTGCGATGGAACCTCTGCGAGGGAACGGATCGTCGGCGGACAGGTGCGGGCAGGTGGCCCCGAGCATGGGCCGGCTCGCCGTCGATGGCGTGAATCTCCGGTAACCGGGTCGGGAGCCGTTGCCAGTCTGCCACGCTGCGTTCCGCCGGTGGTGGTATCCGATCGGCTGGAAAAGCGCGCCCGCGGGGGCCATATTCCCTCCGTCGGCATGCTTGGACCACGGCATGCGCCACGAGTTTCCACAGGAGTCCGCACTTGAACGCCCCGACCGACCGTACCGGCCCCGAGATCACCCTCTACACCTCGGCCATCTGCCCGTATTGCGTGGCGGCCAAGAACTTCCTCAAGAGCCGTGGGCAGCAATGGAAGGAAGTGCGGATCGACCTCGATCCGGCCGAGCGCGCGCGCATGATCGAGCGGGCGAGGCGCACCAGCGTGCCGCAGATCTTCATCGGCGATACCCATGTCGGCGGCTACGACGACATGATCGCGCTGCACCGCGCCGGCGGTCTCGATCCGCTGCTGGCGGGTTGAGGCGGGCCGCCCGCGCGGCGCCGACCGGATTTCCGGCCACGGCTGGCCGGACCGCACGATCCGCAACCCGGACCGCTTCGCCGGAGGGACTGGCGAAGCGGCCACCCCTTTCTCGACCGGACACCCCATGAGCAACGACAGCAACGACCGTATCGCCGAGTTCACCGCGTTCCGCAAGCGCATGAACGAACGCATCCTCGCCGAGCCCAACCAGGTGGTGCGGCGCTTCTTCGCGCTCGATACCCAGACCTACCAGGGCGGTGCGCTGGACGTGAAGACCAAGGAGCTGCTCGGCCTGGTCGCGTCGATGGTGCTGCGCTGCGACGACTGCATCAGCTACCACGTCGCCCAGTGCCGCGAGGCGGGGGTGAGCCGGGAGGAGATGTTCGAGGCGTTCTCGGTCGGGCTGGTGGTCGGCGGCTCGATCGTGATCCCGCACATGCGCCGCGCGGTGGACTTCCTGGACCGGCTGGAGCGCGGCGACGACGTCACCGCGACCGCTCCCGCGCACGACCACGCCTGAGCACGGCCGGGCTCGGGCCCGGCTCGATTCCCGGGTGCCGATGCCCGCCCCACAGCCCCGCCATGCGGGGCTTTCGCCGTTGCGGCCGACGCCGCTGGCGGCCCGCGTCAAGGCCGGCGCAGCGGCAGTGGACGATGGTTGCATCTGAAAAGAAACCGCGTCTCAGGCATAATTGAACGGTTAACCATTCGGCGCCGTACCTCTCCCCCTGGCGCCCCAAAGCTGGAAGATCCCCTATGACGCAGACGATTACGGTCATCCGTGGCGATGGCATCGGCCCGGAGATCATGGACGCCACCCTGCACGTGCTCGACGCGATGCAGCTTGGCCTGCAGTACGAAGAGGCCGATGCCGGCCTGGCCGCGCTGGAGAAGCACGGCGAGCTGTTGCCGCAGGCGACCATGGACTCGATCCGCAAGAACCGCGTGGCGCTGAAGAGCCCGCTGACCACCCCGGTCGGCGAGGGCTTCTCCTCGATCAATGTCGAGCTGCGCAAGCGCTTCGACCTGTACGCCAACGTGCGGCCGGCCAAGAGCTTCCCCAACACCCAGTCGCGCTTTCCCAGCGGTGTCGACCTGATCACCGTCCGCGAGAACACCGAGGGCGCCTACATCGGCGAGGGACAGGAGCTGTCGGCCGACGGCGAGACCGCGGTGCTGACCCAGAAGGTCACCCGTCGCGGCTCCGAGCGCATCGTCCGCTACGCCTTCGACCTGGCCCGCAAGACCGGCCGCAAGAAGGTCACGGTGGTGCACAAGGCCAACATCCTGAAGTCGACCTCGGGCCTGTTCCTGAAGACCGCGCGCAAGGTCGCCGAGGAGTATCCGGAGATCGAGTGCGACGAGATGATCGTCGACGCCTGCTGCATGAAGCTGGTGATGCAGCCTGAGAAGTTCGACGTGATCGTCACCACCAACCTGTTCGGCGACATCATTTCCGATCTGTGCGCCGGCCTGGTCGGCGGTCTCGGCCTGGCGCCGGGCGCCAACATCGGCTCGGATGCGGCGATCTTCGAGGCCGTGCACGGCACCGCGCCGGACATCGCCGGCCAGGGCAAGGCCAACCCCTGCGCGCTGCTGCTGGGCGCGGCGCAGATGCTCGACCATCTCGGCCTGCCGGAGAAGGCGGCGAAGCTGCGCGAAGCGATCATCGCCACGCTCGAGGCCAAGGACTCGCTGACTCCCGACCTGGGCGGCAGCGGCGACACCATGTCGTTCGCCCGCGCGATCGCCAGCCGGGTCTGAGTGGGCCGGCCGATCCGGACCTCGAACGGGGCGCCTTCGGGCGCCCCGTTTGTTTTTGCGGCGGGCACCCCTGTTTGCGGCGGGCAACCCTGGGACCACTCGGGCGACAGGGGACCGTAGGAGCGGCGCAAGCCGCGATCCTCGGGCTGTGCCCGGGGGATCCCCAAAGTTCGCTGCGCAAACCTTGGGCCCCGCCGTTGCGCTTCCACACCCCCATTCGCATCTGCGATGCGAATCGCCCCCTGACTCAGGGGGGGACGATATCCGGCTGCGCGCGGATATCTCCCAAGGTTCGCTTCGCAAACCTCGGGCCCCACCGTTGCGCTTCCACACCCCCATTCGCATCTGCGATGCGAATCGCCCCCTGACTCAGGGGGGCTGGGTCACACGCGACCCAGCGGAGTAAGCCGCGATCGGGCTTTCATGGGAAGGCTTCATCGCGGCCTACGCCGCTCCTGCGAGATGAGGTACCGCATGGGCGCATTCCCCCGAGGCAGGGGGGCGGTTCGCGTGCAGCGCGAATGGCGGCGCGACGGCGGGCAGGGCACTTACAGCCACCGTCGCAGCCGGATGGCGTCCCCTGCGTCATGATCTCGACAGCGCCACCGCGCTGCCGCAGAATGGCGCGGCTATATTCCTTCATTCGGATGAAAAGATGAAAAAAAGCGGCGCTGCTGCCGTGTCGCCGGTTCGCCCCAGCGCGGTCGCCTTGACGCCGCTGCTGCTGTTCCTGCTGTTGTTCTTCGGCGCCGGCGTCTACTTCACCAGTCACGGCGAGGCGATGGGCTTCTATCAGCTGCGGGCGCCGGTCGCGGTGCTGCCGGCGCTGGCGCTGGGGGCATGGCTGGCGTGGCGGCGCGGGGTCGCGCCGCTGGACACGATGCTGGCCGGCATGGGGCATCCGAACGTCATGCTGATGTGCCTGGTGTTCCTGCTGGCCGGCGCGTTCGCGACCGTGACCAAGGCGGTGGGCGCGGTCGATGCGGTAGTCGCGCTGGGCTTGGGCGCGTTGCCGGCGGCGCTGATCCTGCCGGGCCTGTTCCTGGTCGCCGGCTTCATCTCGCTGGCGATCGGTACCTCGATGGGCACGATCGCGGCGGTGGTGCCGGTCGCGCTGGGCGTGTCCGACGCCGCCGGGCTGGACGCCGGCCTGGTGCTGGGCGCGGTGGTCGGCGGGGCGATGTTCGGCGACAACCTGTCGGTGATCTCAGACACCACGATCGCCGCGACCCGCAGCCAGGGCTGCCGGATGCACGACAAGTTCCGCGAGAATCTGAAGATGGCGCTGCCGGCGGCGGCGGTCACCCTGGCAATGCTGGCGGTGATGGGCGATGTCGCCCCGGTGCAGGCGCCGGACGACCCGGTCAGCCGCTGGTTGGTGCTGCCGTACCTGCTGGTGCTGGGATTGGCACTGGCCGGCGTCAACGTGGTGCTGGTGTTGGCCATCGGCCTGGTCGTGGCCGGCGTGCTGGGCGCGGTCGCCGGCGCCGGCTACGACGCGGTCAGCTTCGCCGGCGATATCTATCTCGGCTTCGAGGGCATGGTCGAGATCACCCTGCTGGCGCTGTTGATCGGCGGACTGGCCGCGCTGATCAAGGCCTGCGGCGGGCTCGACTGGCTGGCGCAGACGATCGCGCGCTTCGCCCGCGGCCACAAGGGCCGCCGTGCCGGCGAGGCCAGCATCGCCGCGCTGGCCGCCGGCAGCGACGCGCTGACCGCGAACAACACCGTCGCGATCCTGATCAGCGGCAGCCTGGCCAAGGACATCGCCGACCACCACGGCATCAGCGGCAGGCGCAGCGCCAGCCTGCTCGACGTGTTTTCCTGCGTGATGCAGGGCGTGCTGCCGTATGGCGCGCAGATCCTGCTGGCCGGTTCGCTGGCCGGGCTGTCGCCGCTGCTGATCGCCGGCCGGGTCTACTACTGCTGGCTGCTGGCGGTGGCCGCGATCGCGTTCATGCTGTGGCCGACACGGCGACGCGATGCGGCGGTGGCGTCGACTGCCGGGCAGGGGCGCGCGGGGTCGCGTATCGAGTAGCGGCTGGCCATACGGGACGGCCACGAAAAAGGGCGCCCGCGGGCGCCCTTTTTGTTCGCATCGACGGGCGACGCTCAGTTGCGCGATTGCAGCTTGGACAGCAGGCGCAGGAACTCGATGTACAGCCAGACCAGGGTGACCAGCAGGCCGAACGCGCCGTACCACTCCATGTACTTGGGTGCGCCGTGCTCGACGCCGGTCTCGATGAAGTCGAAGTCCAGCACCAGGTTCAGCGCCGCGATCACCACCACGAACAGGCTGAAGCCGATGCCGATGATGCCGGATTCGTGGATCAGCGGAATCTGGATGCCGAACATGCCCAGCACCATGCTCGCCATGTAGACCAGGAAGATGCCGCCGGTGGCGGCGACGATGCCGAGCTTGAAGTTCTCGGTCGCCTTGATCAGGCCGGAACGGTAGGCGAACAGCAGCGCGAACAGGGTGCCGAAGGTCAGCAGCACCGCCTGCATCACGATGCCTTCGTACAGGTGGTTGTACATCGCCGAGATCGCGCCGAGGAAGAAGCCTTCGACGATCGCGTACAGCGGCGCGGTCACCGGCGACCACTCCTTCTTGAACACGGTGATCAGGGCCAGCACCAGGCCGCCGATCGCGCCGCCCCACATGTACGGAGCGGCACCGACCGGACCGTCAAGGGTGAACTCGACCTGGTTCCAGGCGAATGCGGCGGTGATCACGCACAGCAGCAACAGCACACCGGTCTTGTTGACGGTGCCGTTGAGGGTCATCGCGTCGCCGGGGTTGCGGACGACGGTGCCGCTGGCGAGGTCGAGAAAAGTGGATTCCTTCAAAGCCGGGTTGCCGCTGCGCATGCGTGCTCCTTTGGATGACTCGCTTGGGTTCGGGAATTGGGTTGGAGGCTTGGATTCGCGACCTGGGTTCGGGACCAGGTCGAAGACCCGGCCCGCCGCGGCTGGCGGCAGCGGCGGGCGATCGTTCCAGGCCGCGAGCATACACCGCCCGGACCATGGCTCAGCTGGCAGTCAGCTTGCCGGATCGGGCCGTACCCGGCGCCCGCCGCCGTCCGTTCAGGCCCGTCCGGCGCGGGAACGCGATTGCCGACGCGCCTGCGGGGGCGGGGGCGGAAACCGCGCCGGCCCATGCCGCCTGCACGTGCGCGTTGACAGCAGCACGGGCCATGCCCAAAATGTCCGACCTTTCGCGGCGTTGGCGCGCATCGAAAGGGCCCGGCTTCGGGGCATAGCGCAGTCTGGTAGCGCATCTGCTTTGGGAGCAGAGGGTCGGGGGTTCGAATCCCTCTGCCCCGACCAACCGCCTGCCAATGCCGGTTAAGATTGCGGACCACGCGCCCGTAGCTCAACCGGATAGAGCACCGGCCTTCTAAGCCGGTGGTTGCAGGTTCGAGTCCTGCCGGGCGCGCCAGTTGTTTGCGGTAAAGCTTTTGTGGTGGCTGTAGCTCAGTTGGTTAGAGTACTGGATTGTGATTCCAGTGGTCGGGGGTTCGAATCCCCTCAGCCACCCCACCCATCTCGGCAGGCGAAATTTTTTCGATGCCGGGTGTTTGCCAAAGCGAGCGGGTCTGCTATTATCCCGCTCCCAGATTTGGGCCGTTAGCTCAGTTGGTAGAGCAGTTGACTCTTAATCAATAGGTCCAAGGTTCGAATCCTTGACGGCCCACCAAATCGAAAGACACCCGGCCCGCGCCGGGTGTTTTTTTTTGCCGGCGGGGCGGCGGCGGGCGGCAAGGCTCGTCGCCGGCGGCGCCTGCCTCTAGAATGCCGGGGCCGCCTCCGGGCGGCGCGTATCGCGAAAGTGGCGGAATTGGTAGACGCCCTGGATTTAGGTTCCAGTGCCGCAAGGCGTGGGGGTTCGAGTCCCCCCTTTCGCACCATCCTCGGGGTGGCCAGGCCCGCGCCCGGCGCTCCCCGCAGGGCATTGCGGCGGCGGTGCTGGCAACCGGCCGCCCGATCGGCGAAAATACCCCGTTCCGCCGCCTGCACGGGTGCAGGTGGCATCTGGACAGCTCAAACAACATCGTGCCGCGGCGGCGTGCCCCGGTAGCAGGAGTGGATATGCAAGTTTCGGTTGAATCCGTCGGTAACCTCGAACGCCGCATGACCTTCAGCCTCCCGGCCGAGCGGCTGGAGGCCCAGGTGGGCGGCCGTCTGCGCGAGATCGCGCGCGGCGCCAAGATCAAGGGCTTCCGCCCCGGCAAGGTGCCGGCCAAGGTGATCGAGCAGCGCTTCGGCCAGCAGGTGCGCGCCGAGATCCTCGACGGCATGTTGCGCGAAGGCTTCCGCGACGCCGTGCGCGATCAGTCGCTGCAGATCGCCGGCAATCCGAGCATCGAGCCGGTCGAGGGCGCCGAGGACCTGGCCTATGTGGCCACCTTCGAAGTGGTCCCGGACTTCGGCGACATCGACGTCGAGAAGCTCAACGTCATCCGCCATACCGCCGAGGTCGCCGACGCCGACATCGACACCATGATCGAGAACCTGCGCCAGCAGCGTCGCAGCTGGAACCCGGTCGAGCGTGCCGCCGCCGAGGGCGATGCGGTCGAGGTCGAGACCTGGTCGCAGGCCGGCGAGGAGCGGGTGCCGGCCGAGGGCGTCGAGCGCGGCACCACCGTGCTCGGCTCCGGCGCGATGTTCCCGGCGATCGAGACCGCCCTGGCCGGGCTCAAGGCCGGCGAGGAAAAGCAGGTCGAGGTCGAGTTCCCGGCCGACTGGCGCATGCCCGCGTTCGCCGGCAAGAAGGTCGACGTGCATCTGAAGGCGGTGAAGGTGTCCGAGCCGGTGCAGCCGGAGGTCGACGCCGAGTTCATCAAGAGCTTCGGGGTCAAGAGCGGCGACGCGGAGCAGTTCCGCGCCGACATCCGCACCAACCTGGAGCGCGAGCTCAAGGGCGCGCTGATGACCCGGCTGCGTCGCGAGGTCGGCGAGCAGCTGATCGCCGCCTATGCCGAGGTCGAGATGCCGCCGAAGCTGGTCGAGAACGAGGCCCGCGACATGGCCCGCCAGACCATCGAGCAGGCGCGCCGCCAGGGCCGCCAGATCGGCGAGGTCCCGGCCGACGCGCACCTGGGCTTCACCGAGCAGGCGCGCAAGCGCGTGCTGGTCGGCCTGATCGTCGGCGAGGTCGCCCGTCGCAACGAGCTGAAGCTGGATCCGGCGCGGGTCAACGAGACCCTGCGCCTGATCGCCTCGACCTACGAGGAGCCGCAGCAGGTGATCGAGCTGTACCGCAACGACGCGCAGCTGATGAACAGCCTGCAGGCGCGGGTGATGGAGGAGCAGGTGATCGACTGGATCGCCGAGCGCGCCCAGCACACCGAGCAGGCGCTGAGCTTCGCCGAGGCCATCCGCCAGTAACACCGGCGACGGAGGGTCGGCCGGGCCCGCGGGGTTCCGGCGACGGGCATGGCCGGTTTGGCGCACGCGCCGGGCCGGCCATCGCCGTTGTGGGCACCGCGTCGGCGACAGGCCGTGACCGGAGCCGGCAACCCGGGCCATCCCGGACTTGCGTCCGACCGCGATTGGCCCCAACTTTGCAAGCATCACCCCACACGTACCGCAGGTGCCGTACCGATATGGACAACCGAACCCAAGCCCTCAACCTGGTGCCGATGGTGGTCGAACAGACCAGCCGCGGCGAGCGCGCGTACGACATCTACTCGCGGCTGCTGAAGGAGCGGGTGATCTTCCTGGTCGGCGGTGTCGATGACCACGTGGCCAACGTGATCGTCGCGCAGATGCTGTTCCTGGAAGCGGAGAACCCCGAGAAGGACATCAGCTTCTACATCAACTCGCCGGGCGGCATCGTCACCGCCGGCATGGCGATCTACGACACCATGCAGTACATCAAGCCGGACGTGAGCACGATCTGCGTCGGCCAGGCCGCGTCGATGGGCGCGCTGCTGCTGGCCGCCGGCGCCAAGGGCAAGCGCTACGCGCTGCCGAACTCGCGGGTGATGATCCACCAGCCGCTGGGCGGCTTCCAGGGACAGGCGACCGACATCGACATCCATGCCCGCGAGATCCTGGGCATGCGCCAGCGCCTGAACGAGATCCTGTCCAAGCACACCGGACAGGCGCTGGAGACGATCGCCCACGATACCGAGCGCGACAACTTCAAGGGCGCCGAGGCGGCCCGCGAGTACGGACTGGTCGACCAGGTGCTGGAGCGCCGTCCGGACGACTCGGTCCAGGCGGCCTGAGCGGGCGCTCGGAATCTGGTTTGCAAGTTTTTGATTTGTAACGACTTTAAGCAAGCGATCCGACCCGGCTGCCGGGCCGGATCGCTGTGCTATTCTCGAATCGCATCGGTGGCTCCGGCAGGGCCGGAGCCGGTGCACGGCACACGCAACATTTGGGCAAGAGCATGAGCGACGACCGACAAGGCCGACCCCCTACCGACAGCAACAAGATCCTCTACTGTTCGTTCTGCGGGAAGAGCCAGCACGAGGTCCGCAAGCTGATCGCGGGCCCCAGCGTGTTCATCTGCGACGAATGCGTGGAGCTGTGCAACGACATCATCCGCGAGGAGCTCGAGGAGAAGGCGCAGTCGGCACGCAGCCATCTGCCCAAGCCCAAGGAGATCCTCGAGGTCCTCGACCAGTACGTGATCGGCCAGCAGCGGGCGAAGAAGACCCTCGCCGTCGCGGTCTACAACCACTACAAGCGGATCGAGAGCCGCCAGCGCAACGACGACGTCGAGCTGGCCAAGTCCAACATCCTGCTGGTCGGTCCGACCGGTTCGGGCAAGACCCTGTTGGCCGAGACCCTGGCGCGGATGCTCAACGTCCCGTTCACGATGGCCGACGCGACCACCCTGACCGAGGCCGGCTACGTCGGCGAGGACGTCGAGAACATCATCCAGAAGCTGCTGCAGAAGTGCGACTACGACGTCGACAAGGCGCAGCAGGGCATCGTCTACATCGACGAGATCGACAAGATCTCGCGCAAGAGCGACAACCCGTCGATCACCCGCGACGTGTCGGGCGAGGGCGTGCAGCAGGCGCTGCTGAAGCTGATCGAGGGCACCGTCGCCAGCGTGCCGCCGCAGGGCGGGCGCAAGCACCCGCAGCAGGAGTTCCTGCAGGTCGATACCCGCAACATCCTGTTCATCGTCGGCGGCGCGTTCGCGGGGCTGGACAAGATCATCCGCCAGCGCAGCACCGAGGCCGGCGGCATCGGTTTCGGGGCCAAGGTCAAGAGCGCCGAGCGCAAGATCGAGATCGGCAAGATCCTCGCCGAGGTCGAGCCCGAGGACCTGATCAAGTTCGGCCTGATTCCGGAGTTCGTCGGCCGCCTGCCGGTGGTCGCGACCCTGGAGGAGCTCGACGAGGCGGCCCTGGTGCAGATCCTGACCGAGCCCAAGAACGCGATCACCAAGCAGTTCCGCAAGCTGTTCGATATGGAGGGCGTGGAGCTGGAGTTCCGCCCCGACGCGCTGACCGCGATCGCGCGCAAGGCGCTCAAGCGCAAGACCGGCGCGCGCGGCCTGCGCACCATCGTCGAGTCGGTGCTGCTGGACACGATGTACGACCTGCCGTCGCTGGAGAACGTCAGCAAGGTCGTGGTCGACGAGTCGGTCATCGAGCACAAGTCCGAGCCCTACCTGATCTACCAGAACCCGCCGGGCACGGCGTCGGCCAAGGTCGCCTCGGCGGAGTGATCCGCCAGGGCCGGCCCGTGCCGACCCATCGTCGCCATCCGGACGCCGCGCATCGCGCGGCGTCTTTGTTTTCCTGCGCGGGTTCTTGCCCAGACTCGAGGCTCTCGTTGCCGTTGCCACGCGGCCGTCAGGAACTTGGCGGGCCTCGATGGCGAGTCCGCATGTCGCCGGCGCCGTCGCGCTGATGTGGAGCTCCAGGCCGTCGGCGACCAATTGCCCAGGACCTGGACGCGCTGCCGAACACCGCCCGCGGCATCGAGGCGCCCGGCTACGATGGGGGCCGGTCCTGGCCGCCGATGCGATCGAGGAGCTCAACAAATAGCATCCGTGACCGGCGGGGCGCCGCAGTGGCGCTGGCACCGGTTATTGACGCCGCCTGGAAACAGGCGGCGTTTTCGTTTGCAAGCGACTGATTTGGCTTGGTTTGCCCGCGCCGCGTCCGGCGCGCTCCGAAGCGCCGCTTGCATCTGTTCGCGCAGGCCCCCATAACCGTGGCCAAGGGCCGTTTGCCCTGAGTTCCTGGAGAGCCCATGACCGATTCCCCCCTCAGTGCCGCTTCCGACCCCGAGACCGGTCGCGAGACGCTGGACCTGCCGGTGTTGCCGTTGCGCGACGTCGTCGTCTTTCCGCACATGGTCATCCCGCTGTTCGTCGGCCGCGACAAGTCGATCCGCGCGCTGGACGTGGCGATGGAGGCCGACAAGCGCATCCTGCTGGTCGCGCAGAAGTCCGCCGACATCGACGATCCGGGCGCCGACGACCTGTATGCGACCGGTACCCTGGCGCAGGTCCTGCAGTTGCTGAAGCTGCCCGACGGCACGATCAAGGTGCTGGTGGAGGGTGTGTCCCGGGTCAAGGTCGACGACGTCGAGGAGCGCGACGGCCTGCTGGCCGGCCACGCCGAGGTCGTCGCCCCGGTGCTGGACCGCGACCCGCGCGAGCTGGAGGCGATCAGCCGTTCGCTGATGGGGTTGTTCGAGCAGTACGTGAAGACCAACCGCAAGCTGCCGCCGGAGCTGATCCAGACCCTGTCCGGGATCGACGAACCGGGGCGGCTGGCCGACACCATCGCCGCGCACCTGGGCGTGCGCCTGAGCGACAAGCAGAAGCTGCTGGAGACCCACGGCATCGGCGAGCGGCTGGAACAGCTGGTCGGCCTGGTCGACGGCGAGATCGACGTGCAGCAGCTGGAGAAACGCATCCGCGGCCGGGTCAAGTCGCAGATGGAGAAGAGCCAGCGCGAGTACTACCTCAACGAGCAGATGAAGGCGATCCAGAAGGAGCTCGGCGAGATCGACGACGCGCCCAACGACGTCGAGGAGCTGACCCGCAAGATCGCCGAGGCCGGCATGCCCAAGCCGGTCGAGGCCAAGGCCAAGAGCGAGCTCAACAAGCTCAAGCAGATGTCGCCGATGTCGGCCGAGGCGGCGGTCGTGCGCAATTACCTGGACTGGGTGCTGGGCGTGCCGTGGAAGAAGCGCAGCAAGGTGCGCAAGGACCTCAAGTCCGCCCAGGACGTGCTCGACGCCGACCACTTCGGTCTGGAGAAGGTCAAGGAGCGCATCCTCGAGTACCTCGCCGTGCAGACCCGGGTGAAGCAGATGAAGGGCCCGATCCTGTGCCTGGTCGGCCCGCCGGGCGTGGGCAAGACCTCGCTTGGCCAGAGCATCGCCAAGGCGACCAACCGCAAGTTCGTGCGCATGTCGCTGGGCGGCGTGCGCGACGAGGCCGAGATCCGCGGTCACCGCCGTACCTACGTCGGCTCGATGCCGGGCCGGATCGTGCAGAACCTCAACAAGGCCGGCACCAAGAATCCGCTGTTCATGCTCGATGAGATCGACAAGATGTCGATGGACTTCCGCGGCGATCCGTCTTCGGCGCTGCTGGAGGTGCTCGATCCGGAGCAGAACAACGCCTTCAACGATCACTACCTGGAGGTCGACCTCGACCTGTCCGAGGTGATGTTCATCGCGACTTCCAATTCGCTGAACATCCCCGGTCCGCTGCTCGATCGCATGGAGGTGATCCGCATCCCCGGCTACACCGAGGAGGAGAAGCTCAACATCGCGATGCGCTATCTGCTGCCGAAGCAGATCAAGGGCAACGGGTTGAAGGAGGACGAGATCAAGGTGTCCGAGGCCGCGGTGCGCGACATCGTGCGCTACTACACGCGCGAGTCGGGCGTGCGTAGCCTGGAGCGCGAGATCGCCAAGATCTGCCGCAAGGTGGTCAAGGAGATCGCACTGGCCGGGCCCAAGGCGAAGAAGGGCGCGGTCAGCGTGACCCCGAAGAACCTCGACAAGTACCTCGGGGTGCGCCGTTTCGATTTCGGCCGCGCCGAGGAGCAGAACGAGATCGGCCTGGTGACCGGGCTGGCCTGGACCGAGGTCGGCGGCGATCTGCTGCAGATCGAGTCGACCCTGGTGCCGGGCAAGGGCCAGCTGCTGCTGACCGGCCACCTGGGCGACGTGATGAAGGAGTCGGCGTCGGCGGCGCTGTCGGTGGTGCGCGCGCGCACCGAGAGCCTGGGCATCGACCTGGACTTCCTGCAGAAGCACGACGTGCACGTGCACGTTCCCGAGGGCGCGACGCCCAAGGACGGTCCCAGTGCCGGCATTGCGATGGCGACCTCGCTGGTGTCGATGCTGACCCGCAATCCGGTCAAGGCCGAGGTGGCGATGACCGGCGAGATCACCCTGCGCGGACGGGTGCTGCCGATCGGCGGACTGAAGGAGAAACTGCTCGCGGCGCTGCGTGGTGGCGTCAGCACGGTGGTGATCCCGGAGGAGAACCGCAAGGACCTGGTGGATCTGCCCAAGAGTGTGACCCAGGGCCTGGACATCAAGCCGGTCAAGTGGATCGATGAGGTACTGGAGATCGCGCTGGAGCGGCCGGTGTCGCCGTCGCCGGTGTCCGGGCCGGGTGAGCTGCCGGTACGCGGCAAGGACGAGGAGGTATCTCGGGCGGGTGTCAAGCATTGACATCAGCCGTTCGTCAGGATCGCGTGATGAAGCCTGAAAGCCGCGCCAGAGCTAGCTTTCAGGCTTGCTGGGTCGGGCACCCGCTGGTATAACGAGCGCAACCTCGCGCTGTCGCAAGCCTGCTCGTCGTAAGTAAGCTGCGGTGCGTGGTCAAATCGACCGGTGTCGATTCCGGCAGTGAGGTCGGGAGTCGAGCTTCTCCGGTTTTCAGAACAAGGCGGCGAAGTCCGCAAAGGGAGTCAAAACGAATGAACAAGGCTGAGCTTATCGAGTCCGTCGCCGAAGCGGCTGATCTGTCCAAGACCGATGCTGCCGGTGCCGTCGATGCGTTTGTCAGCGTGATCACCAAGGCGCTCAAGAAGGGCGACACCGTGACCCTGGTCGGCTTCGGCACCTTCCAGGTCCGTAAGCGCGCCGCTCGCCAGGGTCGCAACCCGAAGACCGGCGAGACCATCAAGATCAAGGCCTCGAAGAATCCTGCATTCAAGGCTGGCAAGGCGCTGAAGGATGCAGTAAACTAACGAGCTCGGCCGGCGGCACTGGTCGGGTCGCGGTCCAGGCCGCATCCCGATCGGCGCCGAAGGACACACCGGGTGCTTAGCTCAGTGGTAGAGCGTCTCCCTTACAAGGAGAGGGTCGGGGGTTCGAAACCCTCAGCACCCACCACTGATCGCTGCGGTCCATGGCTGCAGACCGCACCAGGGTGTGATGAAGTGTTTGCAATAGCGCGGAGCGGTAGTTCAGCTGGTTAGAATGCTGGCCTGTCACGCCGGAGGTCGCGGGTTCGAGTCCCGTCCGCTCCGCCAGCAATACCCGGAAGGCGCCCGCTGGGCGCCTTCGTCATAAAGTGAGAGTCCCGGATCCTGTCGTCAGCCAGGCAGGCCCCGGGAAGTCGGCCCCAGCGGGCCGGCGCAATCGGTCAAATGCGCGGAGCGGTAGTTCAGCTGGTTAGAATGCTGGCCTGTCACGCCGGAGGTCGCGGGTTCGAGTCCCGTCCGCTCCGCCAGTCGTACCGGAGGGCGCCCCACGGGCGCCTTCTTTTTTTAGCGGCACGGTCCTGCCGCTCCCGCACCATCCTGCGGGGCGCGGACCGCCGGCCCAACGGCCGGCACGCGATCGGTCAACAACGTGGAGCGGTAGTTCAGCTGGTTAGAATGCTGGCCTGTCACGCCGGAGGTCGCGGGTTCGAGTCCCGTCCGCTCCGCCAGTCGTACCGGAAGGCGCCCTCGGGCGCCTTCTTTTTTTGCGGGGGCCGCCGCCCCCACCGCGGCGGCGCACGGCTCCGTCGCCCGTCCGGCGCCGCCGGTCG
>NZ_VICD02000069.1 GCF_006546735.2 Marilutibacter maris | reverse complement strand
GACCGTCACCCGGCTGCGGGTACGCACGCCGAGCAGGCGCCGCAGCGCCGCCGCATCGTCGCCGGCGGACGCGCGCGCGATCGCCACGGCCGTCGTAACCGCCGCCGGTTGTCCGGCCTGGCGTTGCAATACCCGCAGACGCTCGATCGCCGCGCTCATCGCGGACACCCCCGACGCGTCTCCAGATGCAAACCGGCAGGAGCGGCGTGAACCGCGATCAGGGTCATCGAGAAAGCTCCATCGCGGCTCACGCCGCTCCTACAGGCGGCAGATGCGCGCGGTGTTCGTGCGAGCGGGTGGATGTATGCCTCGGCACGGCGCAAGCGGAGATGATGGGACAGGCGAATGTCCATCTGCTCTTCGTAGGAGCGGCGTAAGCCGCGATGAAGCCTTCCCATGAAAGCCCGATCGCGGCTTGCGCCGCTCCTACGAAAGACGGGGCAGAGGCGGGTCGCGGTCGTCCCGTTCGCCACGGACGGCCATGCCGAAGCGTCGCCGTGAGCGGTTGCAGGACATCCCGCAGGCGCGGCGTCGCTAGCGCGCATCGTCGGCGTCCTGCAGCAGGCCGAGCACGCGCCGGGCCAGGGCCTTGGGGGTGGTCGTGGCGGTGTCGGTGTCGCCGACGGACTCGTCGGCGGCGAGGATCGGGCCGACGCAGGCCGGGCAGCCGGCGTGGCAGTCGCAGCGTTCGACCAGCTCGCACGCGCGCTGGACCAGCTCCGCCTGCCGCTGCCACAGCGGTTCGCTGAGACCGACACCACCGGGAAAGTTGTCGTACAGGTAGACGGTCGGGGTGAAGCGGGCCTCGTCGTCGAGGTTGCGCTCGGCGCCGTCGGCGCCGCGCAGACGGCCGCGGCCATCGGCGTCGGCGGTCGCGAACCAGCTGCCGTCGCCGTTGCCGACCGATTTCTGCAGATCGCGCGCATCGGCCATCACCGCGACGCTGGCGACCAGATGCAGGGCGTGGGCGGCGCCGAGGAAGCCGTCCAGCGCCTCCTGTCGCGAGCCGAACCAGGCCAGCAGCGCGGCCTGCGGCAGCTGCCACCACGCCGCGGTGGTGTGCAGCTCCTGGTCGGGCAGGTTGACCGGGCCGTAGCCGATGTTCTCGTGGGTGTAGTAGCGGATCTTCTTGTAGCCCGACACCCGCCGCACCACGTGGACCTCGCCGTGGCCGGCCTCGCCGGCGCCGGCGCGCCCGCCCTGGAAACGTTCGAGCAGCTTCAGCCGGGTGTAGTCGATGGCGTCGGTGTAGTAGTCGACGTGGGTGCGGGTGACGTAGGCCTTGCGGCCGTCCCAGTCCAGCCGCTCGACCTGGTAGGGCGTGCTCTGGATCATGTGGATCGCGCCCTCGTACAGGGTCAGCGCGGCGGCGGAGTAGTCGACCTCGGCGATGATGGTCTGGCGGCCGTCGCTGCGGTCGACGACGACGAAGTTGCCGTCGGCGACCGCGCGCAGCGACACCGCGTTGGCCGGGTAGCTGTCGGCGATCCATTCCCAGCGCTCGCCCTCGCGGTGCACGACCTCGCTCTCGGCCAGCACCTCCAGGTACGGGGTCGGCTCGATCGGGCCGTAGCGTTCGCCGGCCTCGAACGGCAGCTCGAACGCCGCGCAGCGGATGTGGTCGAACAGGATCAGCGGCTGGTCCGGGGCGGTGCGCGCGTGCTCGGGCGGGGCCTCGGCGAAGAACTCCGGGTGCCGCACCACGTACTGGTCCAGCGGCTGCGAGCTGGCCACCATCACCCCCAGCGCCGGCTGGCTGCGGCGGCCGGCGCGGCCGAAGCGCTGCCAGGTCGCGGCGACGCTGCCGGGATAACCGTTGAGCACGACCACGTCGAGCGCGCCGATGTCCACGCCCAGCTCCAGCGCCGAGGTGCTGACGATGCCGTCGACGCCGCCGGCGCGCATCTCGCGCTCGGCCGCGCGCCGCTCGCCGGGCAGATAGCCGCCACGGTAGGCGCGGATCCGCGGCGGCTTGCGCGGGTCGTGGTCGAACACGTCCTTGAGGTACTTGGTCAGCACCTCGACCATGGTCCGCGACTGCGCGAACACCAGGGTCTTGAGCCCGGCCTTGATCGCGATCCGTGCGATCCGGTTGCTCTGCGAGCGCGCCGACGCGCGCAGGCCGAGGTCGGGATTGACCACCGGCGGGTTCCACAACAGCACGTGGCGGTCGCCGCTGGGCGCGCCGGACTGCTCGATCGCGGTCACCGGCGCCTCGATCAGCGCCTGCGCGTGCTCGCGCGGGTTGCCGATCGTCGCCGAGCACAGGATGAAGCGCGGCGACGCGCCGTAGAACGCGCAGATCCGCTTGAGCCGCCGCAGCACATTGGTCACGTGGCTGCCGAACACGCCGCGGTAACTGTGGATCTCGTCGATCACCACGTACCGCAGGTTCTCGAAGAACTGCGCCCACTTGGTGTGATGCGGCAGGATCGCCTGATGCAGCATGTCCGGGTTGGAGACCACGATGTCGCCGTGCAGGCGGATCGCCTGGCGCGCATCGCCGGGGGTGTCGCCGTCGAAGGTGAAGGCCTTCAGGCCCAGATCGCCGGCTCGGCTGAGTTCCAGCAGTTCGGCGACCTGGTCCTGCGCCAGCGCCTTGGTCGGAAACAGGAACAACGCCTTCGACCCCGGCGCCTTCGAGCCCGCCGCCTTCGAGCCGGCGGCGGCGCGGCCCTGCATTGCCGCGGCCACCACCGGCAGGGTGTAGCACAGCGACTTGCCCGAGGCGGTCGGGGTGACCACGGCGACGTGCTCGCCGCGCCGGCTCGCCGCCCAGGCCTCGGCCTGGTGCGAATACAGCCACTCGATGCCGCGCGCGCGCAATGCCGCCGCCAGTGCCGGCGGCAGGTCGGCCGGCAGCTCGGCGTAGCGGCCCTCGCGGCCGGGCAGGGTGAAGTGGCCGGTAATGCGGTCGCGGTAACGCCGCGCCAACCGCGTGGTCAGGGTGCCACCGTCGCCGCGGACCGGAGCCGGCGGGGTCGCGGTCCCGAACGCCAGTGTCTCGCCATCGTCGTACCGCGCCAGTGCCCGTGCCATCGCCGTCTCGCCCGTCCAGAGGCGGCCAGTGGGCCAGAGCCCCGTCTCAGCCGATGAGACGGGCGCCGGTTCACGCCGCGCCCGCGGCGGCGTTGGAGTCGGTGACAGGGCCGGCCGTCTGCCGGTCCGTCATCGACGACGACCAGGAGGTGATGGATGGACCGGATCGAGACATGGCGCGGGCGGGGCATGGCGATGGCGGCGATGGCGCTGCTGGCATCGATGCTGGCGGGTTGGAGTGCGCCGGCGCGCGCCGACTGTCCCGACGGCGACCCCTGCGAGACCGTGCACGTATACCGTCTGCAGTCGCGGCTGCCGATCGACGAGGACGCCCAGGGGCGCCCGTTCCAGTCGCTGCAGGAGGCCAACGCGACCGATGCGGTGGCATTCCGCTCGATCCTCGCGGTGGCGGCCCAGGCCAACGCCTACGCGATCCGCTACCAGGTCACCCGCATCGCCAGCGCCCCCAACGACTACTGCGAATGCAATCTCGAGTACGACAATCGCGGTTGCCCGTCGTCGCTGCCGCGCGAAGAACTGCAGCAGTGCGCGCGGGTCTGCCGCTACAACGATGGCGCCTGCCAGGTCACCGGTTTCAACCGCAAGCACGATGGCGGCCTCTGGTACGCGTTCCCGGCCGCGACCCAGTGCGGCGGGCAGCGCAACACCTGGCGCAAGCGCACCTTCGGCAGGACCAACCCGGCCTGGTGCGACTGGCGCGAGGATGCGCGGACGGTCAAGGACGCCGCCTGCATGGCGCGCGAACTGGGCGAGCGCCCCGAGGCCACCCTGGGCGAGCTGTTCGACGACGAGGATCTGTGCCTGCCGTAGCGGTCGCGCGGGCGCCGGCTCGCCGTGGCCGGCGCCAGCCTTCATGCTGTGGGCATGGACCACGACCCCAAACCGTTCTCGCCGGCCTGCGAGCGCAATCGCGACCCGATCCTCGATGTGCTGCGACGCCACTTCGCCGATGCCCGCGAGGTGCTGGAAATCGGCAGCGGCAGCGGCCAGCACGCGGTGCACTTCGCCGCGGCGATGCCATGGCTGCGATGGCAGTGCAGCGACGTCGCCGCGCATCTGCCCGGCATCCGCGCCTGGCTGGACGAGGCCGCGCTGGCCAACACGCCGCCGTCGCTGGAGCTGGCCGCGACCGTCGAGCCGGTGCCCGCGCTGGCGCCGCCGCTGCCGCACGACGCGCCCGCCTTCGACGCGGTGTTCAGCGCCAACACCCTGCACATCATGGGCTGGCCGCAGGTGCAGGCGCTGTTCGCCGGCCTGTCGACGGCGATGGCCGAGACCGCGACCGTCGTCGTCTACGGTCCCTTCAACTACGACGGCGACTACACCAGCGCCAGCAACCGCGAGTTCGATGCCTGGCTGAAGGCGCGCGACCCGACCTCGGGCATCCGCGACTTCGAGGCGGTGAATGCGCTGGCCCGCTGCATCGGCCTGACGCTGATCGAGGACGTGGCGATGCCGGCCAACAACCGCTGCCTGGTCTGGCGACGCTGAGGGTTGGGTGCCCCTTTGGGGATTCCCGGGCGCCGCCCGGGGATCGCGGCTCACGCCGCTCCTACGAAAGGCGGACCGGTCCTCGTCTGGGCCACACCCTGTCCGGCGGGTGCCAGCGCTGGCCGACATCGCGATGCGTTGCCGGCACCCGCGCCGCTCCTACCAGACAAAAAAGGCCCCGCTCGCGCGGGGCCTTCCGGTACTGCCTGCGGCTTAGGCGACGGCCGGGCGCTTACGCGACCTGGACCACCCGCAGCGGATTGTTCCATTCCGCCAGCAGCTCGGCCTCGCGGGCCTTGGCCTTGTGCAGGTGCGCTTCCTTGACGTGGCCGTAGCCGCGCACGTGCTCGGGGATCGAGGCGATCTCGGCGGCCAGGGCGACGTTGCCGGCGTCCAGCTTCGGCAGCAGCGTCTCGATCGTGGCGAAGTACTCCTCGATCATCCGCCGCTCCATCCGGCGCTCCTCGGTGTAACCGAACACGTCGAAGGTGCCGCCGCGCAGCTTGCGCAGCTTCGCCAGCCACTTGAACGCGGTGAACACCCACGGGCCGTACTCGGACTTGATCAGCTCGCCCTTGTCGTTCTTCTTCGCCAGCAGCGGCGGCGCCAGGTGGAATTTGAGCTTGTAGTCGCCGTCGAACTGCTGCTCCAGCCGGCGCAGGAACTCGCCGCTGGTGTACAGGCGGGCGACCTCGTACTCGTCCTTGTAGGCCATCAGCTTGAACGCGTAGCGGGCGACCGCCTCGGTCAGGTCGGTGCTGCCCGGCGCCTTGCCCTGCTCGGCGTCGCGCACGCGGGTGACGAAGCTGCTGTAGCGCGCGGCGTAGGCGGCGTCCTGGTACTCGGTCAGGAAGCTGATCCGGCGCGCGATCAGTTCGTCCAGCGAGCGCGACAGGCGCTCGTCGTCCAGCGGCAGGAAGGCGACGCTGTCGGCATCGGACTTGGCATTGCCCAGCGCGTTGGGCAGGTGGCGCAGCTCGTCCTCGTCGCGGGTCGCGCGCGGCGCCGAGGTCGAACCCCACTCGGTGCTCTCCCACGCGCCCGGCTCCAGCATCGGCAGCACGCTGGGGTGCGCGGCGGCGGCCGGAGCGCTGGGCACGATGCCGGCCGCGGCCAGCACCGCCGGCAGGTCGATCGCGGCCAGCCGGCCCCAGGCGAACGCGGTCTTGTTCATCTCGATCGCGGCGCCGTTGAGCTCGACCGCGCGCATCAGCGCGTCGAACGACACCGGCACCAGGCCCTGCTGCCAGGCATAGCCGAGCAGGAACAGGTTGCTGCCGATCGCGTTGCCCAGCAGCGCGGTCGCGACCTGGGTCGCGTCGACCACGTGCGGCTGGCCGCCTTCGCCCATCGCGGTGCTGATCGCCTGGATGATGTCGTTGGCCGGGAACTCCATGTCCGGGCGGGTGGTGAAGGTGCCCGGCATCGCCTCGTAGCTGTTGAGCACGACCTGGCTGCGGCCCTCGCGGATCTTCGACAGCGCCCAGTAGTCGTTGACCACCACCATGTCGCAGCCCAGCACCAGGTCGGCCTCGCCGGCGGCGATGCGCACCGCGTGCAGGTCCGCCGGCGTCCGCGCGATGCGGATGTGGGTGGTGACCGCGCCGCCCTTCTGCGCCAGGCCGGTCTGGTCGAGCACGGTCGCGCCCTTGCCCTCCAGGTGCCCGGCCATGCCCAGCAACGCGCCGATGGTGACCACGCCGGTGCCGCCGACGCCGGTGATCAGGATGTTCCAGGGCTGCTCCAGCGTCGGCAGCTGCGGCATCGGCAGGTCGCCCAGGCGCTCCTTGGCGTTGGAGGCGGCCCCGCTCTTGCCGGACACGCCCTTTTTCAGATCGCCGCCCTCGACGGTGACGAAGCTCGGACAGAAGCCGTTGACGCAGCTGAAGTCCTTGTTGCAGTTGCTCTGGTCGATCTCGCGCTTGCGCCCGAACTCGGTCTCCTTCGGCAGCACCGACACGCAGAACGACTTCTTGCCGCAGTCGCCGCAGCCCTCGCAGACCAGCGAGTTGATCATCACCCGCTTGGCCGGGTCGACCATCTTGCCGCGCTTGCGGCGGCGGCGCTTCTCGGTCGCGCAGACCTGGTCGTAGATCAGCACCGACACGCCCTTGACCTCGCGCAGGCGCTTCTGCACCGCGTCCAGCTCGCGGCGGTCGAAGAACTCCACCTCGGACGGGAACAGCTCGCGCTTCGACCACTTGGACACGTCGTCGGACACCACCACGATCGTGTACACGCCCTCGCTGCGGACCTGGTGGGCGATCTGCGGCACGCTCAGGGTGCCGTCGACCGGCTGGCCGCCGGTCATCGCGACCGCGTCGTTGTAGAGGATCTTGTAGGTGATGTTGACCCCGGCGGCGATCGACTGGCGGATCGCCAGCGAGCCGGAGTGGAAGTAGGTGCCGTCGCCGAGGTTCTGGAACACGTGCGGGGTGTCGGTGAACGCGGCCTGGCCGGCCCAGGTCACGCCTTCGCCGCCCATGTGGGTGAAGGTGTCGGTGCTGCGGTCCATCCAGGTGACCATGTAGTGGCAGCCGATGCCGCCCAGCGCCCGCGAACCCTCCGGCACCACCGTCGAGGTGTTGTGCGGGCAGCCCGAGCAGTAGTGCGGCACGCGCGGGAACTGCGCGCGCGGCAGCGCCAGCGCCGATTCCTTCTGCTCCATCCAGCGCAGCACCTCGCGCATCTGCTCGCTGTCGTGGAACTTCTGGATGCGGCGCGCGATCACGCCGGCGATCCGCGCCGGGGTCAGCTCCGAGGTCGACGGCAGGATCCACTCGCCGGACTCGTCGTACTTGCCGACGATCGACGGCCGTTGCCCGTCGAAGTTGTAGAACAGCTCCTTCATCTGGCTCTCGATGAAGGAATGCTTCTCCTCCACCACCACGATGTCCTGCAGCCCGCGCGCGAACGCGCGGATGCCGATCGGCTCCAGCGGCCAGGTCATGCCGACCTTGTAGACGCGGATGCCCAGATCGGCGCAGGCGCGCTCGTCCAGGCCCAGGTATTCCAGCGCCTGCAGCACGTCCAGGTAGCTCTTGCCGGTGGTGACGATGCCCAGCCGCGGGTTCGGCGAGTCGATCACCATCCGGTCGATGCGGTTGGCGCGCGCGAACGCCTGCGCCGCCTTCACCGCGTACTGGTGCAGGCGCATTTCCTGCTCCATCGGCGGGTCCGGCCAGCGGATGTTGAGTCCGCCCGGCGGCAGCTCGAAGTCCTCCGGCATCGCGATCTGCAGCGCCAGCGGATTGACGTCGACCGAGGCCGAGGACTCCACCGTCTCGGCGATCGTCTTGAAGCCGACCCAGCGCCCGGTGTAGCGGCTCATCGCCCAGCCGATCAGGCCCATGTCGAGGATGTCCTGCACCCCGGCCGGGTTCAGCACCGGCATCATCGCGCTGACGAACTCGTGCTCGGAACCGTGCGGCAGGGTCGAGCTGCGGCAGGCGTGGTCGTCGGCGGCCAGCGCCAGCACGCCGCCGCGCGGCGAGGTGCCGGCGGCGTTGGCGTGCTTGAACACGTCGCCGCAGCGGTCCACGCCCGGGCCCTTGCCGTACCACATGCCGAACACGCCATCGTGCTTCGCGCCCGGGAACAGATTGGTCTGCTGGGTGCCCCAGACCATGGTCGCGCCCAGGTCCTCGTTCAGGCCCGGGGTGAACTTCACCCCCGCCTTCTCCAGGTGCTTGCGCGCGCGCCACAGCTCCAGATCGAAACCGCCCAGCGGCGAGCCGCGATAGCCGGACACGAAGCCGGCGGTATCCAGCCCCGCCGCCTGGTCGCGCAGCCGCTGCATCAGCGGCAGCCGCACCAGCGCCTGCACGCCCGACAGATAGATGCGACCGGCCTCGCGCGTGTACTTGTGGTCCAGCGAGTAGTCCGGGTCCATCACGCTGTTGGTCAGCGAAGTGTTGGCCGAGGACGGGTCGGAAAGTTCTGACGTACTGGTCATACGTGGCTCCGGGCGGGGGATCGCCTGTGGCTGCGGGAGAACGCCCGGCGCCATGCCCCAGGTCCGCGGCAACGCCGGCGGGCACGGGTCAGGGTCCGAGCAAAGACTCGAAATTATAGCAATGCGGCCTTGGTCGACCGTGAGGGGTGACGGCCGGGAGCGGGGTTAGCGGTTGGGGGGGGAGGGGTCTGCGCCGGTGATGGCGTCTATGGGGCCGGCTTTGTAGTAGTCTCCAACCAACATCACACTACACATGTGATGTGTTCGCAAAAAGAGGCGGGCGTCATGGAGGGCGTATGGATATCTGGGGAGCGGACAAGCTTGTTCTGTTCCTGGCATTCGTAATTCCAGGGTTTATTAGTATCAAGTGCTATCAGCTAGCTTTTCCTGGGACCGAACGGCCGTCATCTGAACAGCTTGTAGACGCTATTGCGTATAGCAGTATTAACTACGCAATTCTCGCCGTACCAATTTCATTGGTGCAGCGAAGTGAATTGCTTCAGGCTCGTGCATTCCTTTACTACCTGTTCTATATATTTGTACTCTTTTTGGCTCCAGTTTTATGGGTGCTGATCTGGAAGTACGTTAGAACAAGAGACTTCTTCCAGCGCAACGCGCCTCATCCCACAGCAAAGCCATGGGATTTTGTATTTCAACAACGGAAGTCGTCCTGGGTAAAGGTCACATTGCGGAACGGCACTATTGTGGCCGGTCGTTATGCGGGCAAGTCCTTTACCTCAAGCGCTCCGGCAGATGAGCAGATCTATCTGGAAGAAACTTGGGTGCTAGGGGAACGTGGGCAGTTCGTTAGAAAGGTATCTAGGACTTCTGGAGTCTTGGTGCTTTCGGGTGAGATATCTCATATTGAGTTTCGGGAATAGGAGACGGTAAATGTCTGAAAAGCGCAAAGAAATCAATGAAGGTTATCGACCCAGTCCAGTTGAAAGAGGCTATCAGCCGAGCACGCCAAAACCAGGAGATGATCCAATCCCACAAGGCGGCTATCAGCCCACAAGTGAGGGAGACAATCCAGCTAACCCTCCAGGTGAGGAGTGATTAAAAACAGCTCGCTCAAGTATTGAGCGTAGCAGGTCTAGCGGACATATTGAAGAAACACTTAAGAAAAAGGAGTTCACATGGCAGGTAAGAAGGTTATTTTCGTAGCGTTTGCGATTGAAGACGAGCGGCAACGAGACTTCCTTAAGGGACAATCCCTTAGCACGAAGTCACCCTTTGACTACGTCGACATGTCCGTGAAGGAGGCCTATAGCTCTGAGTGGAAGGAGCGGGTGCGAACCCGCATTCGGCGTTCCGATGGGGTGATCGTCCTAGTGAGCAAGAATTCACTCTCATCTAGTGGTCAGAAGTGGGAGATTGCTTGCGCTCGCGAGGAGAAGAAGCCTGTTCTCGGTCTTTGGATATACAAGGACGACAGAACCAATCTAGAAGGCGTTCGTACTGTGGTGTGGACCTGGGCCGCCATCGAGAACTTTATCAACGGTCTCTAGCCGGAGTGAAGTTATGCGTATCGCACTCATTGTTGGCATAAACTACTATGAGCATGGAGGCGCACTGTTTGGTTGCGTCGACGACGCGCATGCAGTCAAGACTGTTTTGGAACGACATGGTGACGGTGCAGTCAATTTCGACTGCAAGCTCCTCACCGGCACTGGCTCAACTGACCGGGTCGATCGCACCGACCTTAAAGACCATGTTGTCGAGCTGTTTAAGTCGCAGGCCGAGATCGCATTGTTCTATTTCGCCGGACACGGTCATATTGAAGCGGCGGGTGGTTATCTGCTAGCTACAGACTCTCGGCGCGGCGACGAGGGTCTTTCTCTTTCCGAAGTCTTGAGGCTCGCGAACGCTTCGCCTGCGCGCAACAAGGTTGTTGTGCTCGATAGCTGTCACTCTGGTATTGCCGGAACTCTTCCCGAAACCGGTAACGTCGCAGCGCTAGCCGAAGGGCTTACTGTGCTGACAGCGTCGACAGATGATCAATATGCAACAGAAGAACACGGAAAGGGAGTTTTCACCACTCTTCTGGTGGATGCACTGCATGGTGGCGCTGCAAACCTCACCGGCGACATAACCCCGGGTAGCGTCTACGCGCATATAGATCAATCGCTTGGAGCATGGGAGCAACGGCCGGTATTCAAGACTAACGTCAGAGAGTTTGTCTCTCTTCGGAAAATTCCTCCGTTGATTGACCTTGAGGATCTGCGCCGCATTACGGAATTTTTTCCCGCGCCTGGGGCAGAGTTTCGATTAGATCCTACATTCGAACCTGAATTAAAAGGGCGTGATCCAGATATGCCGGCGCCAGTCGCCGAGAACACAAGGAAGTTTGCGATACTTCAGCGCTACAGCAGGCTGAATCTCGTTGTTCCAGTTGATGCGCCACATATGTGGCACGCTGCGATGCAGGGAAAAGCATGCAAGCTCACCGTCCTTGGTGAACATTATCGCCGACTCGTTGAAAAGCGACGCATATGAGCAGCAAGAACGATAGATAAAAGGGGTCAGGTTGGACTGCCCCGGCTTTCACAGACAGGTAGTCAGGATACAAGCCTGACCGATAGATAGTTCCTCTCGGGAAAAGGGTCAGGTTCATTTTTCTGGAGTCTCACGTTAAGGCGTGGGGACTGGTACGGAAATCGGAGCTGGTTCGCCACGTTCCTGATCCCGCAGGCCACATCCAAAGGTTGATGCCCATGAGGACCATCGCAGCTGCCGCCGTATCCATCCTTGTCGCCGCGGGCTGTTCGGGTCAGGCGCCCCAGCCGGTCAGTGTCGACCGCGTGTCCGAGTCGACAGACACGTTCTTCGTGGGTGTCGATCCTTCCAAACTCCCCGAGCCCGCGCGATCCGCGGTGCTGGCGGCGGAGAAGGACATCGACCTGGTGCTTCGCGGTCATCCCCCCGCCTGCAAGGACACCCCGGACAGCGGCGAGTCGGATGGCGGTACGACGCACTATGAGTGCGAGTACTACGACCTCACCGTCATGCAGAGCATGTATCGGGTCGGCGATGTGAACGGCTACATCTATGGGCCCATCATCACCTTCCCGGGCGACTACCCGATCTCCCATGTCCGCTTCTACAGCGGTGAGGAGCTCAGCGCCCTGTTCCGGCAGGGACGCGCGCGCTGACAACGTCAGATCAACGGGATGATGACAGCGCTCTGTCTTTTGATAGAGCGACACACTGGTGGGTGCCAGTTCTGCTGAAATCGAGGCATCAATTTCATGGGTGAATGTACCCGAGCCCCTTCGGTCACGGATCTGGGAAGCCGAATACTCAAGGTCAACCACGCGGGCGAACACGGCGCAATCAGCATCTACTCCGGTCAGATCGCGCTGGCCCGGTTTACGGCTCCAGACCTGATTCATGAGCTCGCGGAGTTTCGGCGACATGAACAACGGCATCGTGCAATCTTCGGCACCGAGTTGCAGCGTCGTGGCCAGCGGCGTTGCCGCAGCTACTGGCTATGCGGTCTTGGGGGCTTCCTGCTGGGAATGCTCACCGGCCTCTTGGGTCGCAATGCCATTGCCGCCACGACCGTCGCAGTGGAAAGCGTCGTACTCCGGCATCTGGAGCAGCAGCTTGCGGCCTTGCGTGGAGCCGATCCCGCCGCCGCAACCGCCATCTCGGCCATCATTTCGGATGAGCAACGCCATCACGACCGGTCCGCGACGCACCTCCAGGCCGGAAGATTCTGGCCCAGAGTGCTTTCCCCCGTGGTCTCCGCGTCTACGGAAGCCGTGATCTGGCTGGGGATGCGACTATGAGCAGAGCCGCGGCCAGAATCGACCTTTGCACATGAAGGCGGTCGACTCCACGGACGCCGCTCTGCGGTGCGGATCCACTCGGGAACCAGACTCCATGGAAAGAAGCTCGCCACAGGAACCAGAAACGTTACGGCCCCGGTCTGTCAGCTTGACGATCAGGGGATTCCCGGGCTCCACCGATGAGGTGATCGCTCTCTTTGGCGTAGCCGCCGACAGTTCGGGTCTGGCGAGCACGCCGGCCTTGCCTGGCAAGGCGCTGCTCAAGCGCTCGTACGTCCGCTTCAATGTCGATCTGGCGCCGGATACCCCGCTGTTCCGGATGGTGCAAGCGATCCTTGACCACATGGGCGGGATCGATCGCCTCTCTGAATGCCTGCGACGGATCGAACCCGAGCACATCGATATCGATCTGGTCCTTCCGGTAAGGGATTCGCCCGAGCAGGAGGGCGGGTTCATCTCGCCATCCAGCATCGCGGACCTGCAGCGAATCGGTGCGACGCTCAGCTTCAGCTTTCTCGATCGCAGAAAGTAATGGGGCAGGGTGTCTCCATGAATGAGCGTCCACTGTTCGAGATTGCGGAGCACGCACTCGCCCTTGATGGCCCGGATCAGCAGGACGGGCACCCCGTAGGCGCCGCACCTCGGCCGCCACATCGTCATACCGCGCGGCTGCGCCTAGTGATCCATGCCCTGCCCGAAGGCTTCCTGCTCGTGAGCCAATCCAGTGGCCATCCGCATCTCGATGGCGATACCTGGCATCCCACACTGGAGGAGGCGTTCGCGCAGGCCGCTCAGCAGTTCGGAACGTCGGCAGACCAGTGGAAGCGTGTCGGAGATTGACCAACTTCATTACCTGGGCCGTTCCGTGGCCAGGACCAACGCATGGTGACAAACGCTCGTGAGAGGATTGCTGGATTGCGAACGTCCCCTAGCCAGCTACCTGTTCGAGCTGGCGGGGCTATCGGTAGACTTGGACGCACTGCGCGTGGAGCCAATGGACGACGGTGGCATGGGCGGCCTGGCCATACAGCCACCAGGGGAGCGCTATGGTTCATCCGCTGCCGAGTGTCATTTCCACGATTCGGATGGCGTGTTGGTTTCGGTTGCGCTCAATCTCGACGTGGCCGGCGTTCCGTTTGAAATCGATGTGTTCAAGGCGGACTTCAGCCCGCTGCTGACGTGGCCCACCCGCGTGGATCTGCGCGCCGGCCCACCCTGCGGCATGCCTGAGTCATGAAGATGCAGGGTGAGTCAGACAGGAGCGTGATGGATAGAGCGCAATTCAGGCAGACGATCATATGCACCGCGGCCGTGGGTGCCGTGCTGGGCCTTGTGCCCGCACTGGGCTCCATCGCGACTCGCTCGGAGCGTGTTGCGGGTCCGGAGGGGTTCCTGGACTGGCTCCTCTATGCGATGAACCTGGCAGGGGTCCTGGTTGGCTCGGTGATCTTCTGCGTTCTTGTCTTTGGCATGCTTCCAATGCTGTTGCAGGCCGGTTTCGTCAAGCTGGCACGGTTATGGACTGGACGCGCGTGATCGTTGGACAAGATTGATGTTGTTGCGTCATGTAGCCGCGACTTCTGACCGCTACTGGGAGGAGAGATGGCAACTCGTGAAGACATGAAGGACTGGGTTGGATAGAAGGGGTCAGGTTGGACTGCCCCGGCTTTCACAGACAGGTAGTCAGGATACAAGCCTGACCGATAGATAGTTCCTCTCCGCCTGCACCGGTGATTGGTAGTCCAGTGCCGAGTGCATGCGGATGCGGTTGTAGAAGAGCTCGACATACTCGAACACTGCCATGCGTGCGTCTTCGCGGCTTTCAAAGGGTCTGTCGTCACCAGTCTCGTGCTTGAGGGTGGCGAAGAAACTCTCGGCCATGGCGTTGTCGTAGGGCAACCCCGGCCTGCTCATACTCAGACGGATTTTCGCTGCCTCCGCTTTGGCCCGGTAACGGCGCCGGTGTACTGGCTACCGCGGTCATGGTGAAGGATCAGACCCGGCTTGGGGCGACGCTGCTGCAAGGCCATATCGAGGGCGCGCTCGGTGAGATCGAGCCGCTGGTGATTGTCCATCGCCCAGCCAACAACGCGTCGGCTGCAGGCGTCGATCAGGGCCGCGAAGTGGAGCGGCCCTTCGCGCGTGGGCAACCGCGTGATGTCGCCGACCCACAGCCGGTCCGGCGTCGGTGCGGCAAACGGCCACGAGCATAGCCGTGGTGCCGCTGGCGTGCGCTGATAGGCGGCGCGAGCACGCAAGAAGCGGCGTCGGCGGCGCGTCCACAGGCCGAACTCTCGACGAAGGCGATCCATTCGATGACGTCCGCAGTCGATGCCACGCCGACGCAACTCGCGCCACAGACGACGGTTTCCATAGCTCTCTCGAAGTTCCCGGTGCGTGGCTGCGATAACTGCCGCCAGCTTCACGTCTTCCGTTGCCCTGGTGCTTGGTGGACGCCGTTTCCAGGCGTGATAGCCGCTGAGCGACACCTTCAACGCCCGGCACAGGTCTGTCAGAGGAAACGTCATCCGTTGTCCGTCGATCCAGGCGTACCGCGCTTGGATGCGCTCGCGAAGTGCGCCGTCGCTTTTTTTAAGATCGTGCTTTCTGCTCTAGCCGAGCGACCTGTCGGCGCAGTTGGGCTAGCTCCTGCTGCTGTGGCGAACGCCGGCCAGAGCCACGGAACGCCTGATCCCCATCAGTGGCAATCGCATCGCGCCATTTGTAGAGCAGGTTACGCGGTACGCCCAACGCCAGCGCCAGTTGGGTAGCCGGCTTGTCGCCGCGCTCCAGCAACCGCACCGCCTCGCGCTTGAACTCTGCGGTGAACTTCTGCCTTACCATCAAACACCTCCGGGGTTGTCCCCATTTTCAGGTGTCTGTGAAGGGTGGGCCAGTCCACAGGGCGAAGCCACTCCTGGGAATCCGGCCGGGGTGGACTGCCTGCATGCGCGAAACTCGACTCTGACCCCGGCTCTACTGACCCCGGCTCTAAACAGCGGGCGCTCATTCATGGGGACAAATGAATCCGACCCTTTTTCCGGAAGTGTATCGATGGCCGCCCTCTTGACCTCGGCAACGAGAGGCCCCGCTTCCGCGGGGCCTCTCCTACAGCACTCATACAGGCTTGTGATGAAACTCACCGGAGCAAGTAGTACGCAAGCAGAAACAGCAGACCAATAGAGAATATTGCTTGATATCGCACCCTTGCCACTTTGTCGGAGATATGCGCAGTAGCATACAGATTCGAAGCCACCGCAAACCCAACAAAAACAATCAAAAGCATTTCTATCATTTCTTTTCTCATGGGAAATGCCATGCACCCGGCCCGGGATACTTTTGATGACACTTCTCGCTTGCATCGCTACGAAAACCATCCAATATGGTAACAACAGAACCAGCACAGACAGAAGCTGAAAAAGGATTTGTTTCACCGGTAATACAGGCGGGGGTCCCGCTCAACAGCCCGGCAAGAATCTGCATCGAATCCGAGGCCTCCTGATCACACCAGTGATCCTTAGCTCGATTGAACGCAGCCTTATCTTCTTCTACCTCCTCGTCGGTATGAGCCATTTCCCACCACGGGTCAACACGTGGATCCCATACCCGAAATCCTAAGTAAGATTCCATAAACCCTTCTCGAATCATGTATGCCCACGGATCGCATGGAGAAAGATCGCATGGCTCTGGGATTCCAGAAGGAGGCGTGTACGATGGAAGCCCAATAGACCCAACCGTAATCTCAAACGAATGCTGCGTTAGAAAACTTGACCGCAAATCACTCGCCATTGAATTTGCAAGCGCCGAATTACCTTTTGCCGCTTGAAGGGCAGCTTGTCCTAGCCCAACATCAAATGACGCATATGCAGTATCCACATATATTCGATCGGTAGCACGATCATATATGGCCGTAGCGGTAAAACCATCCGCCCTCGCCCCCAAAACGACCTGCTGTGAATGGTAGCTTTGCCCGATGTAGAGTGACTGGATATCTTCAGGGTTCAACCCCTCTTCCGGAAACAAATCGCCAGGTGCGCTTTCCGCTGCGACAGACAAAGGAACCGCAAATCCAATAACAAGCGAAACGCCATATAACCACTTTTTCATCAACCAAGCTCCCTTGGTAAAAGACCAGTCCACGCCTTGTCCAACTTAGACTTCTACCACAGCCCTGCAGGTCCCACAACACTGGCGCCGTCCACGCAAAAGGGACTCACCTTGAACTGAAAAATGGGGTCAGGTTGGACTGCCCCGGCTTTCACAGACAGGCAGTCAGGATAAATAAAAGGGGTCAGGTTCATTTCTTGTCCATGGGGCTCGACGAGTCCAGAACATAACGGATCAGGAGAGTTTCGCGTGGCTCGGGCCCAATCGATACGGTTGCCGAGTCCACACCCATACCCCCAACCGCTCAATGGACAAGCCATGCGCACCATCGAGGAAATTCTGCAGTCCACGTCCGATGTCCTGTTTCCCGCCGACGGTGGCTGCCGCCGCGTGAGTATGGACAGCCGCAGCTACGAGAACGATACGCCACTGCATGTATTGCTATGGCGCAGGGATTTCGACGGCGCCAAGGCCCTGATCGAGGCCGGCGCAGACGTCAATGCGATTGGCGACATGGGCCAGACGCCGCTGCACCTTGCCATCCACCAGGGGCGAGTGGACATCGCGGAAGCGCTCCTGCTGGCGGGCGCCAATCCGGACATTCGCTCCGAATTTGGCGAGACGCCCAGAAGCATGGCGGCGGCCCGGAAAGACGCCATCGCGGGGCTGGTCGAGCAGACGATGCCTGGCGGTTCCACTCAATCCAAACGATAGGCCCCATGTCAGACGTTCCGGTCTACTTGCACCTACCTGGCGGCTCGACTCCGCCTGACTTGGGCGGGCCCTCGCCGTTTCGCGCGGTAGTGATGGTGGAGCAGATCGTTCCGCTGGAGTGGCAGATGGCGGTGAGCGATTGGCTTGTCCGCTCCGGCTGCCTTTCCATGATGGCCTGGGGACGTGACTGCGGCTACTGGGATGATTCCGTTGATCTGGCGAGCCTTCGGATTCTTGGCTATGGCGAGATTCCGGACGACCAGCTCGTCATGACCTCATGGCATGAGCACGAATCGCTATCCGACGTTTTTTCTTTCTCCAAGCGTCACGCCTTTCACAGTGAAGTCGAGTTGCAACGGACACTGCTGGTACATATCGCCGACAGGTCCCAGGAGCCTTACATGCTGCGAACCTACGCTGAGGCCTGACAGCAAGCCCGTAGTCGACTTCCCCACCCGAACATGCTCAACTCCTCCGGATGCGTGGCGGATGCCGCGCCGTGCGCAGGCGCACCCGACCCGGATCAGACACGTACATGGAGGTAGTCTTGAAAGCAGGCGATGTCATCGTTTCCCGGCGCGACAACGGCGAGTGGGCGATTGCATGGAAGTGAAAATCGCACTTGTAGTCGCGGAAGTGACGCTGTATTACGCGATCCTGGCTTGGTTGGGGACAAAACTTGCTGCCGTTGTGGCCAGACGTGAGATCCATCGCCGGACGGGCATGGGAGATCCCGCGACCTGGCGTGGTGCCGTGGCTATCACTTTGATGGTCTCGGGTCTCCTGATCGCGATGCAACTGGGGCTGCTGATTGTCGAGCTGCAGATTCCTGAACCCATACCGGTCCTGATTCATCTGTATTGGTGCGTGGCGATGGTTGCGTCGTTCGTTCCGTCCATGAAGACGAAAGCCCGTATGCTCGAAGAGGCGGGGATCGATCCCATGGGCTCCGTATAGGAAGTGGGTCGAATAAAAGAACAGCGGCCAGGGTCTATTCTCGCGCAGGAAGACAGCCGACTCGACAGCAAGGCGCAAAGTCGACTTCCCCACCCGAACATGCTCAACTCCTCCGGATGCGTGGCGGATGCCGCGCCGTGCGCAGGCGCACCCCGACCCGGATCAGACACGTACATGGAGGTAGTCTTGAAAGCAGGCGATGTCATCGTTTCCCGGCGCGACAACGGCGAATGGGCGACGACCCGGATCCTGGCCGTGGATGCGTGGTCGGACGGGAGCAGGACCTTCCATTGCCTTTGCTACGCGCCCACGGCCACCCGGCCGTCCGCGGAGGGGCTCGATGCCCTGACCGTGCTGGCCCGGCATGTCCCGATCGATTCGCTCGGCTTCAAGCGCGACGGCGAGGTGCTGTGCTCGCGCCCGGTCGCCGATGAGGAGCTCGACGGCTTCCACGAGTACCTCAAGCACACCGACTTTCCGCGCTACATCGAGGCCACCGGGCAGGACCTGGAGCTGGTCGTGTCGCAGGCGAACGCCCACTACATGACCGCGAACGCCCTGAGCGATGGCGACCGCGGCGCCGAGGCGATCGAGGAGTACACGCGGGCGGTGGAGTTGTTCCCGATGTTCTACGAGGCGATCGACAACCGCGGCTTCACCCACATGGACCTGGGCGAGTTCGACAAGGCCCGGGCGGACTTCGAAGCCTCGCTGCGGGTCAATCCCAACGGCCACACTGCGTTCTTCTCCCGCGGCGAGTGCCTGCTGAAGCTCGGCGAGTTCGACGAGGCCGAGAAGGCCTTCCAGGAAGGCGCGGACCGCTTCAGCGAGCACCGCGACACCTACCTGCGCTACGTCGAGGCGACCCGGATCCACCGGGATATGGCCTAGGTCCGGGCCGCCTTTATCCTGCCGGAGGGGCCGTCGGACCGGCGGCTACTTGCCGTACCGTATGGCCCAGGCCTTGGCCACAAGGAGGACACCGTGCGTAGAGTCCTGTTCTGCCTGCTCTGGTTCGTGTTGTTGGCGTTCGTCTCGCTGACCGTGGCGGGGATGGTTGTCGCGCTGAACACCTGCCCGGAAACCGAGGAGTTCTCGGTCGGCTACGAGTGCGGACGCATGGCCTCGGAGCAGTTCATGGCGAGGTATCGCCTGCCCATTGTCCTGGGCGCGCTGCTGCTTTCCGTCGCCGGCACCCTGGCCGGAGTTCTGCCGGGAACCAGGAAACGAGCGGGCCGGGGATGAGGTCGTGCACATCCATTCAAGCCGCTGCCTCTCGGCGGCCCCACCAGAACCGGGTATCGGAGCATCGTGAAACCAGACGACTTCGTCGATGCACTCGACACCCCTGATACGAGGCGGGCCGCCTCGGACGCCGCGGCGCGCCGCATGGCCGAAACGCGCGAGAGCCTGCCGCGCGCGATCATCCGCTATTGCGCCTTCATCCTGACCGGGTTGCTGGCATTGGACGCGCTGGGGCTGTTCGGCCTGGGCCGGCTGGCGGCCTTCGGCGCGGCGGCGCTGTTGGCGCTGCTGATGCTCTGCATCGGGCTCACGATCAGCCGCGCGCCTCGCTCCCCGGGCATGGCGCTTTGCATGACGCTGGTGCCCCTGGCCTTCCTGGTGTTCGTCTTCGCCAACGGCCGCGTCTTCGATGCGCCGATTCTTGTCTCCGCCGGATTGCTGGGCTGCCTGGTCTGGCTGGCATGGATCCGGCATCGGGCGCCGGCCGCATGACGATGCCGTGCGGTTGCCAGTGGACCGATCCGCTACGGGCCTCTGTCGAATGAGATCGATACCGCTGATCCTGCTGTTGGCGGCCGCATGGCCCTCCAGCGCCGCCGGGGCCTTCGAGCTGTGCGGTCGCTGGCGATCGGATGCCGCACGGACGCTCCCCGAGATGGAGAAGAGCGTGCGGTTGACGGAGAAGCAGCGTCTGCTGTTTCGCAACGACTTCTTCGGCAAGTTGGTTGTGGAGACGCGCGAGAAGTACTCGCGCGCGTACTTCCCCGACCAGTCGCCGGAGAGCGTGGCATGGGAGCCCTGGCAGGTCGTCTCCCGCAAGGGTCCTGTCTTCCAGGTCAGTCGCCTCGTCGCCGGAGAGCTCGTGCTGCGCGAGGTAAGACTCGACGGAAACTGCTACCGGGTGCTGATCCCGGAGCTGGGGTTCGGAGAGTGGTTCTGCAGGGTGCCGGACGCGGAGTAGCCGGTTAGTGAGCAGGCCTGCGCGTTGTCCGGCCGTGCGCTAACCCATAGCGACAGGGGCGTGGTCAGCGGCATGAGGCATGTGAGCTGCGAAGTGCTTTCGCCCCAGGCTTCGGCAAACGGAACGCATCGGCAAGGCGGACCGTCGCCCCACGCCGTGGATCGAGGCACCATTCAGACGCAAGTCCATTCGTGGGTGTGCGATTCTTGAGGCGGGTGCCGAAAAGCCATGAAGACCGTCAAGTATTCAATGATGTTCATCGCAGCCCTGGTTCTTGCCAAGATCGGGCACTCCCTGGTCGGCGCGTACCTACCGTGTACCTACTTTCCGCGGGGCTACTGGCAGGCGCTGAGCATCGATCACAAGTTCCAGAACTTCCAGTCCAGGCACGGACGCCTGCCCGATATGCTCGACTCGCAGGATGTCCGCTTGCTGGGCCTGGACAAGGGCTACCCGATGAGGTTTGAGCGAGAACAGGACACCTACGTCATGCATCTGTCGCCCGATCGTCCCGGAGATATCGAATACGCCGTTGAGCCGACCGATGGCAGCGATGCCACCCGGATCCAGTACATGTCGTTCGACGGGCCCTGGGTCGAATACCGTTCCCGGGACAGGAGCATCCAATGCGGGATTCGTTGATTCAAGCAAGGGTAGGGAGCGGCTTTCACCGTTCGAGAGGCATGATTGCCACCGTCCCCAATACCGGACGTCTCCTCGCCCCCTTGCAGTTCTGGTAGCGCGACCGTGGCGGCCAGGAGGCTACATCGAGGGTTGAAAGCCACACTGCGGGTCGCCATGGGCATAGGGGCGGGCTTGGTGGCGCGCGTCGTGCTGGATGCGTTGATGCTGCTATTCCCCGACCACTCGTGGCTCATCGATGTGGTTGGACAGCTTCTGGTGGCGCTTGCGATCGTCTGGCTCTGCCTGATCCCCGTTTTCGAGGACTACGGGGTGATCCGGCAGCCCGACGGCGGCTAGGGAAGAAGAGGGAACAGGTCCTCCGTAGGTCTACCGGCTTCGCTTCTCGACTCGTTGCCGTCCGGGTGTCAGGCTGCGGGTCCGCTTCAACAGCCTGATCGGACGATCCGACCATGACCCAAGATGACATTCGCGCGCTGCTGGGCAGCGACGCTTCCGTCCATATCCAGATCGCCGGCCCCGGAGACGGCAGCCCGGAGATCGCATGGGGCGACACCTTCTTCCATGTGCGCGACAAGGACGGCGAACCAAGGAAGATGCCCTTCACGACGATCGTGACCAAGGACTACACCGGATTCGACAGCGAGTCGGATCTGAACCGCGGTGGACTGTATCGGCTCAACATCGAGACCGGCAGGGAGGAGTTCGAGGCGTTGTTCGGATTCAAGCCCAACGAGCTGGAGAACCACCGCGACCGGTTCGACTGCGCCGCGCTGAACCGGCTCTTTCCGCATCCGCTGTACGGACCGAGCGGCTGGGTGTCGATCATCAATCCGGACGCGGAGCTTGTCCCCACGGTCGAAGCACTCCTCCGCCATTCGCTGGAGCGGGCGCGACGCCGCATCGCGGGCTGAGGTCCGTCCGGGTCCGCAACCGGATGGACGTCGCGGGTCGGCGCGATCGGTCCTTGCGGATCGACGTCCCGCGAGGCGGAGCGCACAGGCCGGCTTATTTGTCCGTGGCGACCGGGCGCGGACCGGTCGGGATCATGATGTGCGCGTACGGGGTGTTCTTGTACATCACGTATGGACCGCCCGCGTCGGGGTCGTTGGTCATGTCCTTGAGCGAGGACTCGGGGTCCGGGACGATCACCATGATGTGCGGGCCCTCGGTCACCCAGGGTTCGCCCGGGTCCTGGGTGGTGTCGAACGGGTCGTCGTTGTTGGTCGCGATGTCGCCGCCGAACATGTAGGAGATGCCGACACTGACCGGGTTCGGCGCCTGCCTGTGCGCGAACGCCTGCATGAAGGCCATCCAGGTCGCGTCGTTGCACATCGGCACGTCCATGCCCGGGCCCATGCTCGGCATGCAGGTCCAGCCGTTGGAGCCTTCCCGCAGCACGCTGCCGTCGTGGTCCATGATCTTCGCCTGCGCGGCGATCTGCATCGGTCCCGCGCTCATGGCCCGCGCGATCAGCGCCGCGTCGGTCGCGTCCTTGTCGTCGGCCAACACGGCGGGCGAAGCCACCAGCGCCGCGCCCGAAAGCACGATTGTCCAAAGCGATACTCTGTTCATGATGCCTCTCCGAAAAAGGGGGCATCACGATCAACGCAGTCGCCGCGGAATTCAGGCCCTGCTTCCGCGAGGCATGGGCAGGCAGTGAGAATGAGGGGGCATGTCATGACGGAATGCGAGGGCCCGGTGGATGCGGTTGATACGCTCGGGACGGTCATTGCGGTTGGCGACTTCCATCGTCGACGGGCTTTTGCGCATCGCCAGAGGTGTTAACGCATGGTGAGAATCCTGTTCCCGCTGGTCAGCGCGCTGTGCTGGGCCAATGCCCTGATCGTTGCCGGCGATGGCGTCCGGGCCGGGCCCGGCAAGGTGCTGGCGATCAGTCTGGTGGTCGCCTCGATCTACGCGCTGCTGGGGCTGATCGGCTTCTTCGTCGGGCGTCATATGACGCGGTTGTCGGCGGCGATATCGGGCGACAGCCCGGCGGCCGCTGCCCTGTGCGGCCTGCGCGTGTGGCTGACGATCGGCGCGGCGGGCCTGGGGCTGGTGATGGTCCTGTCGCTGACCGCGCTGGCCCAGCGTCTGGGAGAGGGATCGCATGTCTTCGGGTAAAGCAAACAGAGGCAGGCGCAACGCCGGCAGGGACGGCGCGGATCGTCGGGGGCTGCCGCGGACCGCGATCGCGGTGGTCGCCCTGCTGCTCCTGGCCGCCGCCGCCCTGGTCGGGGTGGTCCCGCGCGCCGTCGCGATCGCCTACTTCGTCGCCAGCGGCGTGTCCCTGGTCCTGTACGGATGGGACAAGGCCGCCGCCGGTCGGGGCGCGTGGCGTACGCCGGAGAAGACCCTGCATCTGTTCGACCTGCTGGGCGGATGGCCCGGCGCCCTGATCGCCCAGCAGCAGTTCCGCCACAAGACCGCGAAGACTTCGTTTCAGGCGATGTTCTGGGTCACCGTCGTGGTCAATGTCGCGGTGGCGGGGTGGTTGCTATGGGCGGACGGCGTGCCGGCCCCGAAGGATGCGACCGCGAGCGCTTGCCCGGCCGGGCCCGGGCGCCTGTTTCAGGCGACGAACAGCAGCACGGCGTGGAATGCGAACAGGCACCCGATCATGTTGCGGCGCTCGGCCTGATTGGCGCCGCCCTCGTAGGCGCCGTTGAAGAGCGGGCCCCAGTGCATGTCCTGGTCGTGCTTGAAGTGATGCCAGTGCCAGTAGATCAGCAGGCTCGCCGCCAGGAATGCCGCCGCGTGCTTCCAGTCGTGCCCGGACAGCAGAAGCGCCAGCTTGGCCGTCGTCGCCAGGACGAAATAGATGTCGAGGATCTTGATCGGCGGCATTGGCTAGCAGGGGCGGGGTGGAAACCGGGAGCAGGGTAGACCCTCCCGAGGGGCCGGGAAAGTCGCAGGCCCATGGTCTTCCGGCTACTGGCTCTGCTGCAGCATCATGAACGGCGGACCGTTGTCCCAGAGCCGGGTCGGGGTGGTGTAGGCGATCCGCATCGAGGCCTGACAGCGGCCGTCGCCGTAGCAGTCGCGGCGCTGCGGCAGCGCGAACTGGAACGACAGCGGCGTGGACTGGTAGCGATCCCACCACGCGCTCCTGGCATTGGCGCGATCGATGCGCGGTATCTGCGAGACGTAGCGGACCGGGATGTCCTTGGCCTGGCGATAGGCGACCGGGAGCACCAGTTGCTCGCCCGCCTCGATGCGCTCGATTGGCAGGGTGACTTTCTCGAACAGGCCGGCCGAGTCGCTGACGTGCAGGCCGACCTGTTCGGCGGCGGCGCTGCCGGCGTTGCGGACGGTGACCTCGAAATACGGTTCGCTGATGTGGCGCGTGCACCAGCGGGCGGCGGCGGCGCGCTGGCGGGCGATGTCCTGGGCCGCTTCCAGCAGCGCTTCCTTGGTCCTGTCGCGGATCTGCCGGCGCGCCTCGTCGGCGGCCATCTCGGCCAGCGGGCCGGAGGCCGGAGTCGGGATCTGCGCGGCCATCTGCACGGCCAGATAGTCGGCGCCGCCCTCCATCAGCGCGTCGACGTTGGGGATCGACGGCGGCAGGCCGGCCGCCGCCAGCGCCGAATCCAGGGCCAGCGACACCACGCTCTCGGGCACGAAAGGCAGCAGCGAGGCCATCACCGAGACGACCATCTTCTTGAGGTCGGAATAGGCTTCCGATGCCCAGTTCACCAGGTCGACGACGGCGCCCGGCGCCTCGCCGATCACGTCGAGCGCATCCTTGCCCTCGTCGCGCGGGATCGGTTCGCAACCGGCCGGCCAGTTCTCGGTGGTCACCGACGGCACATAGCGGAACGCGGTGACCCGCAGGTCGAACGGGACGCTGGAGACGACCTCGAAACTCGACATGTCGGTCGCCGGGACCGGGGCCGCGGCCCAGATCACCGGCAGGCCGGGCGAGGGCCGTCCCGACACCGCCCCGCTGGCGCTCACCGGTATCGCACGCACGTAGAAACGCGGCGGATTGAGCAGGCGCAGCGAGGCGAGGGTACCGCTGACCTCCCCACGCGAGAGGGCGGGGGTGCCGGCGGTCGGCGTATCCGGCGGGGTGTCGGGAACGGCGACCCTGCGTTCAAGCCCGGAGCGACGTGCGACCGCCGCCGCCGGGCTCATCCGCGCCGCGCCGGCCTTGGGGGCGTTGGCGAGTCCGGCCTTGCGCGCGACCTCGGCGAAATCGACCTCGAACACCCGCTGATCGCTGTCGCCGCTGAGCAGCAGCCCGACCGGATGGTCGACATCGCCATGGAACGGGGCACGGGCGACCTGCCAGCGCACCCGGGCGATCCTTGCATCGCGGCCGAGATTGCTTTCGAAGGCGACGCCATGCGCGCGACCGGCCGGGTCGATGTAGACGCTGTCGATCTGGCGACGGATCTCGCCGGATTGGTGGAAGGCCAGCGTCGCCTCGGGTACCTGCGCGCGCAGCGCTTCGATCGCGGCCGGAGACAGCCGCAGCGTGGGCGGGCCGGTCGGTCGCGGCGGTGGCGCGGCGATGCCGGCGGAGCACGTCAGTACCAGGGCCAGGGCCGCCCAGGTGCGAGGCCCTGTACGACGGGAGATCGAGCTCACGGTTCCGTGGCGAAATCCATGGCGAAACATCGGCGGCTCCTTCCGGATCCCTTGCGGACGCCTCGTGGCCCCGGGCGCGTGGCGATGGCCGGGGCCGGGCTCGCCAAGGGTAGCGCGCGCTGCCGGCAGCCGGCGCGTCGCAGGCGCATGCGCCGACGAGCGGTGTTCCGCGACATCGGTGTGCACGGAATGTCGGCGAGGCGCGTGTTCCTTGGCGCTCGCGATCGCCGTTCGGGCGGCATCGGTTCGTGCTGTCGGCGCGCACCCCCGCGATCGAAACGATCGCCCAGGGCCATCTGCAGTTGCTTGCGATCCATCTGGTCTGGCACCTTCAGCGCCTCGGTGCGCTGTCGGCGGAGGTGGCCAACCGCCGCCTGCGCGAGTGGGGCGCGGCCGGTCCGGACCGGAATGTCTTTCAACAAGGAGAAGTCTGATGGGAATGGCAGGATGCTTTGCCGCGGTCGACACCAAGACGCTTGCCGAGCTGGAGGCCGATCCGGGCCGGATCGAGGGGTATCTCTATCCGGACGATGGCGACGGCGATCCGGACAATTCCATCGACGTCGACAAGGCCTGGCACGGTATCCACTACCTGCTCCACGGCAGCGCCGATCCCGGCGCCGGACCATTGGGCCAGGCGATCCTGGGTGGCGAGCCGATCGGCGATGACATGGGCTACGGTCCGGCACGGCTGCTGCGGGCGGAGCGGGTGAGGACGATCGCCGATGCCCTGATCGACGTGTCGGAGCTGCGCGCGCGCTATGCGCCGCAGGCCATGGAGGCGGCCGGTGTCTACCCGGACAGCATCTGGGTCAGGGACGGCAACGAGGCCCTGGACTATCTGCTCGAACACTACCGCGAGCTGCGGCGGTTCTATCGCGATGCCGCCGGACGCGGCGACGGGGTGCTGCTGTGGATCTGTTGATGTCCGCAACGAAGCGACCCATCCGGGCGTCGGGCATGGCCTTCGCCGTGTTGTGCGGCGTGTCGCTCGCCGCCTTCGACAGCGACGCGCAGGCGCTGTCGGAGAGCGGATGCAAGGATTACGTCGGCCCCGAACTGCTTGAGCTGGACACCTCGGCGATCGAAGCGGCCGAACGCCAGTGGCCTGCGGCGCCCAAGGCGGTGACCCTGCTCGAGGTCGTGGTGACGCCGGATTCGGCGCCCGGGTTCCAGGCGGTCAGGGTCGCGCGTTCCAGCGGCTCCAGGAGCCTGGACAGGGACGCACTGCGGATTGCAGGCAGTTCGACCTATGTGCAGGCGACCTGTGGCGGCAAACCGGTCGATGGGCGTTTCACGCTGTCGGTCGCGCTGCCGTACCGGGGTTGCGAGGACGTGGTGAACGGGGTGGTCGTGAAAGGCACCGGCTGCCGGCCCGAGGCAAGCGCGGATTGAGCACGCCCGCGATAGGTAGGAGCGGCGTGAGCCGCGACCGGCGGTGTGAGGACACCGGAACAGATATCGGCCTGGAGTCACGGTGAGACCAGACATCATGAGTAGACGGCGTTCTCCAAGCGGCTACGAAAACGCATCGGCCAGGCGGGGCGAAGCCGAGACCCCGATGCACGGCGAAGCCTGGGTCGGTGCGCACAAGCGGCTGCGGCGGTTGATACGCCGGGGTCACGACATCGAGGTTCTTGACGACACCGGCGAGTCGCCGTTGCATGGCGCCGCATCGCACGGTAATGCAACGGCACTGCGTGTATTGTTGCGCGCGGGCGCCAATCCGAATGTGGCCGCCAGCGATACCGGAATGACCCCATTTGCACTGGGCCAGCGGCTGGGGTGGGCTTGGCGCAGTAAGGGCGTTGATCAGATACGGGGCCGACCCGGGAATGCGGGATCACAAGGGCAGGACGCCGGAGCAGGTCGCTCTGGAGCACGACAGGACCGAGGTGGCCGATTGGCTACGGAAGCGCGGCGTGGCCCAGGCCGTAGGAGTGGCGTAAGCCGCGACCGGCCCATCCCGAGAAAGCTCCATCGCGGCTGACGCCGCTCCTACGAAGAGCGTTTGCCTTCGCCATGCACCCACCCCCCTGAGTCAGGGGGCGATTCGCGCATAGCGCGAATAAGGGTGTGGCAGCGCAACGGCGGGGCCCATAGGTTTGCGCAGCAAACTTTGGGGATTCCCGGGCGCAGCCCGGGGATCGCGGCTTACGCCGCCTACGAAGATGTGCGTCCGGTGGCGTTCAGGCCTGGCCGCCGATCCAGGTGCCCTGCACGGTGATGTCGTCGTCCAGCATCGCCAGGTCGGCGCGACAGCCGACCGCGATGCGGCCGTGGTCGGCATCCAGGCCGAGGAAATCGGCCGGGTATTGCGAGGCCATCCGGCAGGCTTCGTCCAGTGGCAGGCCGAGGCGTCTGACCGTGTTGCGTACGGCGCTGGCCATGTCCAGCGCGGAGCCGGCGAGGGTGCCGTCGGCGGTGCCGCACAGGCCCTCGCGGCAGGTCATGGTCTCGCCGTAGAGCTCGAAGGTGTCGCGTTCGCCGCCGACCGGGGGCATCGCGTCGGTGACCAGGATCATCTTGCCGCGCGGACGGGCGGCGATCGCGATCCGCAGGCTGGCGTCGTGGACGTGGTGGCCGTCGACGATCAGCCCGCACCAGGCGTTGGGGTCGTCGAGCGCGGCGCCGACGCCGCCGGGCTCGCGGCTGTTCATCGGCGTCATCGCGTTGAACAGGTGGGTCACGCCGCGGATGCCGGCGTCCAGGCCGGCGCGCATCGTCGCGTAGTCGGCGGCGGTGTGGCCGGCGCTGAGGATCACCCCGCGCGCGCTCAGTGCGCGCAGGGTGGCCGCGTCGAAGCGTTCCGGGGCCACGGTCAGCACGGTACGGCCGTTGTCGAGCGAGGCGATCCGGTCGAGTTCGGCCGGGTCGGGAGTATGGAACTTTTCCGGGTCGTGCACGCCCTTGCGCGCCTCGGCCAGGTACGGGCCTTCCAGGTGGATGCCGAGTATCCCCGGGACGCCGGCCTGGATCGCCCCGCGCACCGCGGCGATCGCCTCGACCATCACCGCCACGTCGTCGCTGATCAGGGTCGGCAACATGCCGGTGGTGCCGAAACGCCGGTGCGCTTCGGCGATCCGGCGCACGCCGTCGACGGTCGGTGTGTCGTTCAACAGCACGTCGCCGCCGCCGTTGACCTGGGTGTCGATGAAGCCCGGCACCAGGTGCCGGCCCCGCAGGTCGACCGCCTCGCTGCCACGAGGGGCGCCGCCCGGCAGGATCGCGGCGATCCGGCCGTCTTCGACGATCACGCACAGGCCGTCGGCGAATCCGCGTTCGGTAAGGATCGGACCGTTGTGGAAGGCGAGGGTGGACATGGCGGTGTCGTCGTGGTGAGTGTCGTACGCAGAAGCGACCCGTAGGGGCGTTGGGCTTCAGACCGTCTCGGTGACCTTGTTCAGATGCGGCGGCAGGTCGGGATTGTGGCCGCGCGCGACCGCCAGTGCGTTCACCGCGCGGTAGAACGACTGCACGGTCAGCAGCGGGGTCACCGCCGGATGCGGCGAGGCGGCCAGCGGCAGGTGCCCGTCGCCGGCGGCCTGGCCGGGCGCGGCCAGCCACACCGGCGCGCCACGACCGCGGAACTCTTCGGCGACCGCGGCGGTGCCGGCGCCGGTGTCGTCGTCCTGGGCGAAGGCCAGCACCGGGAAGCCGGGGCCGACGATCGCCATCGGACCGTGCTTGACCTCGGCCGAGGAGAACGCCTCCGCGTGCAGGCCGCTGGTTTCCTTGAACTTGAGCGCGGCTTCCTGGGCCGCGCCCAGGCCCAGCCCGCGACCGAGCACGAACAGGTTGCGCGCGTCCCGGAGGACGTCGACCACCGCCGACCAGTCCTGCGCCCAGGCCTGGCGCAGCGCCGCGGGCAGGCCGCGTTCGGCTTCGCGCAGGGCCGTGTCGCCGCTCCAGCGCGCGGTCAGCTGCAGCAGTGCGGCCAGTGAGCACAGATAGCTCTTGGTCGCGGCGACGCTGCGCTCGGGGCCGGCGTGCAGCGGCACCACGGTGTCGGCCAGCGCCGCCAGCGGCGAGTCGGCGACATTGACCAGGGCGACCACGTGGGCGCCGGCGGCCTTGGCGATCTCGGCGTTGCGCAGCAGGTCCGGGCTCTTGCCCGACTGCGAGATCGCCACGAACAGCGCGCCCTCCATCTTCGGCCGGATCGCGTAGACCGAGCCGATCGACGGCGAGGCCGAGGCGGTGACCAGGCCCAGGGTGGTCTCGAACAGGTACTTGCCGTAGGTCGCGGCGTGGTCGGAACTGCCGCGCGCGCAGGTGACGATGAAGCGCGGCGGATCGGCGCGCAGGCGTTCGGCCAGGGCATCGAGGGTGTCGGCGTTGGCGGCGAACTGGCGCGCGACCGCGTCGGCGGTCTCGGCGGCCTCGGCGAACATCAGGGTGTCCTCGGCGCGCAGCGGCCGGGCGGACAGGGCGGTCGGATCGGCGGCGGCGTTCAAGGCATCACTCCGTATGCAGTTCGGCGACGAAGTCGTAGGCATCGCCGCGGTAGAAGGACCGGGTGAACTCGGCGACGCGGCCGTCGTCGAGGAAGGTGCGGCGTTCGATGAACAGTCCCGGGCTGCCCTCGGGCAGGCGCATCAGCCGCGCCTGCTCGGCGTCGAAGGCGATCGCGCGCAACCGTTGCAGCGCGCGCACCGGGCGCAGGCCGAGCTTGTCGAAGGCGGCGTACAGCGAATTCTCGACCAGGGCCGGGTCGGACAGCACCTCGGCCGGCACCACCGTGCGCTCCAGCGCCAGCGCGGTACGGTTTTCGCCGGAGCCGCCCGCGGTGCGCAGCCGGTAGTAGCGGATCACCTGGGCCCCGGGGGAGAGGTTCAACGCCATCGCCTCCTCGGGGGTGACCTCGCCGGTGCCGCGCTCCAGGAACTCCGAACGCGGGTCCAGCCCGCGCGCGCGCAGGTCGTCGGTGAAGCTGGTCAGCGCCGAGAACGACTTGACGATGCGCTCGGCGACGAAGGTGCCGGCGCCCTGGCGCTGGGTCACCAGGCCGTCGGCGACCAGGCCGGCGATCGCCTTGCGCACGGTCACCCGCGACAGCGCCAGCAGGCGCGCCAGTTCGCGCTCGCCGGGCAGGGCCTGGCCGGCGGTCAGCGAGCCGTTCTCGATCGCGTGCTGGAGGGTCCGGCGCAGGTGCTGGTAGGCCGGCGCGCGACGCGCGGCGACCTGACGCTGGTATTCGTTGAGCAGATAGTCCTGCATACCTGAAAGATACCAGTAACAAACCAGTTGGGGCAACAAAGCCCCTGTTCTGGCTTGTGAAGGGCGTTCCCAGGCCGGATTTGCTGGATTGGTATCGCAGTGGTATTGTCGATCGCACGACAGATTCCATGACCACCTCCAGACCAGTCGGTCCGCCCGCGCGGCGGCACCCCACGAGCCCGAACATGACCCTGCACGCCTCGCCCCCCGTTCCGGTTGTCCCGATGGCCCCGTTCGACCTGGTGATCTTCGGCGGCACCGGCGACCTGGCCATGCGCAAGCTGCTGCCGGCGTTGCTGCACCGCTTCGTCGACGGCCAGATCGGCACCGGTACCCGCATCTACGGCGTCGCCCGCGACGCCCGCAGCGATGAGGCGTACCGCGAGCGGGTGCGCGAGGCGGTCGCCGGCATCGCCGCCGCCGATCCGCGCGTGGCCGAAGCGGTCGACGCCTTCCTGGCCCTGTTGCACTACCGCCAGCTCGACCTCGCCAGCGAGGACGGCTGGCCGGCGTTCGCCGAGGAGATCGGCCACGGCCCGGACCGGGTGCGGGTGTTCTACCTCGCGGTCGGCCCGTCGTTGTTCGCCAACGTCGCCGACCGTCTGGCTTCGGTCGGACTGGCCGGCGGCGGCACCCGGGTGGTGGTGGAAAAGCCGATCGGCAAGGACGGCGCCAGCGCGCAGGTGATCAACGAGGCGCTGGGCCGGGTGTTCGAGGAGTCGCAGGTATTCCGCATCGACCACTACCTGGGCAAGGAGACGGTGCAGAACCTGACCGCGCTGCGCTTCGGCAACGCGCTGTTCGAACCGCTGTGGAAGGCCGAGCACATCGACCACGTGCAGATCACCGTCGCCGAGACCGTCGGCGTCGAGGGCCGCGCCGCCTACTACGACAAGTCCGGCGCGCTGCGCGACATGGTCCAGAACCACCTGTTGCAGCTGTTGTGCCTGGTGGCGATGGAGCCGCCGGCCTCGCTCGCCGCCGACGCGATCCGCGACGAGAAGCTGAAGGTGCTGCGCGCGCTGCGCCCGATCGGCAACGGCAACGCCTCCCAGATGACCGTGCGCGGCCAGTACCGCGCCGGCGCGGTCGACGGCCAGGCGGTGCCGGGCTACCTGGACGAGCTGGGCGGGCCCTCGCACACCGAGACCTTCGTCGCGATCAAGGCCGAGGTGCAGAACTGGCGCTGGGCCGGGGTGCCGTTCTACCTGCGCACCGGCAAGCGCCTGGCCGAGCGCATGAGCGAGATCGTGGTGACCTTCCGCCGCGTCCCGCACTCGATCTTCGGCGACCCCGCCGACGGCAGTGCCAGTCCGCTGGCGCCGAACAAACTGGTGATCCGGCTGCAGCCCGACGAGGGCGTGAAGCTGTGGCTGATGAACAAGGTGCCGGGGCCGGGCGGCATGCGCATGCGCGAGGTGGCGATGGACCTGAGCTTCGCCGAGACCTTCGGCGGCCGCCAGCCCGACGCCTACGAGCGCCTGCTGATGGACGTGGTGCGCGGCAACCCGATGCTGTTCATGCGCCGCGACGAGGTCGACGCCGCCTGGCAGTGGATCGACCCGATCCGCGCCGCCTGGGAGGCCGGCCACGATGCGCCCAAGCCGTACACCGCCGGCGGCTGGGGCCCCAGCGCCGCGGTGGCGCTGATCGAACGCGACGGGAGGACCTGGCATGAGGATGCGCAGTAACGCCATGGGCGCCGAAACCGGAGCCGGACTGAGGGTGATCGAACCGATGCCACTGCCGATGCATGCACATGAATTCGCCGACGGCGCCGAACTGGCCGCGGCCCTGGCCCGGGCGGTCGCCGCCGACCTGCGCGGTG
>NZ_VICD02000068.1 GCF_006546735.2 Marilutibacter maris | reverse complement strand
CTTCTTTTGCGCAACACAAACGCTGACGCACCCCCGTAACGGACCCACGCATACCGGCCCACCGGGACTGCGTCAGAACCACCGCTGCAGCGGCGTAAGCCGCGATACCCTGCCGGTTCAGTCGCCGGCGATGAAGTAATCCAGTATCCAGCGGCCGCTGCCCGCCTCGACCGACACCATCAGACGATAATCGATCGGGCTGCGCACCCAGGGCGAGGCGATGAAACCGGTCGTCCCCGAGGCCTGCCGCACCCGGGTCCACTCTGGAGGCGTGGTCCCGTCAACCCGAGGGTCATCCGGGGCCCGTTGCAGCACCGCATGGCTGACCCGCATTAGTACCTCCCCGTCGTGCGAGGGGCGGTCGCGGATCGCGACCCGGGTCCCGGTTACGACCAGGGCCTCGTAAGGATCGATGGCGCCGGGCGTTGGCAGACAGAACACATAGGGTGCGCAGTATTGCGGCGCATCCCGAGTGCCCTGGACCACGCCGGGGAGGGCGAGGATCGCGTCCAGCTCCCGCCACAGGTCCTGCTGGTCGTGCATGCCGCTGCCCCAGATCCTGCGGAAGTCCTCGGCCCCATGGTCGCCGCCGAAGCTCAGCTTCGTATCCGGGCCGACATGGGCCAGCAGGGCATCGAGGTCGCGCCGGGCGACGATGTCGGCGAGCTCACGCCTGGCCTGCCCCAGCAAGGGAGGCAGCGCTTCGCTCGGCGGCGCCAGCACCGGATCGGTTCCGGCCGCCCGTGAGAGCGGCGTGGACAACGCCATCGCCATCGCCACCACAAGCGCATATCGCATTGAAGGCACTGGCGAACTCCTCCCCGGATGACGCCGGAGGCCGTGTCCGGCGGGTGGCTTCAGAGTACCTGCGGCGGCTCTGCGCCGACGATCACCACGTCGGCGGGACGGCGTGCGAACAGGCCGACGCAGACCACACCGGGAATCGGGTTGAGGGCCTGCTCGAGGCCAACCGGATCGGTGATCGAGAGATTGTGGATGTCCAGCACCCAGTTGCCGTTGTCGGTGACCACCGGCGCACCGTCGGCGCCCTGGCGCCAGACCGGCTGGCCGCCCGTCAGCGCGAGGATCTCGCGCGCGACCAGGCTGCGGGCCATCGGGATCACCTCGACCGGCAACGGGAACCGACCCAGCACGTCGACGCGCTTGCTCGGATCGACGATGCAGACGAACTTCTCGCTGGCCTCGGCGATGATCTTCTCGCGGGTCAGGGCGGCGCCGCCGCCCTTGATCAGGCGCTTGTGCGGGTCGCATTCGTCGGCGCCGTCGATGTACAGCGACAGCGGTCCGGTGGCATTGAGGTCGAGCACCTCGATGCCGTGTCCGCGCAGCCGCTCGGTGCTCTGCTCGGAGCTGGACACCGCGCCCTTGATGCGGTCGCCGATACGGCCGAGCGCGTCGATGAAATAGGCGACGGTCGAGCCGGTGCCGACACCTACGATCATGCCGTCTTCGACGTATTCGATGGCTTTTTCGGCGGCCAGGCGCTTGGATTCGGACATGGGCTGGGTACTGGAATGGAGGAAGAGGATGTCAGGTGGAAGCGGCAGCCGTGGCGCCGGGCCGCGGCCGCGAATCATTCGAGCGACAGCAGGTACTTCCATTGCGAAGCGGTGACCGGGAACACCGACAAACGGTTGCCGCGGCGGATCAGGGCGAAGTCCTCGCCCAGGCGCTCGCCATGCTGCTTGATCTCGTCGAGCGCGATCGTGCGCGACAGCTTGCGCTCGAAGGCGATGTCGACCAGTTGCCAGCGCGGCTCTTCGCGGCTGCTCTTGGGATCGTAATAGTCGGACTTGGGGTCGAACTGGGTCTCGTCCGGATAGGCGTCGCTGGCGACGGTGGCGGTGCCGACGATGCCGGGTGTCGAACAGTTGGAATGGTAGAACAGGACGCCGTCGCCGACCTTCATGCCGTCGCGCATGAAGTTGCGCGCCTGGTAGTTGCGCACACCGTTCCAGGGCTCGGTGCCGACCCGCTCGAGGTCGTCGATCGAGAAGGCGTCGGGTTCGGATTTCATCAACCAGTAGCGGCGTCGTGCGGTCATTCGGCAGGTGTCGTCTCGGAGGAGGGCGGGCGGTGGCGCGAGTGGAAGTCGTGGCTTGCGGCCTCGGTGCAGGCCGCATCCAGCGGCACGTCCCAGGGCTCGGCACGCAGGGTATCGATTCGTTGCAGTTCGAAAGCGGCGCCGACCAGCCATGGCGGCGCGGGGCGATCGCGCCGGAACGCGAGATTGCGATCGTACCAGCCGCCGCCCATGCCCAGGCGTTGCCCTTGGGGGCCGAAGCCGACCACGGGCAACACCATCAGCGTCATCGCCTCCGCCGGCAGCAGGGCCGAGGCGGGGACGTCGGGTTCGGGAATGCCGAAACGGTTCTCGACCAGGGCGTCGCCCGGACGCCAGGGCGCGAAATGCAGGCGGAAACCCTTGCCCAGTACCGGCAGACAGTAACTGCAGCCCGCCGGCAGCCGTTGCCGCCAGGGCTCCAGGTCGATCTCGCCATCGCTGGCCCAGTAGCCGGCCACATGCCCGGTGCGCGG
>NZ_VICD02000067.1 GCF_006546735.2 Marilutibacter maris | reverse complement strand
TCGGCACCCCGCGCGCGGTGATCGAACCCCAGCGCGACGTCGCGGTCTGGACCTGGGACATCGCCAGCGAAGCCTTCGGCAACAGCGCCCCCAACCCCGACCCCGACGGCGACAGCACCGCCTTCACACTCGATATGCGCTTCCCGGGCCAGCGCTACGACGCCGCGAGCGGGTTGAACTACAACTACTTCCGGGACTATGAGGCGGGGGTGGGGCGGTACTCGCAATCGGATCCGATTGGTTTGAGTGGTGGGGTCAGCACGTATTCATATGTACTGAATGCTCCCATTTCGGGTATAGACCATAATGGGCTTGAAACCTGTCGGGTTATTCAGTATGGCCCATTTTTGTCTGAAATTAGATGTTATTCAGATAATCCTCCAGCGACGACATACTTTCCCGCACATGATCCGCCAATTGGCTGGGGAGGGACTCCGCCCTATGAGGGAGGTGAATGGAGGGCGAATACTCCGCCCTATAGTGTTTCAGATTTATCTGATAACATCATAAAAACGTCATTTCCAATAATAAATGCATATTTACACAGCCCTATAATCCAGCTCACGGCAGAGCTCAGTGAGTGCCTCGAAGCAGATGCGCCAGGAATGCCAACTGCGGAGGATGGCTACTCTCCACCAAGAAAATGGGATGGAAAGAAGATTAGAAGTCCAAATGGAAGAGGGTACGGTTGGCCGGATAAGAAAGGTCGTGTTTGGGTTCCAACAGGCCCAGGAGGATCGGCTCACGGTGGGCCCCATTGGGATGTACAAATACCAGGTGGTGGATATATAAATGTATATCCTGGCGGGCGAGTGAGGGGAGGTCGGTGATGCCAAATGTGCAGGTTGTTGATGGTGCAGATAATTGCACTTACGACATATTTTATGTCGAAGACAATGATTTTTATCTAATATTCTCTGAAAGAGATCAGGATATTGAGTTCTCGGATGATTTTGTGGGTCGGGTTGGAGAGGATAAAGCTGCTGAGGTATATGGGAGAATGTGGAAGAGAAGGGTTGATAAGAAAGAAGTTGTTGGAATTAGCGGGACACTTTTCTTTCAGCTTTCTGAAAAGAAGATGTTCTATCCGACCAAGAAAGAGTCGGAGATGTCCATTCCTTGGCTAAATGGAAACGAAGAGTGAGCTGATCTGGGTGACATAAAATTTTGTCGTGCTATTAGTCGAGGGTTGCAGGGCTTTTGATTAGCTCGCAGCGCCGCCAACCGCCTGAGCGCGGTCAAGCAGGGCGGCGCGGTGACGATGCACTACGGCTACAACGGCCGTGGCGAGCGCGTGCATCGCCACC
>NZ_VICD02000066.1 GCF_006546735.2 Marilutibacter maris | reverse complement strand
TCGTGATCGAGAAGACCTCCGGTCAGGAACCGGGGGCATTGGTCTGCTCCGGATGAGCGGCTGGATCGCCAAGATCAAGATCAACGGCTTCCGCCCCCAAGGCGGCGGGTAACTTTTCTTTGCTGGCCCAAAGAAAAGTCGCCAAAAGAAAGGGCCGTCCCGACAGATCTCAATCGTGAGCGGTGGGCCTTCCAGGATTTTTCGACTCGCCATCCCTGGCTCGACCGAAAAACGGCGCGCGTCCCCGCGCGCCGCCCTTCGGGTCTGCGATCAGTGCGGGCTGTCCGGCTTTGACGAAGGTCAAAAGCGGCGCTGTTGACCTTGACCTTCAGCGACTTAAAGCCCGCCGACAAATCGCCTGGAGCGATTTGGACCGCCGCCAGGCGCCTGCGCTCATAGCGCAGGTGGGGCACATGGATGTGCCCCAGTCCGCACCGCAGAGGACGGCGGCCGTAGAGGCGCTCATGTCTGAGCGTAGCGAGTTTGGGCGCCGTGCCGCCGGCCTCGAGGCGCACAGGGGACCGGGGCGGCGCAGCCGTCCCGGCGGGCGTCAGGAGCGGGCGGTTTTGGTTCCTTTTGCCAAGACAAAAGGAACCCGCCGAAGGCGGAAGCCTTTGTTTCTGATTTCAGAAGGAAGGCGGAAGCCTTTGATCATTGCTTCAGGACGAAGGCGTCATGCGGTAGCCCAGGCCACGCAGCTGGTGTGGCGCGCTGCCGCATCCGCGAAGCGTCCTACTCCGCCGGCAACGAATAGTCGAACGTATAGAAATGCCTGCCATCGACGATATCGATCGCGATACGGCCGCGCAGGCCGACCAGCTCGCCGTCGCCGGAATCGGGCACCACCGTGAGCGACAGGCTCGGAGCGCCGCGCTCCAGGGTGCCGTTGTGCTGGGTCACGAAACTGCCGCGACGGCCGTCGAGCGTGCCCTCGATGCGCTCGATCGCGACATAGGCCGCCGAGCCTTCGACCGCGGTGCCGACGGCGAGCATGTGGACCACGGCGGTCGCCTCCAGTGGACCCCGGAAGCGTTTGTCGAAGCGCACGTGGCGGGTCTGGGCCTCGCCACCGAGATCGAGCATGCCCTGCGGCGTGGCGCTGACTTCGAACTCGCCCTTGACCTGCCTGTCCATCGATCGCACTCCGTGGTTCTGCGTTGGGAGAGGGCATCTTGACCCGGCAAGCGGCGGTTTCCAACGCAACTGTTGCATCGCCGCACCAGTCTGCTAGCCTCCTCGACATCGCGGATTCCCATGCCAGCCGGCCCCGTTTCCCGACCGAAGGTACCGTCCAGGCCTCAAGCCCGGGCCGTATCGACCGACCTGCAGGCCCTGCCACAGGTCCAGCCGTGCCCGATAGGCGCGGTCCAATCCGTCCAGCGTGCCGGCTGCATGTGTTCCGCGGGTCATTCCACCCACTGGAGCACGAAATGAAAGTCCTGGCCTGCGATGGCATCCATGAAGACGGCCTCAACCTGTTCCGCGACGCGGGATGGGAGGTCGAAATCGCCCCCGAACCGATCAAGGATCCCGAGGTCTTGGCCGATACCCTGGCCGACTTCGACGCCGTGCTGGTGCGCTCGGCGACCAAGGTGCCGGCCAGCGCACTGGCCAGGGCGGCGAAGCTGAAGGTGATCGGCAGGGCCGGCGCGGGCGTCGACACCATCGACGTCGATGCCGCCACCGCCCGCGGCATCGCGGTGATGAACGCGCCCGACGGCAATACCCTGGCCGCTGCCGAGCACGCGATCTCGCTGCTGTTCGCGCTGGCCCGCCACATCCCGCGCGCCGACGCCGGGATGAAGGCCGGCGAATGGCCCAAGGCCGGACTCACCGGTTTCGAACTGGAGGGCAAGAAGCTGGGCGTGATCGGACTGGGCCGGATCGGCGGCACGGTCGCGCGCAAGGCCGCCGGCATCGGCATGGAGGTCGCCGCGCACGACCCGTTCCTGCCGGCCGGGGCCGCTGCCAAGGGCAGCGTGCCGCTCAAGAGCCTGGACGAGCTGCTGGCCTGGGCCGACATCGTCACCCTGCACATCCCGCGGACCAAGGACACCACCCATCTGCTGTCGGAAGCGCGCATGCGCTCGATGAAGAAGGGCGCCTACCTGATCAATGCCGCCCGTGGTGGCCTGGTCGACGAGGCCGCGCTGCTGGCCCTGCTCGACGAAGGGCATCTGGCCGGCGCCGCGCTGGACACCTTCGCCACCGAGCCGCTGCAGGCGGAGTCGCCGCTGCGCGCGCATCCGCGGCTGATCCTGACCCCGCACCTGGGCGCGTCGACCAGCGAGGCGCAGCAGGCGGTCAGCACCATCCTGGCGCGCCAGATCATCGATTTCACCGCAACCGGCGCGGTCGCCGGCTGCGTCAACCTGCCGCCGCTGACCGCCGAGGCCGCGCGCGAGGTCGGTCCGTGGATGCCGCTGATGTCGGCGTTGGGCCGGCTGGCGGCCCGGCTGGTGCCGGCGCCGACCCGTCTGCATGTCACCTACGCCGGCCGCACCGAGGGCCTGGATACGCGTCCGCTGACCCGCCTGCTGGTGGCGGCGCTGATGGGGACCGCGTCGGGACGGGTGACCCCGGTCAACGCGTTGCACGAGGCCGCCGCGCGCGGGCTGACCGTGGCCGAGACGGTCGGCGGCGACGGCGACGGCTTCGACCGCCTGCTGCGGGTGCGGATCGAGAACGGCGACCGTGCCCGCGAGGTCGAAGCGACCCTGCACCGCGGTCCGCGGGTGGTGCGCCTGGACGGCGTCGAGATCGAGTTCGACCCGCTCGCGCCGGTGCTGCTGATGCGCAACGAGGATCGTCCGGGCATGATCGGCACGGTCGGCTCGAAGCTGGGCACGGCCGGGGTCAACATCGTCAACTTCGCGCTCGGCGCGGCCGGCGACGGTCAGGCGCGCGCGGCGATCACCGTCGACCGTGCGGTTTCCGATGCGGAGCTGGTCGAGCTGCGCGCGATCCCCGGCGTCCTGTCCCTCCACCAGGTGTGAACCGATGCGCGTATTGCTAGCCCGCCACGGGGAGACGCCGTGGAACGCCGAAGGCCGCTACCAGGGCCAGGAAGACATCCCGCTGTCGCCGGTCGGCGAAGCGCAGGCGCGCGCGCTGGGCGAACGCCTGCGCGAGCTGTCGATCGCCCGCGCGGTGGCATCGCCGCTGTCGCGCGCGCGCGTCACCGCGCAGTTCGCGCTCGGCGAGCGCGCCGGCCTGCTCGACACCGATCCGGGACTGATGGAGATCGGCCATGGCGAGTGGGAGGGACTGCTCGCCGGCGAGATCCGCGCGCGCGACCCCGAGCGCCTGCGCGCCTGGCGGGAAGCGCCGGAGACGGTGCAGATGCCCGGTGCCGGCGGCGAATCGCTGCAGCAGGTGTTCGACCGCGCCTGGCCGGCCCTGGTCCGCGCCGGCGAGGGACTGGGGGCCGACGACACCCTGCTGGTGGTCGCCCACGACGCGGTCAACCGGGTGATCCTCTGCCATCTGCTCGGGATCCCGTTCCGGAGACTGTGGGGATTCCGTCAGGCCCCGACCACGCTGAACCTGCTGGAAGGCGATCGCATCGAGAGCCTGGACGTCGTCCGCCTCAACGACTGCGGCCATCACACCGCGTTGTTCGGCGAGGCCGTGCACCGCGCACTGTAGGTTGCGCGCGCGCGGGATGCGCAACGGCCGCCATGCGGAACATGGCGGCCGTTGCGGTCATGGCGGTACCGGCTCAGGGGAGATTGCAGAACAGGTGGCCGTTGGCGACCGAGTTCGAGGTGCGGGTGCCGCTGTAACTGAAGACGCCGTCGCAGCTGACCTGGTAGGTGCCGACGACATTGCCGGCGTCGTCAAGATAGACGCCCATCTCGCCATTGAGGGGTTTGGCGACGGCGACGCCGGCGACGATGGCGGCGGCCAGGCCCAGGCCGATGATCCACTTGCTACGCGGTTGCATGCGCATCCTGCTTCTCCTTGTATGCGGTCTTCGTTGTTGTGGGTGCCGGCCGATCGACCGACCGGCCGATTCTTGGCAGTGGCGACGGCGGATGCGTAAAGACCGGGTGAGTTCCGCGATAATCGGCGTTCCACATGCTCGAACCGTGCGGCCAGCCGCACCGGCCATGTGACCGTCATTCACCCATCCGCCGCGGACCGCGGCGTCTGCGCAGGAGCAACGCGTGGCCTCACTCGCCGATTGGCTCGCCCGCATCGAGAAGCAGCACCCCAAGGCCATCGACATGGGCCTGGACCGCGTACGCGAGGTCGCCGCGCGGATGCGGCTGGGCCGCCCGGCGCGGCAGGTGATCACCGTCGCCGGCACCAACGGCAAGGGCTCGACAGTGGCCTTCGTCGAGGCGATCGCGCGCGCCGCGGGCTGGCGGGTCGGCGCCTACACTTCGCCGCATCTGCTGGCCTACAACGAGCGGGTGCGCATCGATGGCGCCGATGCCGACGATGCCGCGCTGGTGGCCGCGCTGGAAGCGGTCGAGGCGGCGCGCGGCGAGGTCACGCTGACCTATTTCGAGCACGGCACCCTGGCCGCGCTGCGGTTGTTCGAACAGGCCGACCTCGACCTGGCGATCCTCGAAGTCGGTCTCGGCGGCCGTCTGGATGCGACCAACATCGTCGACCCGGACGTGGCCGTGATCACCACGGTCGACATCGACCACCAGGACTGGCTCGGCGAGGACCGCGAGTCGATCGGCCGCGAGAAGGCGGGGATCGCGCGCGGCTGGAAACCGCTGGTGCTGGGCGAGGACGACCCGCCGTCCAGCGTGCTGCGCCACGCCTATGCGATCGGCGCCTCGGCACTGCGGATCGGCTGCGATTTCTTCTTCGAGCCGGCGCCGGCCGCCGACGGCCGCTGGCGCTGGCGCGAGGTCGGCGTCGAGCTGGCGCTGCCGCAGCCGGCGTTGGCCGGGCC
>NZ_VICD02000065.1 GCF_006546735.2 Marilutibacter maris | reverse complement strand
GGCGTGGCCGTCGCTGAGCGTCCACGTGGTGGTGTTTTTCGGTGTCTGGCTGTCTCTTTGTTGCACGAGTGGCGCCAATCCGTTCCGGGCGTGAAGACGGTGAGCTGATTTCCGAGACTCTACACTTGCCCTGCCCGCCGCGGACGCCTGTAACGTCCGGGCCCCATCGCCCGAATGGGCCGATGGTTGGCCCGGCGCCTGCGCGGGCCTCATGCCGACACCACCGCAATTGGAGACCCTTGATGTCCAGGACCCTGCCCGACGCCGCCCTCGACCAGTTGTTCCGCACCGCCCGCACCCACAACGAGCTCGGCGGCGAGGTCAGCGACGACACCCTGCGCCAGCTGTACGAACTGGCCAAGTGGGGTCCGACCAGCGCCAACATGAGCCCGCTGCGGCTGGTGTTCGTGAAGTCGCCCGAGGCCAAGGCCAAGCTCGGGCCGGCCCTGGACAAGGGCAACTACGCCAAGACCATGGCCGCGCCGGTCACCGCGATCGTCGCCTTCGACCAGGATTTCCACGACAAGCTGCCGTACCTGTTCCCGCATACCGACGCCAAGAGCTGGTTCGAAGGCCCGCGCGAGAACCGCCACGACGCCGCGTTCCGCAACGGCAGCCTGCAGGGCGCCTACGTGCTGCTGGCCGCGCGCGCGCTCGGCCTGGACTGCGGCCCGATGTCCGGGTTCGACAACGCCAGGGTCGACGCGGCGTTCTTCGCCGGCACCGCGATCAAGTCGAACTTCCTCATCAACCTCGGTCATGGCGACCCGGCCAAGCTGTTCCCGCGCTCGCCGCGGCTGTCGTTCGACGAGGCCGCGCGGATCCTCTGATCGCGGCGCCGTCACCCGATTCCGTCTCACGCTCACCCCAGCCCCTCCGCCCAACCTCCGATGGAGCCTGTCATGTTCAAGCAGATCGTCCTTGCCGCCGCCTTGTCGGTCGCCAGCGCCGCCACGTTCGCGGCCCCGGTCACCTACGACATCGATCCCAACCACACCGACGTGATCGCGTCCTGGAGCCATTTCGGCTTCTCGCATCCGGTCGCCCACTTCGGCGATGTCGACGGCACGATCGTCTACGACGCCGACAACGTCGGCCAGTCCTCGGTGAACGTCACCATTCCCCTGAGCGGGCTGGAGTCGCACGTGCCGGACTTCAACGACCACCTGCTCAGCGCCGATTTCTTCGACGCCGGGCAGTTCCCCGAGATCACCTTCAAGAGCAGCAAGGTCGAGGCCGCCGGCGACAGCAAGCTGCGCATCTGGGGCGAGCTGACCGTGCATGGCGTGACCAAGCAGGTGCTGCTGGACACCACCATCAACAAGTTGGGCGTGCATCCGCTGGGCAAGCGCGAGGCCGCCGGCTTCGACGCCCGCACCATGATCAAGCGCAGCGACTTCGGCGTCGGCAAGTACGCGCCCAACGTCAGCGACGAGGTCGAGATCCGGATCACCGTCGAGGCGATGGTGCCGAAGGCGGAATAAGGCAGAATCCGGGGCCCGGACATCGGGCCCCGGCGCCGCTGTCATCCCATCTCCGTCCCCCACCCCCAGCCATCACCATGATCATCGAACGTCGCTCGCAGGACCGCGGCCATGTCCAGGCCGGCTGGCTCGACAGCCGCCACACCTTCTCGTTCGGGCACTATTACGACCCGGCGTGGATGGGCTTCGGCGTGCTGCGGGTCATCAACGAGGACCGCGTCGATCCCGGCGCCGGCTTCCCGACCCATGGCCACGCCAACATGGAGATCCTCAGCTACGTGCTCGAGGGCGCGCTGGCGCACAAGGACAGCAGCGGCGGCGGTGGCGTGATCCGTCCCGGCGAACTGCAGTGGATGGGCGCCGGGCACGGCGTCGAACACAGCGAGTTCAACGCATCGAAGACCGAGCCGGTGCATTTCCTGCAGATCTGGCTGCAGCCGGACCGGGTCAACGCGGCGCCCGGCTACGCCCAGCGCGAGGCCGCGGCGGCGGTGCCTGGCGGCGGCTGGACCCTGCTGGCCTCGCCCGACGGCGCCGAGGGCAGCGTGGCGATGCGCCAGGATGCGCGCGTGCTCGAGGCCCGGCTCGATGACGGGGAGGGGGCCGAATACGCGCTCGATCCCGCCCGCCGCTATTGGCTGCATCTGGCCCGAGGCGGCGCCCGGGTCGGTGCGCGCGAACTGCGGGCCGGCGATGCGCTGGGCTTCAGCGACGAGACCGGCGCCTTGCGGTTGCGGGCCGACGGCGAGGCCCTGGCCCTGCTGTTCGACCTGCCGGGCTGAGCCACACGACCGCCGGAAAGACCGTAGGAGCGGCGTAAGCCGCGAGGGCCTTCCCGGGAAAGCCCGGTCGCCGCTGACGCTGCGCCGGCCGATCGTCTCGAGAGGCGGCCGCGGCTGCTAGAATTGCCTCCCCCGCGACCGATCCCCCGCGACCCATGACCGCAGCCGCCAGCACCCACACCACCCAGGCCAACGCCGAGCAGCGCTACACCGTGACGCGTGCCGACCTGCCGCTGAGCTGCCCGACGCCGTCGATGGCGTTGTGGAACTCGCATCCGCGCGTCTACCTGCCGATCGAGGCCGAAGGCGAAGTGCAGTGCCCGTATTGCGGCGCGCACTTCGTGCTCGAGGGCTGAGCGGCGAAGCCGCTGGCGCCCGCCGCGCCGTTCCCGGTCCGGGTGACGGCCGCCGTACACGATGACCGCCATGCAGGGTGAACGCATGGACCATGCCGACGTGGAGCGTGCCAATGCGGAGCATGCCGGCGCCGGACAGGCGCGCCGGCGTCCGGGGCATCGGCGCACGGTGATGCAGCTGCTGCCGGCGCTGGATTCGGGCGGGGTCGAGCGTTCGACCCTGGAAGTCGCCGAGGCGCTGGTGCGCGCCGGGCACCGTGCGCTGGTGGTGTCCGCCGGCGGTCGGCTGGTGCCGCGACTGCGGGCGCTGGGCGCCGAACACCTCGAACTCGACATCGGCCGCAAGTCGCCGCTGACCCTGCTGCGCGCGCGCGCCTTGCGCAGGTTGATCGTCGAGCAGCGGGTCGACCTGGTGCACGCGCGCTCGCGGCTGCCGGCGTGGCTGGCGGTGCTGGCGCTGCGTGGGTTGCCGCCCAGGAGCCGGCCGCGCCTGGTCACGACCGTGCACGGCCTGAACTCGCCTTCGCGCTACTCCGCGGTGATGACCCGCGGCGAGCGGGTCGTCTGCGTGTCGGAGACGGTGCGCGACTACGTGCTGCGGCACTACCCGGCCACCGACGCGGCCAGGCTGCGGGTGATTCCGCGCGGGATCGAGCCGTCGGCGTTCCCGCCCGCCGCGTACCCCGATCCGGCCGCGCGCGCCTGGGCGGCGGCCCTGCATCCGCAACTGGCCGGGGACGGCCCATTGCTGCTGTTGCCCGGCCGCGGCACCCGCCTGAAGGGGCATGCCGATGCGCTGGCGCTGCTGGCGGCGTTGCGCGGCGACGGCGACGACGTGCGTCTGTGGCTGCCCGGCGCGCGCGAACAGGGTCGCGAGGCGTACATCGCCGAGCTGGAGGCCGAAGCGGGACGACTGGGCATCACGGAAGCGGTGGCGTTCTCCGCGCCCACCGACGCGATCGCCCGTGCCTACGCGGCCAGCGATCTGGTGCTGCAGCTTTCGCGCAAACCCGAGGCGTTCGGGCGGACCGTGATCGAGGCGTTGTCCTGCGGCCGGCCGGTGCTGGGCTGGGCGCACGGCGGGGTCGGCGAGCTGTTGGCGGAGTTGCAACCGGCCGGCGCGGCGCCGCCGTTCGACACCCATGCGCTGCACAGCCGTGCGCGGACGCTGCTCGCGCAGCCCCCTGTCGCAGCCGTTACGATGTCGCGCTATACCCTGCGCGCGATGCAGGACGCCACACTTGCCGTCTATGACGAACTCCTCGACTGAAACCCGTTCCGCGACCGCACCGGCGGCGCCACACGATGCCGCGCCGGGCTGGCGCTGGGCACCGGCCTGGATCCTCGCCTACGTGGCGCTGTGGCCGGCGCCGGGCTATGCCGAGGCGATGCTGGTGCTGGGCGCCCTGGCCGCGCTGTTCCGGCTGACCGTCTCGCGCTTCCGTGGCGGCGCCGGCCTGCTCAGCCACCAGGCCTGGGCGCTGACCAGCGTGTTGTTCTTCGCCTACTGGCTGCCGGAGCTGGTGTCCTCGTTCGATGCGGTCGACGTGGGGCGCGCGCTGAAGGAGGCGGCCGGCGACCTGCGCTACCTGCCGTTCCTGTGGCTGGCGGCGTCGGCCGTGGCCGACCGTCGCGGACGCCGGATCACCTTCGGTGGACTGGCGGCGATCGTCGGCATCTGGACCGTCGACGCGCTGATCCAGGCGGCGAGCGGCACCAGCCCGCTGTTCGCCGGCATCGACGGCATCAAGCAGATGATCAGCGGACATGGCATGTGCACGGCGGAGGAGATCGCCGGTGTCGATCGCCTCAGCGGCATCCTCGGCCCCTGCAACCTCAAGCTGGGCCTGGTGCTGGCCAGCCTGTCGCCGTTCGCGCTGTATGCCGCCGGGCGCCGCTTCGGCAGTGCCGGTTGGCTGCTGGCCGCCGCCGCGGTCGGCGTGGTGGTCGTGCTGGCCGGCTCGCGCGCATCCTGGATCACCTTCGGCCTGGTGCTGCTGTTCTCCGGCTGGCGCCTGCTGGGCTGGAAGAAGCTGCTGGGGGTATTCGCGTTCGGCGCCGCGTTGCTGCTGGTGTTGAGCCTGACCTCGCCGCAGGTCAGCCAGCGCGTGGAGCGGACCCTGCACGCGCTGACCGGCGACGAGGCCGGCGTCGACACGGCCCTGTCCGGGCGTGCGCGGATCTGGGGCGCGGCCGCCTGCATGGCGCGCGAGCATCCGTTCAACGGGGTCGGCGCGCGCGGCTTCCGCGAGGCGTTCCCGGCCTGCGATCCGACCCCGGACGAGATGGCGGCCTGGGGCGAGGGCCCGGCCTTCCATGCCCATCAGCTGGTGCTGGAGGTACTCAGCGAGACCGGCGGTTTCGGACTGCTGTTGTGGCTGGCCGGCGCCGCGCTGGCCTGGCGCGCCTGGCGCTTCGCCGGTGCCGCGGCGCGCGAGAACGCGCGTCCGGCGATGCTGGCGTTGGCGGTGACGGTGTTCCCGTTCAATACCCACCTCGCGTTCTACTCGACCTTCTGGGGCGGGCTGACCCTGCTGCTGGCCGCGCTGTATGCCGGCAGCCTGCTGGCGCGCGAGGAGGGCTGAGCGCGATCGCGCAGAGGCCGCGACGGCAATGAGCCGCCGCGGTCAGTTGTCGTAGGGCGGCGCTTCGCCGTCCGGGCGCCGCTTGAAGCGGCGGTGGATCCACAGGTACTGGCTCGGCGCCTCGCGCACCATCGCCTCGATCGCGGCATTGACCCGCGCGGTATCGGCGGCGACGTCCTTCGATGGAAAGTCCGCCAGCGGCTCGCCCAGTCGCAACACGTAGTCGGCGCCCTCGCGGCGATGGAAGAACGGCACCACCGCGCAGCCCGACAGCCGCGCGAACTGGTGGGTCGCGGTGATCGTCGCCGCCGGCACCCCGAAGAACGGTGCGAACACGGTGTCCTTGCCGCGCATGTCCTGATCGGGGGCGTACCACAGGATGCCGCCTTGCTTGAGGTGACGGATCGCCGGACGCACCTCCTCGTTGGCGAACATCGCCACCGCGTAGCGCTGGCGTCCGCGGCGCACCGCCCACTCGAATACCGGGCTGCGGTGGCGGCGGTACATGCCGGCCAGCGGCAGCCGGTCGCACATCAGCCGCCCGCACATCTCCAGGGTCATGAAGTGACCCGACACCAGCAGCACGCCGCGCCCCTGCGCGAGGATCGCTTCGATCGCCTCCACGCCCTCGATCCTCGCGGTCCTGCGCATCGGGGTCGCGTCGCCCCACCACGCGCGCGCGAACTCGAGGAAGCCGACACCGAGGTCGCGGAAGCTGTCGCGCAGCAGGGTCGCGCGCTCGGCCGGGGACCGCTCCGGCAGGCACAGGTCCAGGTTGGTCGCCGCGGCACGTCGGCGGCTGCCGGCCAGGGCGAACGCCAGCGCGCCCAGTCCGCGGCCGAGCAGGCGCTGCAGTGTCCACGGCAGGCGCGCGGCGACCATCATCGACGCCAGTGCGAGCCACATCGGCCAATGACGGGGCCCGAGCGGCGGGCGGGGAAGCGGAGTGTCGTCGCGCATCCACGAATTCTAAGGCAACGCCGGAGGCGCCCTGCGCGATGCGGCCGTGGCGGAGCAGCACGGCGCGGATCGCGCGCCGCACGCGCGGATCGCGCGCCCCTTCGCTATCCTTCCCCGATGCCCAGGCCCCGTCGTCAGCTTGCCAGTAGATCGCGCTGCCCCCGAACCGCGGTCGCCGCCGCGCGGCAGGCGCACCGTAGCGGGGCGATCGCGCCGGGTCCTTTGGGGTCGGGAAGCCGATGAAGGACTCGCCCGACCTGCTCGAGCGCCTGCTGCGCGGGCTGTACTCGGCGGTGCTCTACCTGCTGGTGCCGGTCACCCTGTATCACCTGATCTGGCGTGGTTTCCGCCATCAGGCCTATCTTTTGCGCTGGCATGAGCGCTACGCGGTCTACCACCAGCCGCCGGCCGATGCCGAACTGGGCCGACGCACGGTGTGGCTGCATGCGGTCTCGGTCGGCGAGGTCAACGCCGCCGCGCCGGTGGTCAACGCGCTGCGTCGCGCGCGTCCGGACCTGCGCCTGCTGATCACCACGATCACCCCCACCGGCTCGGACCGGGTCAACGCGCTGTGGGGAGGCGAGGTCGAGCACGTCTACCTGCCCTACGATCTGCCCGGCGCGGTCGGACGCTTCCTCGCCCATTTCAAGCCGGGGGTCGCCCTGATCATGGAAACCGAGTTGTGGCCGAACCTGTTGTTCGGTTGCCGCGACCGCGGGATTCCGGCCTATATCCTCAATGCGCGGCTGTCGGAGCGTTCGTTGCGCGGCTACCGCGTGCTGGCGCCGCTGGTCGCGCGCGCGCTGCGCACGGTCACCCGGGTCGCCGCGCAGTCGCAGGCCGACGCCGAGCGCTTCGTCAGGTTGGGGGCGGATGCAGGACAGGTGGTCAGGACCGGCAATCTGAAGTTCGACGTGCCCCTGCCCGACGGCATCGACGCCTTTGCCGCGCAGTGCCGGGCCGCCCATGGCGGCCGGCCGGTCTGGATCGCCGCCAGCACCCACGAGGACGAGGAGGCGGCGGTGCTGGCAATGCATCGCCGCCTGCGCGAACGGCATCCGGACCTGCTGTTGCTGTGGGTGCCGCGGCATCCGGAGCGGTTCCGGGTGGTGGCCGAACTGGCGCGGATGGCGGGGATGCGGGTCGCGACCCGCTCGCGCGCGACCTGGCCCGGCGCCGCCGACGAGGTGTTCGTGGTCGATACCCTGGGCGAGCTGATCAGCTTCTACGCCTGTGCCGACGTCGCCTTCGTCGGCGGCAGCCTGCAAGCGGTCGGCGGCCACAACCTGCTGGAACCGGCGGCGACCGGCACCGCGATCGTGACCGGTCCGCATCTGCACAACTTCGCCGAGATCCGCCGCCTGTTCACCGGTGCCGGCGCGCTCAAGATCGGCTGCGACGCCGCGGCGGTCGGGCGCGCGCTGGGCGATCTGCTCGACAATCTGGACGAGCGCGCGCGGATGGTCGAGGCCGGCCTGGAGCTGGTCGAGTCCGGTCGCGGCGCGCTGGCGGCGACGATGGCGCTGATCGAGCCGGTGCTGCCGCCGGTGGAGGCATTTGGCCGGTATTAGGGGGCGTGCAGAAGCGGAGGGCTGGGGTCGAGAATACGAGAGGCCGGATGGTCCGGTCTCTCGCTATCTGATCGAGGTGAGGTGTCTCACCGGCCGGTGCGGCAAGCCGCACTACCAGAAGATTCCCAGCCGCCATTCGCTCCCGGATAGGCAACGATGTCGATGCTCATCAGGCTTCCATTGCGCTCGACGACGCACTGCGTGTGGAGGGCCTCGTAGGTCGCTTGACGGGCGGCCTCTTCCGTAGGGCCGTTCCCCGAGGCAGTCAGAAGCAAGTACTCGGCCCTTGAAGCCACCGGGTACGCCAGCGCCAGGGCCAGTAGCGCCGATCCAAACAGGGCCTTCTTCATCGTGGACTCCTTGTCGAATGAGTGCGATGCCGCGCTTGTGTTGCCGGCGGCATGCCTGCCCTGGAAACGTGTCAGGACAGCTTCGTTCTATTTGGACAAGCGAGTTGCGTCAACGCGGAACCGCTGTTTCCTGCGGCATCTTTCAGGTGTCGTTTCCTACAGGTCCCGGCACCGTCCCCCATAAACGAAGAAGGGCCGGCATGAGCCGGCCCTTCTCGATCGTGCGCGTGCAGGAGCGGGTCAGAGATCGACCTGGGCCTCGGCGTCGACGGTCAGCAGGCGGTTGACGTCCTGCAGGTCCTCGACCTTCAGGGTGCCGGCGGCCTGTTGCAGCAGCAGGCGGTTCTGCAGGTAGTTGTAGCGCGCCTGCGCGTAGGCCTGCTGCGCGGTGAACAGGTTGCGCTGGTTCTGCAGCACGTCCAGCACGGTACGGGTACCGACTTCCAGGCCTACGTTGGAGGCGTCGTAGGCGCTCTGCGCCGAGACCAGGGCCAGGCGGCGCGCCTCGACCTCGCTGATGCCGGCGACCAGGGTCTGGTAGGCATTGCGCGCGTTGCGCTCGAGCGCGCGGCGCTGCTGGACCAGTTCGTCCTGGGTCACGTCGCGCTGGGCCAGCGCCTGGCGCACGCCGGACTGGGTCGCGCCGCCTGCGAAGATCGGCACGCTCAAGGTGATGCCGATGCTGCGGGACTTGCTGTTGTTCTCGTAGTCCGAGATGGCCTGGGTCAGGTTGTTGGTCTGAGTGCCATCGGTGTTGGTGTCGCCGTAGTTTCCGCCCAGATACAGGGTCGGCAGGTGGCCGGCGCGAGCCGTGCTGACATTGGCCTCGGCGGATTCGAGCTGGTATTCCTTGGCCTGCAGCGCCGGGTTGTTGTCGATCGCGGTCTGCACCCAGTCCTCGACGCCCATCGAGTTCGGCAGCGAGGGCTGGAAATCGGCCGGCAGCGCCTTCAGGTTGCGCACCGGCTGGCCGGTGATCTCGGCCAGCGCCTGGTAGGCGTCCTCGACCGCGTTTCGGGTCAGGATGGTGCTGGCACGGGCGCTTTCGTACTGGGCCTGGGCCTCGTGCACGTCGGTGATCGGCGCCAGGCCGACCTCCAGGCGCTTGGAGGCGTAGTCGAACTGCTTCTTGGCCGCGTCCTCGGCGGCCTGCGCGGCGGCCAGGGTCTCCAGCTGCACCAGCACGTTGAAGTAGGCGGCCGAGGTGCGGGTGATCAGGTCGTTGCCGGCGGCGTCGAGCTGGAAGTCGCTGGCCATGCTCAGCGCTTTCTGGCTCTTGAAGGCGCTAACCCGCGAGTGGTCGTAGATCATCTGGTCCAGACGCAGGCCGTAGCTACGGGTATCGGACTCGTTGCTGGTGTCGCTGGACGGCAGAGTGGAGCCTCCGATGACGTTGACGCCGTCGGAGTCGTTCCAGTTGCGCGTCAGCGAGGCCGAGCCGCTGAGCTGCGGCAGCATCGCCGCGCGCGCCTGCACCGCGCCTTCGCGGGTCGCCAGGCGGCTGGATTCGGCGGCGGCGAACTGCGGGTCGCCGGCGCGGGCCAGTTCATAGGTCTGCATCAGGTCTTCGGCCGAGGCCAGCGAGGGCGCCAGCACGAAGGCGAGGGCGAGGAAGAGGGGGCGGCGGATCATGCGGGGTCCTTATTCCTTTAGAACTCGAAGGTCGGTGCGGGGGCCGCACCGGCGAGGTAGGGGAGGTCGGTCTCGAACAACGACTGGATGCGCGCGGCGTTGACAGCGTCGCCGTCGACGCCATGCACCAGCACGGCTTCCATCACCGGCGAGCGGCCGCGGATCGCGAACATGCGGCCGCCGGGCTTGAGCCAGTGCATGAAGCGCGGCGGGATATCGGCGACCGCGCCGGTCACGCAGATCGCGTCGAAGCGGCGCGCGTTGTCCCACTCGAAGGCGTCGGCGTGGATCACGCTGGCGTTGCTGATCGCCTGTTCGGCCAGGCGCGCACGGGCACTGTCGGCGAGGTCGGCGTGGCGCTCGATGCTGACCACTTCGCGGGCGAGGCGGCCCAGGCACGCGGTCAGGAAACCGCTGCCGGTGCCGATCTCCAGCACCTCGTCGCCGGCCTCGACCGCCAGCGACTGCAGGCTGCGGCCCTCGAGCACCGGCTTCATCATGAACTCGCCGTGCGCCAGCGGCAGGGCGATGTCGGCATAGGCCAGGTTGCGGCGGCCCTCGGCGATGAAGGCCTCGCGCGGCAGCGTCGACAGCACGTCAAGGATGCGCGGGTCGAGCACGTCCCACGGCCGAACCTGTTGTTCGACCATCAGTTCGCGTGCCTTGGCAAAGTCCATCGTCGTCATGTCGGGTTTCGTCGTGCGCGGAAAAGGTGCGACATTCTAATCGACCGTCCGCGAAGGGGCGGCGACGGTCGCGCGCCGGAAGCCAAAGGATGGCCGCGGCGCCGAAGGTGATTTAGTGCCATAAGTCACCCGTACACAAGTAACGGCAGGTGTCGCCGCGCCGCTCAGTGCCGGCCCCGATCGGTCGCATAGGCGGCCAGGAACATGTCCACCGAGGCGGCCAGGTGCTCGTCGACGCTGCCCAGCGGCGGCCCGGCGCAGCCGAACACCAGGCGCGCGTGGTGCTCGCCCTTGAGCAGGGTGAAGAACTGGCTGGCGGCGCGCTCGACGTGGGCGATCTCCAGTTCGCCGACCCCGATCCGTCGTTCCAGCAGGCGCGCGAAGTCGCCCTGCACCCGCATCGGCCCAGACTCCCAGAACAACTGGACCATCGGCGATTCGGCCATCTGCGGCGAGCACATCATGCGGTGGCCGGCGACCGCCTCGGGGCTGGAGATCATCGCGTAGAAGGCCTGGGCGATCTCCAGCAGGCGTTCGCGCAACGGCAGTTCCGGGCGCTCCACGAACAGCGACGACGGCATCTGCTGCTCGCAATGGGCCTTCACCACCGCCGAGAACAGCCCTTCCTTGTCGCCGAAGTGGCTGTAGACGGTCAGCTTGGAGACGCCGGCCTCGGTGGCGACCTGGTCCATGCTGGTGCCGTCGAAGCCCTGCAGGGTGAAGATGCGCTTGGCCGCGTCGAGGATCGCGGCCCGCTTGGCCAGGTCCTTGGGCCGGCCGGGACCGGTCGGGCGGGGCGCAGGGGGGGAAGTGCGGTTCTCGGACATGCCTCAATACTAGACTACGCGGTTTGATATTTATACAGTACCGCCTGGTTCATTAATTTCGACTGAGGCCTCCACCATGCGCCACCCGTCCCCCACCGGCACGCGCGCGCCCCGATCCGCCCCCGTTCGCCGGGCACTGGGCCGTCCTTTGAGCTTGCTGTTGCTGGCCGCCGCGTTGACCGCATGCGGCGGCGGCACCGACGGCAATGGCGCGCCGCGCCCGGTGCTGGTGGCGCAACCGCAGCCGATGAGCGCGTCGGTGAATGCGTTCGCCGGCGACGTGCGGGCGCGTGAGGAGAGCCCGTTGGCGTTCCGGGTCGGCGGCAACCTGCTCGAGCGCCGGGTCGACGTCGGCGACCGGGTCGAGGCCGGCCAGGTGCTGGCCGTGCTCGACGGCGACGACTACGCCGCGCAGGCGCGGGCCGCGCAGGCTCAACTGAGCGCGGCCCAGGCCGAGCTCAAGCGCGCCCGCGACGAACGCGCGCGGTTCACCCGGCTGGGGGCCGAACAGGTGGTCAGCCGTTCCGCGGTCGATGCCCAGGATGCCGCCGCGATCGCCGCCCAGGGCCAGGTCGACGCGGCCCGCGCCAACCTGCAGGTTGCCAACAACCAGTCCGCCTACACCCGTCTGCGGGCGCCGGCCGCTGGCGTGATCGCCGCGCGCCAGGCCGAGGCCGGGCAGGTGGTCGCCGCCGGCCAGAGCGTGTTCGTGCTGGCGGCGGACGGCGAGCGCGAGATCGCGTTCGCGGTACCGGAAAGCGCGATCGCCACGGTCGCGCCGGGTCGACCGGTACTGGTCGAGTTGTGGTCGCGTCCGGACAAGCGCTGGCCGGGCCGGGTGCGCGAGGTCTCGCCCGCCGCCGATCCGGCATCGCGCACCTTCGCGGTGCGGGTCACCGTCGATGCGCCGGCCGGCAGTCTCGAACTGGGCCAGAGCGCCCGGGTCTACCTCGATGGCGGACGCGAGGCCGAGCTGGGAGTGCCGCTGGCAGCGCTGCAGAAGAACGGCGAAGGCGCCGCGGTGTTCGTGGTCGACCCGAAGGATTCGACCCTGCGCCTGCGGCCGGTGCAGGCCGGCGCCTACGGCCAGGACCGTGTCGCGGTGAGCGGCGACATCGGCGCCTCGGACTGGGTGGTCACCGCGGGCGGCCATCTGCTGCGCGAGGGGCTGAAGGTCGCGCCGGTCGATCGCGACAACCGGCCGGTCAAGCTGGCGGCGGCTGCGGACCAGGCCGGTCCGCAGCCGGTGGTCCAGGTTCCGGAACGCTGAGACGGCCATGCGCTTCAATCTTTCCGAATGGGCGCTGCGCCATCGCAGCCTGGTCGTCTACGCGATGCTGGTGGTGGCGGTCGCCGGCACCTTCTCCTATCTCAACCTGGGCCGCAGCGAGGACCCGGAGTTCACCTTCAAGGCGATGGTGATCCGGACCCTGTGGCCGGGCGCGACCGCCGAGGAGGTCTCCACCCAGGTCACCGAGCGGATCGAGAAGAAGCTGATGGAGACCGGCGAGTACGAGTTCATCCGCTCGTACTCGCGCGCGGGCGAATCGCAGGTGATCTTCATGGCGCGCGACTCGATGCGCTCCAAGGAGATCGAGCCGCTGTGGTACCAGGTGCGCAAGAAGGTCGGCGACATCCGTCCGTTGCTGCCGGCCGAGGTCGTCGGCCCGTTCTTCAACGACGAATTCGGCGACACCTTCGGCAACATCTATGCGCTGACCGGCGAGGGTTTCGACTACGCGGTGCTGAAGGACTACGCCGAGCGCGTACAGCTGGCGCTGCAGGACCTGCCCGACGTCGGCAAGATCGAGCTGTTCGGCGTGCAGGACGAGAAGGTCTGGATCGAGCTGTCGAACACCAAGCTGGCGACCCTCGGGGTGCCGGCGCAGGCGGTGCAGCAGGCGCTGGAGCAGCAGAACGCGATGGTCCCGGCGGGCTTCTTCGAGACCGCCAGCAGCCGCGTGCCGCTGCGGGTCGACGGCCGCTTCGGCACGGTCGAGGAAATCCGCGACTTCCCGATCCGGGTCGGCGACCGCACCTTCCGCCTCGGCGACATCGCCGAGATCCGTCGCGGTTTCGCCGACCCGGCGGCGCCGCGCATGCGCTTCCGGGGCCAGGACGCGATCGGCATCGGCGTGGCGATGCGCGACGGCGGCAACATCCTCGATCTGGGCGAGACCCTGGAGTCGGAGTTCGCGCGCCTGCAGGACACGCTGCCGGCGGGCATGGAGCTGCACAAGGTCGCCGACCAGCCGGCCGCGGTCGACGAGTCGGTCGGCGAGTTCGTCAAGGTGCTGACCGAGGCGGTGGTGATCGTGCTGCTGGTCAGCTTCCTGTCGCTGGGCCTGCGCACCGGTCTGGTGGTCGCGCTGTCGATCCCGCTGGTGCTGGCGATGACCTTCGCGACGATGGAGTTCTTCGGAGTCGGCCTGCACAAGATCTCGCTGGGCGCGCTGGTGCTGGCGCTGGGCCTGCTGGTCGACGACGCGATCATCGCGGTGGAGATGATGGCGATCAAGATGGAGCAGGGCTTCAGTCGCCTGAAGGCGGCCGCGTTCGCCTGGGAGAGCACCGCGTTCCCGATGCTGACCGGCACCCTGATCACCGCCGCCGGTTTCCTGCCGATCGCCACCGCCGCCTCCAGCACCGGCGAGTACACCCGCTCGCTGTTTGAGGTGGTCACCATCGCCCTGCTGGTGTCGTGGGTCGCCGCGGTGATGTTCATTCCCTTCCTGGGCGACAAGCTGCTGCCCGATCACGGCCACTCGGCGGCGCTCAAGCCCGGCTCGCTGGCCGCGCGCTGGCATGCGCAGCGCGAGCGCTGGGCCGACCGGCTCGCCGCTGGCAGGAGCGGGGCGCTGGCCGACTTGATCCGTCCGCCGCCGCACGACGGCCGCGACCACGACCCGTATGCGACCCGTTTCTACGTCCGCTTCCGGCATCTGCTGGTGTGGTGCGTGCGCCGACGCAAGACCGTCATCGCGATCACCGTTGCCGCCTTCGTCGGCTCGGTGCTGCTGTTCCGCTTCGTGCCGCAGCAGTTCTTCCCCGACTCGGTGCGCCCGGAACTGATGGTCGACATGGAGCTGGCCGAGGGCAGCTCGCTGAAGGCGACCGAGGCGCAGGCGAAGAAGCTGGAGGCGCTGCTGGCCGAACGCGAGGACCTGAGCAATTACGTCGCCTATGTCGGTACCGGCTCGCCGCGCTTCTACCTGCCGCTCGACCAGCAACTGCCGGCGGCCAACTTCGCCCAGTTCGTGCTGATGCCGAAAGACATCGAGGCACGCGAAGCGGTGCGCGAGTGGGTCATCGACGAGGTGGTGCCACAGTTCCCCGACCTGCAGTTGCGCGTGACCCGCCTGGAGAACGGTCCGCCGGTCGGCTATCCGGTGCAGTTCCGCGTGTCCGGCGAGCACATCGACCAGATCCGCGAGATCGCCTACCAGGTGCGCGAGAAGATCCGCGAGAACCCGCACGTCACCAACGTCAACCTCGACTGGGACGAGCCCAGCAAGGTGGTGCGCCTGAACATCGACCAGGAGCGCGCCCGCGCGCTGGGGATCAGCTCGGCCGAGGTCGCGCACTTCCTGACCAGCTCGCTGTCCGGCTCGCACGTGAGCACCTACCGCGAGGGCAACGAACTGGTCGAGATGCTGCTGCGCGGTCCGGAAGAGGAGCGGCTCCAGCTGGACATGCTCGGCAGCCTGGCGGTGCCGACCGGCAATGGCGCCAGCGTGCCGCTTGAGCAGATCGCGACCCTGGAGTACGGCTTCGAGGACGGCATCATCTGGCATCGCGACCGCCGGCCGACCATGACCGTGCGCGCCGACATCTACGACGGCACCCAGCCGGCGACGGTGGCCGGGCAGATCTCGCCGACCCTGGACGCGCTGCGCGCGACGCTGCCTTACGGCTATTCGATCGACATCGGCGGCACCGTCGAGGACTCCGCGCGCGGCCAGAACTCGATCAACGCCGGCATGCCGCTGTTCCTGTTCGTGGTGTTCACCCTGCTGATGCTGCAGCTGCGCAGCTTCTCGCGCAGCGTGATGGTGCTGCTGACCGCACCGCTGGGATTGATCGGCGTGACCCTGTTCCTGCTGGTGTTCCGGGTGCCGTTCGGCTTCGTGGCGATGCTGGGCACGATCGCGCTGGCCGGCATGATCATGCGCAACTCAGTGATCCTGGTCGATCAGATCGAGCAGGACCGTGCCGCCGGCGAGGAGACCTGGAAGGCGATCGTGGAGGCGACCGTGCGCCGCTTCCGACCGATCGTGCTGACCGCGCTGGCGGCGATCCTGGCGATGATCCCGCTGTCGCGCAGTGCGTTCTTCGGCCCGATGGCGGTGGCGATCATGGGCGGCCTGCTGGTCGCGACCGTGCTGACCCTGCTGTTCCTGCCGGCCCTGTACGCGGCCTGGTTCCGGGTCAAGGTGCCGGCATCGACGCAGGACTGATGCCGGCGCGTCACCTGTAGCGGTCCCGCAGGAGCGGACCGCGAGAGCCGTCCCGTAGGAGCGGCGCAAGCCGCGATCGGGCCTTCCCAGGAAAGCTTCATCGCGGCTTACACCGCTCCTACGGAAAACCGCAGCCCCTGCGTGGTGCGACTCAGTCCTCGTGCCCCCACGGCGGTGGGGGCGCCTGGATCGGCCGGCTCAGGTCGAACTCGACCCGGAACAGCCGTTGCGGGCGCGACAGCTCGTAGGCGAACACCTGGCCGGGCACGATCTCCATCGCCCACACATTGCGATTGGACACGCTGCGCCCCTCGCGGCTGAACAGCGCCTGCGACTCGGCATCGACCGGGAAGGTCTGCCGCTGTGCGCTGCCGGCATCGGCGGTGTCGCCACCGTAACGGGTCAGCACGTCCTCACTGCCATCGTCGTGGCGATGGTCGTGTTTCAGGCGCAGACCGGTGGCGGTGCGGCTCAGCACCCAGGTCCGCGAGCGGTCCCCGCCGACGTGGAAGGGAATGCGCAGGGTGTCGCCGTCGCATTCGCGCACATGCATGACCAGCGATTGGCCCGCGAACGGGTCTCCGGCCGCCGGCGCCGGTTGATCGGCGACGATCCGTCCGGCGAAGGCCTGGCCGCACAGCGATCGCATCCGTTCCATGAAGACGTCGGCGGGCGCCGATTCCGCAGTGGAAGCAGCGGCCGCCGGCACGGCCTCGGAGACGGTGGCCACCGGCCTGGCGCAGGCGGTCAGGGCCAGCAGCACGGCGACGGCAAGGGCGTGATGGCATCGATTCATCAGCGCACCCTAGCCGTGCCGCGGCCCCGCGGCAATCCGTCGGCGTCGCCACGTCACCCTGTCCCCGTAGGAGCGGCGCAAGCCGCGATGAAGCTTTCACGGGAAGGCCCGATCGCGGCTTACGCCGCTCCTACAGGGGGACGGCTGGAGAGGGTCAGTCGCGCATCATCACCGGCCGGCACTCCAACTGCAGTTGTTCGATCACCGCGTCGGTCGCCTGGCGGCTGCCGACACCACCGCCGCTGCCGGCGATGTCGGCGGTGAACACGCCGGCGTCCAGCGCCGCCGCAACCGCCTTCTCCACGCACTCGGCCTCGTCCGCCAGGCCCAGCGAGTGGCGCAGCAGCAGCGCGGCGCTGAGGATCGTCGCGTAGGGATTGGCGACGCCGCGTCCGGCGATGTCCGGAGCCGAGCCGTGGATCGGCTCGTACAGGCCCATGATCCTGCCGCTGCCGTCCGTATCGCCCAGCGACGCCGACGGCAGCAGGCCCAGCGAGCCGGCCAGCATCGAGGCCTCGTCGGTGAGAATGTCGCCGAACATGTTTTCGGTGACGATCACGTCGTACTCGCGCGGCCGCGACAGCAGATGCATCGCCATCGAGTCGACCAGTTGGTGTTCGAGCTGGATGTCGGGAAACTCCTCGGCGACGATCCGGGTCGCCGTCTCGCGCCACAGTCGCGAGGTTTCCAGCACGTTGGCCTTGTCGACCGAGGTCAGCCGGCCACGGCGACTGCGGGCCAGGGCGGCGGCGCGACGCACCACCCGCTCGATCTCGGTGACGCTGTACCGGCACAGGTCGCTGGCCGAATCGCCATCGCGGGTCTTGTCGCCGAAGTAGATGCCGCCGGTCAGCTCGCGCACGACCACCAGATCCACCCCGGTCAGCAGGTGCGGCTTGATCGGCGATGCGCCCAACGCGGCCGGATGCGGGGTGACCGGCCGCAGGTTCGCGTACAGGCCCAGTGCCTTGCGGATCGCCAGCAGGCCCTGTTCCGGGCGTACCGGCGCCTTCGGGTCCGACCACTTGGGGCCGCCGACCGCGCCCAGCAGGATCGCGTCGGCACGCTTTGCCGCGGCGAGGGTCGCCGCCGGCAGCGCCTCGCCGGTCGCATCGATCGCGGCGCCGCCGATCAGCTGGGTGTCGAAGCTGAAGGTATGGCCATAGCGGTAGCCGACCGCGCGCAGTACCTCGACCGCGGCGGCGGTGACCTCGGGGCCGATGCCGTCTCCGGGCAGTACGACGATTTCAGCATGCATGGGGGCGGTCCTCGTGTTGCGATTGTTCGTAGTGCTCGATGGCCGTCTGCTGGCGCAGCAGGTAGCCGAGCTGGTCGACGCCTTCCAGCAGGCAGGTGCGGGCGAATGCGTCGAGCGGGAACTCGACCTGGGCGCCGCCGGGGAGGGTGACGCGACGGCGGGCGATGTCGATGCTCAACTCGATGCCGGGCCGGTCGATCAGCTCGTCGACGATCGCCTCGTCCAGCACCACCGGCAGCAGACCGTTCTTGAGCGCGTTGCTGCGGAAGATGTCGGCGATCTCGGCGCTGATCACCGCGCGCAGGCCGAGGTCGGTCAGCGCCCAGGGCGCGTGCTCGCGCGAGGAGCCGCAGCCGAAATTGCGGCCGGCGACGAGGATCTGCGCGTCGGCGTTCTCGGCGCGGTTGAACGGAAAATCGGGGTTTGGCGAACCGTCGGCGCGCAGGCGCCAGTCGCTGAACGCATGCCGGCCCAGGCCGGCGCGCTCGGTGGTGGTGAGGAAGCGCGCGGGGATGATCTGGTCGGTGTCGATGTTGCGTTCGCGCAGGACCACGGTCTTCGAGGTCAGGGTGGTGAAGGCGGCCATCAGGCGGTCTCCAGTTCGGCGGTGGCGGCGGTGGCGTCGATGAAGGCGCGGGGGTCGGTGATCTGCCCGGCGACCGCGCAGGCGGCGGCGGTCAGCGGCGAGGCCAGCACGGTGCGCGCGCCCTTGCCCTGGCGGCCCTCGAAGTTGCGGTTGCTGGTCGATACCGCGAGCTGGCCGGGCCCGACCAGGTCGCCGTTCATCGCGATGCACATCGAGCATCCGGGTTCGCGCCATTCGGCGCCGGCGGCGCGCACGATCGCGTCGATGCCCTCGGCCTCGGCGGCGCGCTTGACCTGCTCGGAACCGGGCACGACCAGCATGCGCACGCGCGGATGCACCTTGCGCCCGCGCAGCACGCGGGCGGTGTCGCGCAGGTCCGACAACCGCGAGTTGGTGCAGCTGCCGACGAACACCACGTCGACCGGGCGTCCGGCCAGCGCGGCCTCGGGCTGCCAGCCCATGTAGTCGCGGGCCTTGGCCGCGTCGGAGTCGACGTCGGCCGGCAGCCGCGCATCGATCGCCGCGACCTGGCCCGGGTGGGTGCCCCAGGTGACGGTCGGTCCGATCTGGTCGGCGTCGATGACCACCTCGCGGTCGAAGCGCGCGCCCGGATCGCTGGCGAGCCGTTGCCAGTGCTCGACTGCGGCATCGAACGCGTCGCCTTGCGGCGCGCGCGCGGTGTCGCGCAGGTAGTCGAAGGTGGTCGCGTCGGGCGCGATCAGGCCGGCGCGCGCACCGGCCTCGATCGACATGTTGCAGACCGTCATCCGCTCTTCCATCGACAGGGCGCGGATCGCGCTGCCGCGGTACTCGATGACGTGGCCGGTGCCGCCGTTGACGCCGATCCGGCCGATCACGTGCAGGATCAGGTCCTTGGCGGTCACGCCGGGCCGCAGCGCGCCGTCGACGGTGATCGCCAGGGTCCGCGGCTTGCGTTGCAGCAGGCACTGGGTGGCGAGCACGTGGCCGACCTCGCTGGTGCCGATGCCGAACGCCAGCGCGCCGAACGCGCCATGGGTCGCGGTGTGGCTGTCGCCGCAGACGATGGTCATGCCCGGTCGGGTCAGGCCGAGCTCGGGACCGATCACGTGAACGATGCCGCGTTGCGGGCTGTCGATGTCGAACAGCTCGATACCATGACGCGCGCAGTTCTCGGCGAGCCGTCGTACCTGCGCGCGCGCCTGCTCGCTGGCGTAGGGCAGCTCGCCGTCCGCTCCGGCCGGCAGGGTCGGGGTCGAATGGTCCATCGTCGCCTTGGTGAGATCCGGACGGCGCGGCGCGAGACCGCGCGACTCCAGTTCGGCGAAGGCCTGCGGCGAGGTCACCTCGTGGATCAGGTGCAGGTCTATGTAGAGCACCGCCGGCGCGGCCTCGGTCTCGGGGACGACCACATGGGCGTCCCACAGCTTGTCGAACAAGGTGCGGGGGCGGGAATTTTCGTGGGCTTGGGTCGATGACATGGACGGGCTCATGCGGTGGCGGCGACGCGTTGCGGCGCGGTCGCCCGGGAGTCGGTGGCGGCGTGGGTGCGCAGGACCCGGTTGGCGACGTCGAGCCAGGCCTGCGCGCTGGCCTCGAGGATGTCGGTGCTGGTGCCGGAACCGGTCAGCTCGCTGCCGTCGACGCGTGCGATCACCTGCGCCTGGCCCTGGGCATCGTCGCCGGTGGTCACGCTGGAAACCTGGTAGCTGTCGATGTCCAGCTCGATCCCGGTCGCGCGTGCCAGTGCGGCGAACAGCGCATGCACCGGGCCGTCGCCGACCGCGGCCTCGCTGACCTCGCCGCCGTCGGCGTCGCGCAACTGCACGCTGGCGGTCGGCAATGCGTCGCCCGCACCGCTGCCGGTGCTGACATGCAGCCGGGTCAGCCGCCAGCCGCGGGTCGCGGCGGCATCGGCCCCCAGTACCAGCGCCTCCAGGTCGCCATCGAACACTTCGCGCTTCTTCTCTGCCAGCGTCTTGAACGCGGCGAAGACCTGGTTCAGGGCAGGCTCGGGCAGCTGGAAGCCCAAGGTCTGCAGGCGGTCGGACAGGGCGGCGCGGCCGCTGTGGCGGCCCATCACCATTTGCGACTGCGCCCAGCCGACATCCTCCGGGCGCATGATCTCGTAGGTGCCGCGATGCTTGAGCATGCCGTGCTGGTGGATGCCGGATTCGTGCGCGAACGCGTTCTGCCCGACCACCGCCTTGTTGCGTTGCACGGCCATGCCGGTGATCCGCGACAGCAATCGCGAGGTCGGCACCAGACGGCGCGTGTCGATGCGGGTATGGGTAGCGTAGTAGTTGCCGCGCACCCGCAGCGCCATCACCAGTTCCTCCAGCGCGCAGTTGCCGGCGCGCTCGCCGATGCCGTTGATGGTGCACTCGACCTGGCGCGCGCCGCCCTCGATCGCGGCCAGGGAATTGGCGACCGCCAGGCCGAGGTCGTTGTGGCAGTGCGCGCTGAACACCACCTCGCCGGCGCCGGCGACGCCGGAAGCGTTCAGCGCCTTGCGCAGGTATTCAAACAGGGCGCGGATCTCGCTCGGGGTGGTGTAGCCGACGGTGTCGGGGATGTTCAGGGTGCGCGCGCCGGCGGCCACCGCGGCGCTGCATATCTCGGCCAGGAATTCCGGCTCGGTGCGCAACGCGTCCTCTGCGGAAAACTCGACGTCGTCGACATGACGGCGCGCGCGTTGCACGCCCGCCACCGCGCGTTCGACCACCTGTTCGCGGCTCAGACCCAGCTTGTGCTCGCGGTGCAGCGGACTGGTCGAGATGAATACGTGGATGCGCGGGTCCGCCGCGCCCTCCAGCGCGGCCGCGCAGGCGTCGATATCGCCGTCGTGGCAGCGTGCCAGGGTGGTGATGGTGCTGCCGCGCACCTCGCGCGCGATCGCGCGTACGGCGTCGCGATCGGCTTCGGAACTCGCCGGGAAGCCCGCCTCGAGCGCATCGACGCCCAGCTCCGCGAGCGCATGGGCGAAGCGTAGCTTCTGCGCGGCGGTCATGCTGCAGCCGGGCGATTGCTCGCCGTCGCGCAGGCTGGTGTCGAAGATGCGTACTCGGTCGGCGGGGTCGTTCATGCGAAGACTTCCTGTTCGGGGCGGCGCCGGGTGGCGCCGGCGGGGGCGGGGGTGATGGCAGGTTTCATCGTGGTGTGGATGGTCCGGGGTGAAATGCCGGAAATGGCGGGCTCCTGGGACAGCTGGGTAGCGAGGCGCTCGCGCTTGCGGCGGCGCGGCCGGCGCGGCGCACGCGGGCGGACCTCCGACAGCAGGGTCGCCAGCACACCGGCGTCGAGGTTGCCGCCGGAGACCACCGCGCATTTGCGCTTGCCGGCGACGCGGCGGCCGGCGGCCAGCGCCAGCGCGCCGGCGCCCTCGGCGATCACATGTTCCTCCAGCGCCAGCCGCACCAGGGTTTCGCGCAACTCGGCCTCGCGGACGATCACGATGTCGTCGAGCAGATCGGCGAGCAGGCGCCGGGTCAGCCGGCCGGGCTCCTTGACCCGCACGCCGTCGGCGAGGCTGGTCGCCGGTTCGATCAGGCGTTCGTCGCCCTGGAGCGCGCGCGCCATCGAGTCCACGCCCTCGACCTGGGCGCCGACCACGCGCACGCCCTGCGACTTGAGCGCCAGCGCGACGCCGGAGGCGAGGCCGCCGCCGCCGATCGGCACCAGCACCACGTCCGGCGCCAGCGCGGCCAGTTCCAGGCCAACCGTGCCCTGGCCGGCGATCACGTCCGGGTCGTCGAAGGCCGACAGCAGCCGGTAGCCGTGCTGCTGCGCCAGCTCGCAGGCGAAGGCCTTGGCCTGGTCGTAGCTGTCGCCGTGCAGGCGCACCGTCGCGCCCCAGTGGGCGACCCCGGCGATCTTGGTGTCCGGCGCGCCGCGTGGCATCACCGTGATCGCCTGCATGCCGAGCCGGTAGGCGGCCCAGGCCAGGCCCTGCGCGTGATTGCCGGCGGAGGCGGCGATCACCGGGCGGTCGTCGCCGCGTTCGCGCGCGGCCAGCAGCGCGTTGAGCGCGCCGCGCACCTTGTAGGAACCGGTGCGCTGCAGGTTCTCCAGCTTCAGCCAGCAGCCGAAACGCTCGGCGTGGTGCAGCGGCGTCGCCGACAGGTACCGGCGCAGGCGCGCCTGCGCGGCCAGCACGTCGGCGACGCCTACCGCCACGTCCGAAACGTCGGTGCCGGGGGAGTCGCTGGCGCGGCTGCCGTCCATCGTCACACCCGGGTCAGCCAGTGGGCGAAGGCGGCGTCGCGGCCGCGGACGATGTCCGCATAGCGTTGCTGGAACTCGCGCGTCACCGGGTTGTCGCCGAACTCGCGCCCGTCCAGCGAGGCGATCGGCGCGACCTCGGCGGCGGTGCCGCAGACGAACACCTCGTCGGCCTGCTTCAGCTCCTCCAGCGTCACCGGCCGCGACTGCGCCGCGGACAGCTCGACCAGGGTCGCGCGGGTGATGCCGTCCAGCGCATCCGGGTGGCTGACCGCGACGACCTGGCCGTCGGCGACCATGAACACGTTGGCGCCGGTGCATTCGACCACCCGGCCGTCGCCGTCGACGAACAGCGCCTCGTCGAAGCCGCGCTGCTTGGCCTCGCGCTTGGCCAGTATCGAGTTGACGTAGCCGCCGCACAGCTTCAGCGGCGGCAGCGAGCTGGCCGGACTTCGACGCCATCCGGACACGCCCAGTCGGGTCGCCTTGCCGGCCAGGTGCACCGCGGTCGCCATCGTCGCGACCATCAGGTGCTGGCTCAACGACGCCACGTCCAGCCCGATCGTGCCGCTGCCCAGCCAGGCCAGCGGACGGATGTAGGCGTCGCGATGGCCGTTCGCGCGCAGCGTCTGCAGCACCGCCTCGCTGGCGGCGTCGACGTCGAAGTCGATGCCCAGCAGCTCGGCACCCTTGCGCATGCGCTCCATGTGCTCGGGCAGGCGGAACACCGCGGCGCCGCCGTCGGCGGTGGCGTAGGCGCGGATGCCCTCGAACACGCCGCTGCCGTAGTGCATCGCATGGGTGGTCAGCGGCGCCTGCGGCGAGTCGATCGCCACCATGCGGCCGTCGAACCAGACCTGCGGGGGCGCCGCCGTCGCCTGGGCGCCTTCCTGCGAGGCGTCCGTTCCCGGATGCGCGGACTTGTGCGTGGAACCGGCCTCTAGCTGCACGGCGACACCTCCACGGCGAGGCAGTCGTACAGCTTGGCCAGCTGCGTCTGCAGCGAGGTGTCGGCGCGTTCGCCTTCGACGGTCAGGCGCAGATGCCAGCGATCGCCGTCGGGCTGGGCTTCGCCGTCGACCGCGAGCGGACGGAAGCCGCGGCGCTCGGCGGCACCGAGCACGCGGGCGAGCGCGCCCTCGGCCTGTCTGAGGGTGAGGTCAAGCTGATAACGCATGGTCGGGGTTCTCCAATGTGGGGGAAGAAGCGGATGCGGTTTCGCTCTCGCCGGCTGGGACCTCGGCCGGATCGCCATCGAGCATCTGCGCGTTGTTGTGGTTCGGCGGCACCAGCGGCCAGACGTTGGCCTTCTGGTCGATGGCGACGTGCAGCAGTGCCGCGCCCGGTGCCGCGATCAGCGCTTGCAGCGCGCCCTCGACGTCCTCGGCGCGTTCGATGCGGGTGGCGGGAATCCCGAATGCCGCCGCCAGCGCGGCGAAATCGGGGTTGTCGGACAGGTCGATCTCCGAGTAGCGGCGTTCGAAGAACAGCTCCTGCCATTGGCGGACCATGCCCAGCGCCTGGTTGTCGAGCAGCACGATCTTCAGCGGCAGCCGGTAGCGGGCGACCGTCGCCAGTTCCTGCACGTTCATCAGGAACGAGCCATCGCCGCTGACGCAGATCACGCAGGGGGCGGCCTGCTGCGGGTCGTGTGAGGTTTGCGCCCGCATCGCAAGCTGCGCACCGATCGCCGCCGGAAGACCGAAGCCCATCGCGCCGAGCGCGCCGCTGGTCAGGTGCTGGCGCGGGTGTTCGAAGCGCCAGTGCTGGGCGACCCACATCTGGTGCTGGCCGACGTCGCAGGACACGACCGCGCCCGGCGCGATCTGCGACAGTCGCCTCAGCAGGGCCGGAGCGTAGACGCCGTCGCCGGGCGCGTCGTAGCGCGCGGCGTGGTCGCGGGCGCGCTGGAAGCAGGTCTCCAGCCACTGCCGCCGCGCGACCGCGTGACGGCCATGCACATGCGCCGCGCACGGCAGGGTCAGCGCCTTCAGCGCGGCGGCGATGTCGCCGTTGACCGCGGCATCGGCATGGCGCAGCTTGCCGATCTCGCAGGCATCCGGGTCCATGTGGATGACCCGCGCATGCGGCGCGAACTCGGCCAGCTTGCCGGTCGCGCGGTCGTCGAAGCGCGCGCCGACCACGATCAGCAGATCGCATTCCTGCACCGCCAGATTGGCGGCACGGGTGCCGTGCATGCCGAGCATGCCCAGGTTCAGCGGATTGTCCGGCGGCAACGCGCCCAGTCCCTTGAGGGTCAGCACCGTGGGGATCCGGGTCGCGTTGACGAAGTCGCGGAACACCTCGACCGCATGCCCGAGGGCGACGCCGCCGCCGCCGTAGACGACCGGCCGCTGTGCCTGCGAAACCAGGGCCAGCGCCTCGTGCAGCGAGGCATCGGTGGCGCGCGGCACATCGTCGATGTCCAGCGGCACGTGGGCGGGCAGCGCGCAGGCGTCGCCGACCTGCACGTCCTTGGGGAAGTCGATCAGCACCGGTCCCGGACGCCCGGAACGGGCCAGGCGGAAGGCCTCGGCGACCACCCGCGGCAGCTCCTCGACCCGACGCACCAGGAAGCTGTGCTTGACGATCGGCATGGTCATGCCGAACACGTCCAGCTCCTGGAAGGCATCCGTGCCCATCAGCGGGGTCGCGACCTGACCGGTGATCACCACCATCGGCACCGAGTCCAGCATCGCGTCGGCGATGCCGGTGACCAGGTTGGAGGCGCCGGGACCGGAGGTGGCGACGCATACGCCGACGCGTCCGCTGGCCCGCGCGTAGCCATTGGCGGCGAACGCCGCGCCCTGTTCGTGGCGGACCAGGACGTGCTTCAGGTCCGATCCGTGCAGGGCGTCGTAGAACGGCATGATCGCGCCGCCGGGATAGCCGAACAGGGTGTCGACGCCCTCGGCGATCAGGGCCTGCGCGAGCCATGCGGCCCCGTTGCTCGGGGCCGCGGCCTGCGGTGCGGTACTGGCGGGTTGGGTGCTCATGGACATCCTGTTGGCCTTGGGGCGGGAAGGCTCAGGCCGCTTTGGCGGCGGCGGGGGCGTTGTCCAGCCACTTCATGTTGGCGCGCAGCTTCTTGCCGACGGTCTCGATCGGGTGCTCGAGGTCGGCCTGCTTCATCGCCTTGTAGTTGGCGTTGCCGGCCGCGTACTCGGCGATCCACTGGCGGGCGAAGGTGCCGTCCTGGATTTCCTCCAGCACCTTGCGCATCTGCGCGCGGGTGTTGTCGTCGACCACGTAGGCGCCGCGGGTCAGCGCACCGTACTGGGCGGTCTCGCTGATGAATTCGTGCATGCGGGTGATGCCGCCCTCGTAGAACAGGTCGACGATCAGCTTCAGCTCGTGCAGGCACTCGTAGTACGCGACCTCGGGTTGGTAGCCGGCCTCGACCAGGGTTTCCCAGCCGGCCTGGACCAGCTTGGTCGCGCCGCCGCACAGCACCGCCTGCTCGCCGAACAGATCGGTCTCGGTTTCCTCCTTGAAGGTGGTCCGGATCGCGTTCTGGCGGGCGCCGCCGATGCCGGCGCAATAGGTCAGTGCGAGCTGTTCGGCGTTGCCGCTGCGATCCTGGTGAACCGCGTAGACCGAGGGCACGCCGCGGCCGATCTCGTATTCGCGGCGGACCAGTGCGCCCGGTCCCTTGGGCGCGACGAGCACCACGTCCAGGTCCTCGCGCGGGGCGATCTGCTGGTAGTGCACATTGAAGCCGTGCGCGAACAGCAGGCAGGCGCCCTTGGCGATGTTCGGCTCGATGACCTCGCCGTAGAGCTGCGGCTGGACCATGTCGGGGGTCAGCACCGCGACCAGCTCGGCGTCCTTCACCGCCTCGGCCGGGGTCTTGACGGTGAAGCCGTCGGCCCTGGCCTTGATCTCGGTCGGGCCGCCCGGACGCAGGCCGATGGTGACGTCGAAGCCGGAATCGCGAAGGTTGAGCGCGTGCGCACGACCCTGGCTGCCGTAGCCGACGATCGCGATGCGGGGTTTGCTGGTGGACATTGCAGGTTCCTGTGGGTGGTGGATGGGGCGGTGGGACGGAGGGAGCGGATCAGGCGGGGGCGGTTTCGGCCGCTCGGGTGGCGGCCGATTCCGTTGTGGTTTCGATCAGGGTCGAGGCGATCGCGCGACGGTCGTCGAGCGGACCCGGCGCGGTGACCGCACCGCGCGAGGCGGAACTGACGATGCGCGCGTACTTGGCCAGCGCACCGGTACGGACGCGCGGCTGGAACGACGCCGGCGCGCGCGCGGCGAGCTCGGCATCGACATCGATGCGGCGCGTGCCGACGTCGATGCGCACGCGGTCGCCGTCGCGCAGGCGCGCGATCGGGCCGCCGTGCGCGGCCTCCGGGGCGATGTGGCCGACCATGAAACCGTGGGTCGCGCCGCTGAAGCGGCCGTCGGTGATCAGGGCGACGTCGTTGCCCAGGCCCTGGCCGACCAGGGCCGCGGTGACCGCCAGCATCTCGCGCATGCCGGGGCCGCCGGTGGGGCCCTCGAAGCGGATCACCACGACGTCGCCGGCCTCGATCCGGCGCGCCTGCACCGCGGCGAACGCGGCCTCCTCGGAATCGAACACCCGTGCCGGGCCCTCGAAGCGGTCGCGGCCGTGACCGGCCAGCTTGACGATGCAGCCTTCGGGTGCGAGGTCGCCGTACAGGATCGAATAGCCGCCGCGCGGCTTGATCGGGTCGGCGACCGGGCGCACGACATCCTGCGTGACCGGCGCGGGCACCGCGTCGAGTTCGGCGAACAGCGAGCGGCCGGTGACCGTGGGGATGTCCTCGATCAGCCCGGCGCTGCGCAGTTCGCGGGCGACCAGGGCGGTGCCGCCCTGCTCGAACATCTCCGCCGCGGTGTAGCGTCCACCGGGCTTGAGGTCGGCGATGACCGGGGTCGCCGCCGCGGCCGCCTCGAACTCCTCCAGGTCGAAGGCGACGCCGGCCTCGTGCGCGATCGCCAGCAGGTGCAGCGCCGCGTTGGTGGAACCGGCGGTGGCCGACACCGCGCGTGCCGCGTTGCGCAGCGCGGCGGGGGAGAGGAGGGTGCGCGGTGTCGGACCGCCGTTGCGCAACTGCTGCATGACCAGGGCGCCGCAACGGCGGGCGGCGGCCGGTTTGTCGGCGTGGACCGCCGGAATGTCGTTGAGCTGCAGCGGCGACAGGCCGAGGAAGCTCAGCACCATCGCCATCGTGTTGGCGGTGAACTGGCCGCCGCAGGCGCCGGCACCGGGGCAAGCGTGCGATTCGACCCGGTGCAGTTCGGCGTCGTCGATGCGTCCGGCGGCATGCGCGCCGACCGCCTCGAACACGTCCTGCACGGTCAGCGGCCGCTCGTCGCCGGGCTCGGCCGAGTCGTCCCTGGAGGGACAATGGCCGGGCATGATCGTGCCGCCGTAGAGGATCACGGTCGGGACGTCCAGCCGCGCGGCGGCCATCGCCGCCGCCGGGATGGTCTTGTCGCAGCCGACCAGCAGCACCATCGCGTCCAGGCTGTGGCCGGTGACCGCCAGCTCGATCGAGTCGGCGATGGTCTCGCGCGAGGCCAGCGACGCGCGCATGCCGTCGGTGCCCATCGCGATGCCGTCGGTGATCGCGATGGTGTTGAACTCGACCGCGGTGCCGCCGTTGTCCTCGACGCCGGCGCGGACGTCCTCGGCCAGCTCGCGCAGGGTCAGGTTGCACGGGGACACGTCGGTCCAGGTGTGGATCACGCCGACGAACGGGCGCGCGATGGCGTCGTCGTCGCGGCCGGTTGCGCGCAGCATGGCCCGCGCGGGTGCGTGTGCGGGGCCTTGCTTGATCGCGTTGCTTCTCACGGTGGGAAGTCCTTGCTCGGTGGTCTGAAGAGGTTTTCTTGGGCCTGGAAACGAAAAACCCCGCGCCATTTCTGGCGCGGGGTCCTGGTACTTTTCGGGTTTGCCTGGTGTTACCTACGCAATCCCGTACCCCGCGCTTGTTGGCCCGGTAATAAGTACGAGTACGAGAATGAGCGCCGCGGATGCGGTCGCGATCAGGAGCGGGTGCGCGGCGCGCAGCGCGTCGGCCGGGGTCTGGGCCCGGGCGATGGCGGTCTGCAGGTGGTTGCTGCGCTGCGTCATGGGTTTGGAGATAAGCACGGCTCGAACGGCGGTGTCAACAGTTTCCGTTGAAACGGGCCCGGGTCGTGACCCGGCACCCGCTTTGCCGCGTCACCCGGCCTCCAGCGCTTCGACCAAGGTCGAATACGTCGCCGCCATCGGTGTGGCGTGTGCGCGACGGGGCAGCGATTCGGCCAGCGCCGGCGGCGGCTCGACTTCGTGTCCGACCAGCGGTTCGACGATGGTTTCGAACTTGGCCGGGTGCGCGGTCGCCACCACCGCCCAGGGGCGATCGTCGCCGGCGGCCCGGATCTGCTCGAGCAGATGCAGACCGGTGGCGGTATGCGGGCAGGGCACCACGCCGTGGCGCGCGGGCGCGGACGCGATCGTCGCCCGGATCGTGGCGTCGTCGACCGCGGTCGCGGTCATCGCCGCGCGCAACGATGCGTCGTCGGCGTGCCAGTGGCGCAGGCGTTCGAAGTTGCTCGGTGCGCCGACATCCATCGCGTTGGCCAGCGTGGCCCGGGTCGGCTGCGCCGCATAGTCGGCGCCGGCGAAGTAGCGCGGCAGGGTGTCGTTGGCGTTGGTGGCCAGGCGGACCTCGCCGACCGGCAGCCCCATCCGCCGCGCCAGCACCGCCGCGCAGGCGTTGCCGAGGTTGCCGGTGGGGACGATGAAGTTCAGCGCCCGCCCATGCCGGGCATGGTGGGCGAGCGCGGCATGCGCGTAGTAGGCCGCCTGGGGCAGCAATCGGCCGAGGCTGATGCTGTTGGCCGAACCCAGTGGACAGCGCGCGCGCAGCGCCTGGTCGGCCAGGGCCTGCTTGGCCAGCCGCTGGCAGTCGTCGAAGCTGCCGTCGACCCGGAACGCGCGCACGTTGTCGCCCCAGCATCCCAGCCCGTGCGCCTGGCGCGGCGAGACCCGGCCGTCGGGGTAGAGGATCGCGACCCGGAAGCCCTCGCGGCGGTGGAACGCGGCGGCGACCGCGGCGCCGGTGTCGCCCGAGGTCGCGACGAGGATCGTCGTGGCCGGGCGAGCGTCGCCTTGCCGTGCCCCGGCCTCGCGCAGGCGCGACAGGGCGCCGGCCAGGAAGCGCGCGGCGTAGTCCTTGAACGCGGCGGTCGGCCCGTGGAACAACTCCAGCAGGTGATCGCCCGCGCCGGCGAGCGGTCGCAGCGGCGCGTCGAACGAGAACGCCTGCGCACAGAGCGAGGGCAGCGCGTCCTCCAGCCGCGAGTCGGCGAAGTACGGCGCCAGCACCGCGGTCGCGGTGTCGGCCAGCGATGCGCCGGGCGCGTCCGGCGCGACCTCGGGAATGACGGTCGGGACATACAGTCCGCCGTCGGGCGCGAGCCCGGCGACCAATGCGGCGTCGATGCCGGCGACCGGCGCCTGGCCGCGGGTGCTGGCATATCCGAGGCTTGCGATCGCTTGCGCGCTCATGCCGCGTCTCCTGGCCCGGTCAGTACCTGCGCGCGCGGCCCGGCGACCGGCGAGACGTAGGCGCGCGCGTCGAAGCCGGCATCGACGAAGGCCGCACGCATCGCCGGCGCCGCGGCCTCGGCGTCCTCGCGCGAACCGAACCAGGCGAAGGTGCTGGGCCCGGCGCCGGAAATGCTCGCGCCCAGTGCGCGATGGTCGAGGGCGGCGGCCTTGGCGGCGGCGAAGCCGGGGATCAGCGGCGCGCGTCGTGGCTCGACCAGCAGGTCGACCAGACCTTCGCGCAGCATCGACGCGTCGCCGCGCTGCAGGCCGGTCAGGAACAACGCCAGGTGCGCGCTCTGCCGTACCACCACCGGAAGCGGGTAGGGGTCGGCCAGCGCCTCGCGCGCGCGCCGGGTTTCCAGCACCTGGTCGGGATGGACCACGACCGCATGCAGCCAGTCCGGCGCCGGCAACGCGATCATCCGATCGTGGGTGGCCATCACCACGCCGCCGAGCAGCATCGGCGCGACGTTGTCGCCATGACGGCTGCCGCTGGACACCGACTCGCCATCGAGGGCGAAGCGGTACAGCGCGGCACGGTCCAGCGGAGTGTCCAGCAACGCATTGGCGGCGACCAGGGCCGCCACGCAGGAGGCCGCCGAACCGCCCAGCCCGGAGCCGAGCGGGATGCCCTTCTCCAGCGAAAGCTCGAAACCGTGTGCCAGTCCCAGTGCTTCGCGCAGGCAGATCAGGGCCTGGCCGGCGGTGTTGCGCGGTGCCTGCAGCGGCAGTTGATCGACGCCGGCGACGTCGCCGGAGATGCCGGCGATGCGGACCATCGGCGCGTCGATGCGACGGACCGTGGCGATGTCGCGCGGACCGCCGATGCTGTGGCCGAGCAGGTCGAAGCCGACGCCGATGTTGCCGACGCTGGCGGGCGAGAACGCGCGGGCCTGCAGCGGGGGCGGAGTCTGGGCGGGCAAGCGGGATTCTCCAGGAGCCATCGGGTCTTCGATGATCGCATCGTTCATGGGGCGGTTCCGCGTTCGGTTCTCGGTGGGGGCGTGCATCCGCGCAGGCTCAGTTGAGCGTCTGCGCGATCGCGAGGATGTCGCCGAACACGCCGGCGGCGGTGACCTCCGGACCGGCGCCGGGGCCCTGCACGACCAGCGGGTTGTCGGGATAGCGCAGGGTGCGGAACTGGATCAGGTTGTCGGTCAGGCGGCCGTACAGGCTGGCATGGCCGGCCGGCGGCACCACCAGCGATACGTCGGCGCGGCCGTCGCGGTCGAGCCGGGCGAGATAGCGCAGCTTGCCGCCGTCGGCGCGGGCGGCCTCCAGGCGAGCCTGAAGCGGTGCGTCCAACTCGTCGATGCGGGCGAGGAAGGCGTCGAGGTCGAGCGCGCGCAGCGGCTCGGGCACCAGGTTCTCGATCGCGACATCCTCCAGCGACAGCTCGCGGCCGGCCTCGCGGGCGAGGATCACCAGCTTGCGGGCGACGTCCATGCCCGATAGGTCGTCGCGCGGGTCGGGCTCGGTATAGCCGAGCTTTCGCGCTTCCAGCACCAGCTCGGAGAATGGCGCGCTGCCGTCGAAGCGGTTGAACAGCCAGGCCAGGGTGCCGGAGAACAGGCCCTCGACCTCGTGCAGCACGTCGCCGGTGTCGATCAGGTCGCGCAGGGTGCGGATCACCGGCAGGCCGGCGCCGACGGTGGCTTCGTAGCGGAACTGGCCGCCGCCGCGACTGGCCCTGCGGATCGCCTGGAAGCGCGGCAACGGGCCGCTGCCGGCGTGCTTGTTCGGGGTCACCACGTGGATGCCGGCGGCCAGCCATTCGGCGTAGTGCGCGGCGACCGCATCGCTGCCGCTGCAGTCGACGATCATCGCGTGCGGCAGGTGCTCGGCGCGGACATGGGCGACGAAGCGCTGCAGGTCCAGCGGTTCGCCGACGTCGCGCAGGTCGTCAGCGGCGCTGGCCGGATCCAGGGTCCTGGGATCCAGCAGCATCTGTCGGCTGTTGGCGATCGCGCGCACGCGCAGGTCGAGATTCTGCCCGTGCAGGGCGCCGGCGGCGAAGCGCGGCGCCGCCTCGGCCAGTTGCTGGAGCAGGGTGCGGCCGACGTTGCCGGGGCCGATCAGGCCGACCGACAGCGTCTGCGGCGACAGCCAGAACGCCGCGTGCGCCGCGCGCAGCCCGCGCTGGGCGTCGCC